>NZ_JBXSOR010000010.1:0-242916 GCF_057784455.1 Martinezella sp. CNPSo 3890 | reverse complement strand
GCTTTCGCGGCCCGTATCATTCGCGGCGATAAGGCTTGCTGTTTACTTGCCGGCCTGTAGAACTGCGACACCCGGCAGGACCTTGCCTTCCATCCATTCGAGGAAGGCACCGCCCGCCGTCGAGACATAGGTGAAGTCGTCGGCAACGCCCGCATGGTTCAGCGCCGAAACCGTATCGCCGCCGCCGGCGACGGAGGTCAGCTTGCCAGCTTTCGTGCATTCAGCAGCGTATTTGGCGACTGCGACAGTTGCGGCATCGAAGGGCGTGATTTCGAAGGCGCCGAGCGGGCCGTTCCAGACGAGCGTGGTGGCGCGGCCGATCCAGTTCTTGATTGCTTCAATCGACTTCGGACCGACATCGAGCACCATGGCATCGGCGGGGATCGCTTCGATTGCGACGACTTCGTTGTCGGCACCGGCCTTGAACTCACGGGCGACAACGCCGTCTTCCGGCAGCACGATCGCGCAGCCGGAGGCAGCGGCCTCGATCATGATTTGCTTTGCGGTATCGGCGAGATCATGTTCGCAGAGCGACTTGCCGACATTGGTACCGCGGGCGGCGATAAAGGTGTTGGCCATGCCGCCACCGATGACAAGCGCATCGACTTTTTTCACCAGATTCATCAGGAGGTCGATCTTGGTGGAGACCTTGGCACCACCGACAATGGCGACGACGGGGCGGACCGGATTGCCGAGGCCCTTTTCCAGGGCTTCAAGTTCCGCCTGCATCGTGCGGCCCGCATAGGCCGGCAGCAGGTGGGCAAGGCCTTCCGTGGAAGAGTGGGCGCGATGCGCGGCCGAGAAGGCATCGTTGACGTAGATATCGCCATTGGCGGCAAGCGCCTTGGTGAAGGCTGCGTCGTTCTTTTCCTCTTCCTTGTGGAAGCGGGTGTTTTCCAGCAGCAGGATGTCGCCGTTGTTCATCTTGGTAACAGCGTCGGCGGCTGGAGCGCCGATGCAATCGGAGGCGAACAGAACGGCATGATCCAGAACTTCTTCGACGGCCGGCACGATGAGACCGAGGGAGAGATCCGGGGAGGGGCCATCCTTCGGGCGGCCGAAATGGGCAAGCAGAATGACCTTGGCGCCCTTTTCGGACAATTCGAGAATCGTCGGGGCGACACGTTCGATGCGGGTCGCATCGGTGACCTTGCCATCCTTGACCGGCACGTTGAGGTCGACGCGCACCAATACGCGCTTGCCGGAGATGTCGGTGAGATCGTCGAGGGTTTTGAAGGCTGCCATGGGAGGATCCAATATTGTTGGTGGCGAAAAGCGGGCCGACCATACTACGGATGATCGCAGACGCAAGGCGTTCAGACGTCGTTTTTGCCCGTCGTCGAATCGCTTGAAACGACTTCATGCGCGCGCTCGCGGCGCTTCTGCAGGTAGGCGCGGATACTCTTCAGGATATCATGGAGATTGATGAAGATCGGCATGATGACGGGCGGTTCCACCGCCTCGAGCGACATTCCGACGGATTGGATATGATCGTTCTCGTCGAGATCGCGGACGATGAGGATAATCTCGCCCAGACGAACGCGATCCGCATAGTCGGCCTTGCCACCGAGGCGATGGCGCATGAGCTCCGCTATGGTCAGTCCCTTCTCCTGCTCACTCAGCAGGCCCGGCCCATAGGCAGCATCGAGATCGGCGGCAGGGCGAAGCGGTGAGATCGAGAAGGCGCCGAAGAATTCGGCATCCTCAGGATCGACCGGCGCGCGGCTAGCGAAGAGGCGGTCGAGCAGGCGTGAATAATTGGGGGAGACGAAAAGATAGACGACATCATTTTCGCGCAGGCGGCCGGCATATTGATAGCGCATGGACTTGCCGTCGCGAACGATCAGCGATGGTGTCGCCCAGCGCGGAATGCGCTCGCCGCGCAGGACCGGACTGTCCTTCACGACACGATAGGAGAGGAGTTCGTGGTTGACCGTGCCCGGCAGGTCGACCTCGACCTTGTCGATCGCGCCCATGCGCGGGGGAATGATGAGGCCAAGCCGGCGCGCCATCGGCTTGATGGTCCAGCCCTGTACGAGCAGTGACACCAGCACGACGATGAAGGCGACGTTGAAATAGGTTTGGCCAGCCTGCAGGCCGCCGAGGATCGGCATGATGGCCAGAAGAATGGAGACGGCACCACGCAGACCGACCCAGGCGACGAAGCCGGTTTCCCGCTGCGTATAATCGAACGGCAGCACACAGAGCCAGACTGCAATCGGCCGGGCAACGAAGATCAGGAACAGTGCCAGCGCAATGGCTGGGATGGCGATCGCCGGAAATTCCGAGGGCGTGGCGAGCAGACCGAGCACGAGGAACATGATGATCTGCGCCAGCCAGGTCATGCCGTCCTGGAAACGCTTGATCGAGGCCGATGCGGGCAGCTTGCGGTTGCCGGCATAGATGCCTGCGACATAGACGGCCAGGAAGCCGCTGCCGCCGACGGCACCGGTAAACGAGAAGACGAGGAGCGCGAGCGCCAGCACGAAGATGGGCGTCAGGCCGCGATCCGTTTCCAGGCGGCTGACAATGAGGACGATCATCATGCCGCCGAGCAGACCGAGTATGACACCCAGTCCCATCTGCTGGACAAAGGTGGCAAGCATGGCGAGGTTGATGCCGGCATAGCCTTCGCCATTTGCCAGGAGTTCGACCAAGGCAAGCGTCAGAAAGATCGCCATCGGATCGTTGGTGCCGGATTCGACTTCCAGTGTTGAGCGCACCTTGTCACGGATATTGATGCCGCCAATGCGCAGAAGGAAGAAGACCGCGGCCGCGTCCGTCGAAGCGACGATGGAGCCGAGCAGCAGCCCTTGAAGCCAGGTAAAACCAAGCAGCCAGGTGGCGGCAAGGCCGAACAACGCGGCCGTTACGACGACGCCGACGGAAGCGATGGTCAGCGCGGGTGCCGCGGCAAGCTTGAAGGCCTGGATCGGAGTGCCGTAGCCGGAATCGAAGAGGATGATGGCTAGCGCCAGAGAGCCGAGAATATAGGCGAGATAATTGTTGGAGAATTCGATGCCGAGGCCGTCTGTGCCGGCGGCAAGGCCGATCATCAGGAAGAGCAGCAGCAGGGGGGCGCCGAAACGGAAAGCAAGAAGGCTGGAGAAAGCCGCGATGAGAATGAGAACCGTGCTGATCAGCACGATGACGTAAAATGCCTCCACCTTTTCTTCCCCTTTTCCGTGCGCCGCTGCTGGGGCCAAAAAGCCCGGAATGCGGAAATCCCTTCGTCATCCCATCATGCAGTCCTGCCGGCCATATTGGCAAATATGGCCTTAATCAGAGGAGAGCTTTACGACTGAGCCCGCCCTGACGATTGCAACAGCATGATGTGATGCGCTTTTGCCAGAACGGCGAAGCGGCTTGGAATACACTGGGAGACTTCCTGCTCGAAATTTATTGGTAAATCTGGACCATAGCAGGGCAGGGAGAGCAAAGATTGGGGCTTTTGAAGGGCAGTTGCGATGGGGGGATTACTGAAACCTCAGAATGCATTTCAAAATCGAGAATAAGTTATCCTACCATCCGAAACCGTGGACAGAGAATGAAGTGCTCATAATGCCTCTGGCCACACCGAAGGGCTTGTGTGTGGATCCTCGGGTCAAGCCCGAGGATGACGGCCCTTGAGGATGGGCTAAAGACACAGCGATTTTGGAGATGTATTTCGCTGATTAACCGCGTGAGGATAGTGATTTTTATCTAAGAAAACTATCGTTTGCCCGCGGCCTACCCCGCAACACCGTCATCCTCGGGCTTGACCCGAGGATCCATGCACAAGCGCGCATGATTTCATGCAAGGGATAAATGGGTAGGAGCCGTCAGCATGGGCGAAGCTCAAACATCCACACGCCTGAAATAGATCGGGTAGTCGATCACCAGCCCGTTCTCGTCCGCCAATAATAATGCCGACGGCGCGGATAGTCGCGACGCCGGCATTAATGTCAATCAGGGTTGAACCGCGATCAGATCGTCTTGGCGAAGGCGACTGCCGTGTCCGACATGCGGCTCGAGAAGCCCCATTCGTTGTCGTACCACGACAGGACGCGCACGAAGTTGCCTTCCATGACCTTGGTCTGGTCGGTCGCGAAGATCGACGAGTGGCTGTCATGGTTGAAGTCGCGGGAAACCAGCGGCTCGTCGGTATAGCCGAGGATGCCCTTCAGCTTGCCGTTCGATGCAGCCTTGATGGCTTCGTTGATTTCGCCGACCGACGTTGCCTTCTTGGCCACGAACTTGAAGTCGACGACCGAGACGTTCGGCGTGGGAACGCGGATCGACGTGCCGTCGAGCTTGCCCTTGAGGTGCGGCAGAACGAGACCGACAGCTTTTGCGGCGCCCGTCGACGTCGGGATCATGGACAGGGCTGCGGCGCGGGCGCGGTACAGGTCCTTGTGCATGGTGTCGAGCGTCGGCTGGTCGCCGGTGTAGGAGTGAATGGTCGTCATGAAACCATGGTCGATGCCAACGGCGTCATCGAGAACCTTAACGACCGGAACCAGGCAGTTCGTGGTGCAGGATGCATTGGAGATGACCAGATGCTCCTTGGTGAGCTGGTCATGGTTGACGCCGAAAACGACGGTCAGATCGGCGCCGTCGGCAGGAGCCGAAACGATGACGCGCTTGGCGCCGGCCGTCAGGTGAGCGGCGGCCTTGTCGCGAGCCGTGAAGATGCCCGTGCATTCCATGGCGATATCGACGCCGAGATCGCGGTGCGGCAGGGTTGTCGGGTCCTTGATCGCCGTGACCTTGATCGGCTTGCCGCCGCCAACGATGATCGTGTCGCCTTCGACCTTCACTTCGGCGGGGAACTTGCCATGGATGGAATCGTAACGCAGCAGGTGGGCGTTGGTCTCGACCGGCCCAAGGTCGTTGATGGCAACGATCTCGATGTCGGTGCGGCCGGATTCGACGATTGCGCGCAGAACGTTACGGCCGATACGGCCAAAGCCGTTGATAGCAACTTTTACAGTCATTGAATGTCACTCCCGTTCACTCAGGGTGTTTATCTATTGGATTTGAGAGCGCTTGTCAGCGCCCTCAGGAAAGCTTTGCCTCAGCGGCGGCGACAACGGCCTCCGTCGTGATGCCGAAATGCTTGTAGACGTCCTTGTAGGGAGCGGAAGCGCCGAAGCTCTTCATGCCAATGAACGCGCCTTCCGGTCCGATGAAGGCATCCCAGCCTTCGCGAACGCCGGCTTCGACGGCAACCTTGACCGGCGAGTTGCCGATGACTTCCTTGCGGTAGGCGTCCGGCTGCTCGAAGAAGAGTTCGGTGCAGGGAACGGAAACGACGCGCGTGGAGACGCCCTTGCCTTCCAGGACGGCGCGGGCAGCAACGGCGAGTTCAACTTCGGAGCCCGAAGCGAAGATCGTGACCTTGGCGTCGGCATTGCCGGCCAGCGTGTAGGCGCCGAGTTCGCAGAGGTTCTTCTCGCTATATTCCGTACGAGCGGCCAGCAGGTTCTGACGGGTCAGGGCAAGGCCGGACGGGCGGTTGGTCGTCTTGATGGCGATCTGCCAGCATTCGGCCGTTTCCGTTGCGTCTGCCGGGCGGAAGAGCTGGAAGTTCGGGATGGCGCGCAGGCTGGCGACCTGCTCGACCGGCTGGTGGGTCGGGCCATCTTCGCCGACGCCGATGGAATCATGCGTCAGGACATGGATGGCGCGAATGCCCATCAGGGCGGCGAGGCGGAGCGGCGGGCGGCAATAATCCGAGAAGATCAGGAAGCCGCCGCTATAGGGGATGAGACCGCCGTGGAGCGCGATGCCGTTCATGGCAGCAGCCATGCCGTGTTCGCGGATACCCCAATGCATGTAACGGCCGGAGAAATCGGTCGGGGTGATCGACTTCATCTGGCTGGTCTTGGTGTTGTTCGACGGCGTCAGGTCGGCGGAGCCGCCGAGCGTTTCCGGAATGAAGCCGTTGATGACTTCGAGCGCGTCTTCCGAAGCCTTGCGAGTTGCGACCGTCGGCTTGGTTTCCGCGAGCTTTTTCTTGTAGTCGCTGATGGCGGCGTCGAAGCCCGCAGGCAGCTTATGATCGAAGCGGCGGGTGAACTCGGCCTTCTTGGCCGGGTCGGCGGCTGCAAGACGGCCTTCCCATGCTTCGCGGACGCCGACGGAGCGTTCGCCGGCAGCGCGCCATTCACCGAGGATGTCGTTCGGAATGACGAAGGGCTCGTAGGGCCAGTTGAGAGCAACGCGGGTCGCGGCGATTTCCTCGGCGCCGAGCGGCGAGCCGTGGACTTTATGGGTGCCCTGCTTGTTCGGAGCGCCGAAGCCGATGATCGTCTTGCAGGCGATCAGCGTCGGGCGGTCGGACTTGTGGGCGGCTTCGATGGCGGCAGCGATGGCGGCCTGGTCGTGACCGTCGATTTCGATCGTGTTCCAGTGAACAGCCTTGAAGCGAGCGACCTGATCGGTCGAGTCCGAAAGCGAAACGGCACCGTCGATGGTGATGGAGTTGTTGTCCCAGAACAGGATCAGCTTGTTGAGCTTCAGGTGGCCGGCCAGCGCGATCGCTTCATGGCTGATACCTTCCATCAGGCAGCCGTCGCCGCACATGGCATAGGTGTAGTGATCCTGAAGCTCGGCGCCGAACTCCTCGCGCAACTTGCGTTCGGCAATCGCCATGCCGACGGCATTGGCAATACCCTGGCCGAGCGGGCCGGTGGTGGTTTCGATGCCCGTGGCGTGACCATATTCCGGATGGCCGGCGGTCTTGGATCCGAGCTGGCGGAAGCGCTGGAGCTCTTCGACCGTCATGTCGGGATAACCGGTCAGATAGAGGACCGAATAAAGCAGCATCGAGCCGTGGCCAGCCGACAGGACGAAGCGGTCGCGGTCCGGCCACAGCGGGTTCTTCGGATCGAAGCGCAGATATTTGCTAAAGAGAACGGTGGCAACATCAGCCATCCCCATCGGCAAACCGGGGTGACCGGAATTGGCCTTCTCGACAGCATCCATGGCAAGGAAACGGATCGCATTCGCCATCCGGTCGTGTTGTTCGCGAGAGTTCATGGGTTTTTCCGCAGTGTTCCGGGTTCGGGGGATGGCCACACGCTTGGGAGGGAGGGCCATCGGTTGAAAGGCGGGTGAAGGGGAGACGCTCTTCCGAACGCCATTTTCAACGTCGCCTCAGGCGGTCGAGACATAGCAGTTGGGGCGAGCAAGTCAATAAATCGAGGGCTCAATACGAGCCTCTCGGGGCAATTTTTTGACATTTGCCCGTTCACTTTTACAAAAGACGACAATCATGCGACAAGGCCTGTGTAAGCGGCAAAGGCGGCATTCATCCACAGAATAGGGGGGCTGCCACATGACAGCCTTTATTGACGTGCTGTTGCCGAGTTGAATATTGTTGCGAAATCAGACAAGTGGCCGGATGTTTTGATTCGGGCCTTGCGCGGAGATGCGAAGGGTATGACACCTTCAGGCAAAACGGTGGACGCGGCGCTCGCCCAATTGCGCCAGGCGCTTTCGACTTTGGAGAGCGCCGTCGACGGACGGTTCGAGCGGGAACGGGCGCAGAGCGATATAGAAGGCGAGGTCCGTAGGGTTCACGCCGATCGATCCCGCCTTGCCCAGGAACTGGACCAGGCCGAGTTCCGCGCGAACCGGCTGGAAGAGGTCAATCGCGAAGTGTCGCGCCGGCTCGTGACGGCGATGGAAACCATAAGAGCCGTGCTGGACCGCTGATCCCTCGGGAGGCAGCCGTCGCAGTGCGGCAGTGATCGGAAAGTCGAATGGCACAAGTAACGGTAACGATCGACGGCAAAGCCTACCGGATGGCCTGCGAAGAGGGCCAGGAAGACCATCTGACGGATCTCGCCAATCGCTTCGACCGTTATGTCATGCATTTGAAGAGCCAGTTCGGTGAGATCGGCGATCTCCGGGTGACCGTCATGGCGGGCATCATGATCATGGATGAGGTGAGCGAATTGACCCGGCGCGTGTCTTCGCTGGAGGCTGAGCTGGAAACCTTGACCAGCACCCGGGATACGACAGTGGCAGCCAATGCGCGGGCCGAGGAGACGCTGGCTAGCGTCATCGACGAGGTGACGACGCGCATTCACGGCATCACCGAGAAGCTTTTAGAGCGGCCGGGCGTCGAGCAGGCTTGAGTTATTTCTGGGGCTGCCCGTCGCAGCCCTCTGGTAGAAAGCTTCAAAGCTCTTTATATAGTTCAGGCGGTCTGCGCTTCCCGACAGGAACCACAATCCCTGGGGCCATACTCGATCCAAAGGGAGCTGTCCCTGACCAGGCCCGTGGGCCTGGACACACGGTGCCCACCTACGTTTGTAGGCGCCCAGGATCGTAAACATCCATCGGTCGTCGTGGATCGCTCTTAAATCTTCCTAGCTGGGTGCCAATTCTCTGGCAGATGGCCAAGGAAGGCGCCGCGCAGTTCTTCCGCCGCGCTGACGCCACTCCTCCTCCCCTTAACCTTTGGATCGCAGGTAAGCGCCGCGCTCGAGTTCGGCGCGATTGGTCGCACTGCGCAGCCGCAGCAGATCTTTGCGGGCGATAAGGCCGACGAGGCGGCCGGTCTGCGGCTCGACGACCGGAACACGTCCCGTATCGGCATGGATCATGATATCGGCGACGCGCCCCACCGTATCTTCGAGATGGGCAACCGGAAGAGACGTATCCGAGATCACGTCATAGAGCGATTGATCCATGAGGTCCGGTTCGCTCTGCCAGCGCAAGGCATCGGCGCGCGAGATCATGCCGACGAGGCGGTTATTCTCTCCGACGACGGGATAGAAGCGATGCGCATCCGGCCGCTCCGTCATCTGCGCCAGCGCTTCCAACAGGCGCATGGAGGCTGGCAATGTGTCCACCTCGGCGATCATGATGTCGCGGGCACGGGTCAGCTCGAACGGGTCGATGCCGTATTCGCGGGTAATGTGCTGGCCACGCCTTGCGATCTTTTCCGTCAGAATCGATCGTTTCAACAGAAGAACGGTAACGGCATAGGCCGTGACCGTTGCCGCCAGCAGCGGCACCAGCGCACTCGTGTCTCCCGTCAGCTCGACGGCGAAGAAGGTGCCCGTCAGCGGAGCACGCATGGTGCCGCCCATCATCGCTGCCATGCCGAGCATTGCCCAGAAGCCGGGATCGCCTGGCAGGGCGAGGCCGAGGAGCCAGCCGAGAGCGCCGCCGAGAATGAGCAGCGGCGCCAAGACGCCGCCCGAGGTGCCGGAGGACAGCGCCACGAGCCAGATGCCCGCCTTGACCAGCAGGATCGCGAGCACCGCAGCAACGGTGATATGGCTATGCAAGAGATCGGCGATGATGTCGTAACCGACGCCCAGCGCACGCGGTTCGATCAGGCCTCCGAGCCCGACGACGAGGCCGCCGAGCGCCGGCCACCACATCCAGTGGATCGGCAGCTTCTCGAAGGCATCTTCGATCTTATAGAGCAAAGTCGTCAGCAGACCGGATTGTAGGCCGGAGATGATGCCGAGGCCGGCGGCGAGCAGAATGCCCCACCAGGAGAGCGACATCTCGAAATGCGCGGGGAAGAGTGCGCCGTTGCCCATCAGCAGCGGCCGCCAGACGACCGAAACGCAGGCCGCGACCGCGACCGGAATGAAGCTGCGCGGCTTCCATTCGAAGAGCAGCAGTTCGACGGCAAGCATGACGGCCGCGATCGGTGTGCCGAAGACCGCGGTCATGCCCGCCGCGGCGCCGGCGACAAGCAGGGTCTTTCTCTCGGCGGCGCTCAGATGGAAGAGCTGCGCGAAGAGCGAGCCGATGGCGCCGCCGGTCATGATGATCGGACCTTCCGCGCCGAACGGCCCGCCGGAACCGATCGAGATCGCCGATGAGAGGGGCTTCAGCACCGCCACCTTCGGCGACATGCGGCTGCCGCCGATCAGGATCGCCTCGATGGCTTCGGGAATGCCGTGGCCGCGAATCTTTTCCGAGCCGAAGCGTGCCATCAGGCCGATGACGATGCCGCCAAGAATGGGAGCGGCCACCATCCATGGCGAGCGTGCCACAGTGGCGAAGGAGAGCGGCTCGGTGCTGATCTTGAACAGCCAGACGGCGTTGCTGACGAGCGCGATGAGATTGATGAGTACCCAGGCGGCGAAGGCGCCGCCGGTGCCGACGACGAGCGCCATGGCGATCAGAACCAGGACGCGCTTGTCCGTAGTGAAATCGCCATTGTCCTTGCGGGAGGCCCCGCCGGAGAAATCGTGATTGTGACTTGGTTGGATTGACGTGTCCTGCATGGGAGGCCTTCTGCGCCAGAGCATTTCCGCTTTTCTTTGAAAAGCGGAAGCACTCCATCTTCCTGTTCTTACGCATCCCGAACGGAAAACCGCTGCGCACTTTTCCTGGAATGCTCCAAGCGTGCGGGCTGTCCTTCAGCCGCTCCCCGCTTCGAGATGGCAAATATATCGTAATGCGATATAAATCAACTCAAGCGCATTGCGATCTGCAAGATTCGTTTTCGGCGCTTTTGGTCCTTGATCCGGAGCATGCGGTTGCCGCAAAACCGCTGAAGATTTTGCGCGACATGCTTTAGGACCGCGAACAGCGGCAATGAGGACGATTTGATGGTGCGACGTGTGGATGAAGCTCTTTCGCAGGCTGACTATGAGGCGCTGGCGACGCTGCGCTACACCCTGCGCAAGTTCATGGATTTTAGCACGTCGGCCGCGCAGGAGGCAGGCCTCCCGCCGCAACAGCATCAGGCGTTGCTGGCGATCAAAGGCAATGGAACGGCCGAGGCGATGACGATCGGCATGCTCGCGGAAAAGCTGCTGATCGCACCGCATACGGCGACGGAACTTGTGGGGCGCCTGATCGACGGCGGCTATGTCACCCGCCATCCAGATCCAACGGACAAGCGCCGGCAGACGCTACAGCTGACGGAAAAGTCCGAAGAGGTTCTGCAAACATTGAGCTCGATCCATCTGGCCGAAATCCGTGAGATGGCACCGCGGCTGATCGAGATCCTCACGCAGCTTCAGGCCGGCGTTCGTAGCGACTGAGGGCGCCATTGCCCGGTGATACCGGCAATGGCGCGGGGCGATTATTGGCCGAAACGGATGCCGCCGTCGCAGATCAGCGTATGGCCGCTGGTGAAGCCGTTACCGATCAGGAAGGCGATGGCTTCGGCGATCTCCTCAGGGCGGCCGACACGGCCAACGGGCGTGCGGGCTGCAAATCCGGCGAAGGTCTGCTCCCTCTGCCCCGCGGTGAAATCCCACCAAGGAGTATCGACGACGCCGGGCGACACGCAATTTACCCGGACCGGCTTGAGCTCGACGGCGAGGATCGGCGCGAGGGCGGCTATGGCGGCATTGATGGCTCCAAGTCCTGCGGTTCCGGGCATGGCGGCCTGTGCCGATACGGCGGAGACGAAGGTGATGCTGCCTTGTTTCGAAAGATGCGGAAGGCAAGCCTGAGCACAGGCGAAATGCGCCATGGTCTTCTGCTCGAAGCCCTTCCTTAGATCGGCGAGATCGACGGTGGCAAAGGGACCGGCGCCATTGCCGCCACCCAATGCCAGGACGAGATGATCGACCGGTCCGATTGCCTGGAAGGCCTCGGCGAGGCCGGCAAAGTCGGCAGCATCCATGGTCACGGTGGCAATATCGCCGTTGAGGCTTTGCCCGGCTGCCTGAAGTTTGGCGGCATCGCGACCCGTGATGGTGACACGATAGCCTTTTTCGAGAAGATGGGCGGCGGTCGCAAGACCGATGCCGGAGGAGCCGCCGATAATAGCGACGTGTTGAGACGACATGCGTGTCTCCTTTCGAGGACAGAGAGTGGTGGGAGTGTGTGGTTCAGGCGAGGCCGGAAAGGCTTTGGCTGAGTGTTCGCAGGCGCTGTCGCGCCGTTGCGTCATAGGCTTGAGCAGAGGCGCGGGATGGGCGCAGTCCGTCGTAATAGAGGCCGGACTGTCCCTCCAGGGCGCCGCCCGCGGCCAGATTGAGGATGGCATCCGCCCCTTGCTCGACGGAGCTTATCGGTGAAACGCCTGCCTGGCGCACCATGGTCGTGTCCATATAGGTCGCGGGGTGCAGGCAGTTGGCGGTGATGCCGGAGCCGGCAAGCTCCTCGGCGAGATCGAAGGTGAACATGATCTGCGCCAGCTTGCTCTGGCAATAGGCGCGCACTCCGCTATAGCCGCGCGTCAGCATGACATCGGAGAAGTCGATCGCCTGCTGGCCAACAGAGGATACATTGACGATGCGGGCGGGAGCACTTGCCTTCAACAGAGGCAGGAGCCGGTGCGTCAGCAAGAAGCCCGCGAGATAATTCACCGCGAAGCGCAGCTCGTATCCGTCTTGGCTTACCTGGCGTCCGCCGCCGCCGCCGCTGGTACCGATGCCGGCATTGTTGATCAGAACATCGAGGCGATCGATGTCGCGCTCGATGGCGTCGGCGAGGATGCGAACCTCTTCCAGCGAGGAAAGGTCGGCGAGATAATAGGCCGCTTTGCCGCCCTTATCCCGGATGCGGGAGACCAATTCTTCCGCGCGGGTCCCGTCGCGGCCGTGAACGATCACCGTCGCGCCTGCCGCTGCCAGTCGTTCCGCAACTCGGCGCCCGACACCATCCGTCGAGCCTGTAATCAGGACCGTCTTGCCGCTCATATCCATAGCAACCGCCTTCTCGTTGTCTGCATGATGATATGTGGCAGCTTGCGGACGCGGCAAACAGTTCTGACTTTATCCTAGTATTGATCCTGCTATGATGGGGCATGACCGTCAATCAGAGCCAGACCATCCTCGAAGCCAGGCGTCGCGAGTTCGGCGCCTTTCTGCGCTCGCGTCGGGAAAAGCTGACGCCCGCCGGCGTTGGACTTCCGGAAGGGTTCCGGCGGCGCACGCCGGGGCTCAGGCGCGAAGAAGTGGCGCTTTTGGCCGGTGTCGGCACCACCTGGTACACATGGCTGGAACAGGGCCGGGACGTTCGCCCTTCTGCAGAGGTTCTATCGGCGCTGGCCGATGCGCTGCGACTCGATCCGGTCGAGCGGCGGCATCTCTTCACCCTCAGCGATCGGCCGTCTGTTGATGTTCCGTCGCGCGGGCCTGAGGAGGTACCGGCCGCGCTGGTGCGCATGCTTGCGAGCCTTGCCGGCCAACCGGCCTATGTTCTCGGCAGGCGTTGGGACGTGCTCGCCTGGAATGCGGCAGCCGTCGCGCTTTTCGGCGATTATGCCTTGTTGCAGGGGGATGCGCGCAACAGCGTCCATCGGGTGTTCACCGATCCTGCGCATCGGCAGCTCCTTGTCGATTGGGAGATCGTGGCGGCGAATTCGCTGGCGATGTTTCGCGCCGACAGTGCCCGTTATGCCGGCGATCCCGATTTCGAACGGCTGATCGCCACCTTGACGCATGCAAGCCCCGAATTTCGTGCGTGGTGGCCGAGACAGGATGTGTTGCGGCCGCTGACAGGTCACAAGCGGCTGCGCCATCCGGAGGGCGGCTTGATGACATTCGAATATACCGCGCTTGCCGTCATGGACCGTGCCGACATGAAGCTGGTGGTTTATACACCGCTCGAAGAGGACGGGACGAGCGACAAGCTGAAACGACTGTTGGGCCGCGCCGGCGCAGCCTAAATCCAGCTTCCTCCGAACCCAACCATTTCTCTTAGCCTTCCAGATCGTTCTTCAGCTGATGGAGAATGGAGAGGGCATGGCCGGCATAAGCGCTGATCCAGCGATCATGGATTTGCTTGATCGGCAAGCTGTTCAGATGGTTCCAGCGCTCGCGTCCTTCTTTCCTGGCAATCACGAGGTCTGCATCCTCAAGCACTTTCAGGTGCTGCATCACGGTGCAGCGGTCCATATCCGTGAAAGCCTCGCAGAGCATGCCTGTCGTGCGTGGCGCATCCTTGAGCATGTCCAGGATTTCGCGCCGGCGACGATGCGCAAGGGCCTTGAAAATGGGGTCGCTATCCGATTCGTTTGACATGTTATATTTTTATAACGTAATAGAGCCATTCGCAATGGAGCGATAACGACAGACAAACAGTGGAGGAGATGCCATGACATTGAATGTTCGGATTTCAGGACGGATCGGCCGCAAGGTGGATGAAGTCTTCGATGCTGTCGTCAACCCGAAGAAGCTTTCGAGCTATTTCACTACCGTCGGCGGGGCCAGCGCACCCCTGGTGGCGGGCACGACCGTTATCTGGTGGAAGAACGCCCCCGTTGAGGTCAATGAAGTGGAGGCCAACAAGCGCATCGTCCTGCACTGGGAAGGCGGCACCGGCGAGGACGGCGTCCGTTACAGAACCAAGGTGGAGATGACCTTCGCCGCGCTTGACGATGGCGGCACGCTTGTCGTCATCGAGGAATCGGGCTGGCGGGAGGACGAGGCCGGCCGCCGCGGCACCTATCTGAACTGCGAGGGCTGGACGCAGATGCTCTGCTGCATGAAGGCCTTCGTCGAATACGGCATCAATCTGCGCGAGGGGTTCTTCCTCAGCGAGATGCGCGGCGAACCGGCGGAAGCGCCCGATCGCTGAATTCCGGCAAATCCTTATCGACGGTCACCGCCGTCCCGATCCCGTTCCCGGCTATCAGTCAGTGGCCCGGTGCCGATTTTGGCGCCGGGCCTATCTGTTTCCGGATTCAGCCACTCGGAAGTACGGTTGACGGCATGCGATGGATATCCATCTCACGTTGTAGTAGGCTTCGGATAATCGGAAAAAGGGCAGCGGCGACGGCGAGGGCGCTCAGGACGTGATGGGAAGATCACTTTTGTGTGTGGATAAGCTCAAAAGCCGAGTGAATGACAAAATCCTTTAAATAATAACAGATTCATTGCAGCAGGGACGGGGCCTGCGCCAAAATTGCCTAAATTCAGAAGGATGGGAGCGCGCGTCACAACGGGCTTGTCGAAAGAAGTGTATACGGCAATTCGAAGACGCGTCGTCGATATTACTGAATATCCGAACAGTCGGAACCGGCGAAGATCATTAAAAACAGGTAGAGCATGTCGAGCCCAATCGATCTGGAAAATGCCGATGAGGAATTGGAAGAACGTGGCGGTATCGTCGGTCTGTTGAACCGCTACCGGGCGCTGATCGTCGCTCTCCTCACTGTGGCCGTCTTCTGCATCGCCGCCTATGCGATCTACGACCTGACGACCGAGGTGCGCTATGACGACGTCGTCCACGCCCTGACGACGACGAAGATCTCCTCGGTGCTGCTGGCGCTGCTGTTTACCGGTCTGAGCTTCGCCTCCCTGATCTTCTACGACCAGAATGCGCTCGAGTATATCGGCAAGCGGCTGCCGTTTCCGCATGTGGCGCTGACCTCCTTCAGCGCCTATGCGGTCGGCAACACGGCTGGTTTCGGCGCGCTCAGCGCCGGCGCGATCCGTTACCGTGCCTATACCCGGCTCGGGCTGTCGCCCGACGACATTACCCGCGTCATTGCTTTCGTCACGCTCGCCTTCGGTCTTGGCCTGGCTGCCGTCGGTGCTATCGCGCTTCTGGTCATCGCCGACGAGATCGGTCCGCTGATCAGCGTCGATGGCTTGTGGCTGCGGCTGATCGCCATCGCCATTCTCGCGGCGCTCGCCTTCGTGATCTATGCCGGCCGCAACGGCCGCGAGGTGCGCATCGGGCCGGTCGAAGTTCGGCTGCCGGATTCGCGCACTTGGTCGCGGCAGTTTCTAGTCACCGCATTCGATATCGCGGCCTCGGCCTCCGTGCTCTATGTGCTGCTGCCGGAAACCTCTATCGGATGGCCCGGCTTCTTCGCCATCTATGCCATCGCTGTCGGCCTCGGCGTGCTCAGCCACGTTCCGGCCGGCTTCGGTGTGTTCGAGACGATCATCATCGCCTGGCTCGGCAGTTCCGTGAATGAAGACGCCGTTTTGAGCTCGCTGGTTCTTTATCGCGTCATTTACAACGTCATCCCGCTCGTTATCGCGATCGCCGCGATCTCGGTGGCGGAGCTGCGTCGTTTCGTCGATCATCCGGTGGCTTCCAGCATGCGCCGCATCGGCGCGCGCGTCATGCCGCAGCTCTTGTCGGCCTTCGCGCTGTTGCTCGGCATGATGCTGGTCTTCTCGAGCGTCACGCCGACGCCGGATCAGAACCTGATCGTGCTATCCGACTATCTGCCGCTCTCGCTGGTCGAGAGCGCGCATTTCCTCTCGAGTCTTCTCGGGCTGACGATCATCGTGGCCGCGCGCGGTCTCAGCCAGCGCCTGGACGGCGCCTGGTGGGTGTCGAGCTTTTCGGCGCTGCTGGCTCTGTTCCTGTCGCTGCTGAAGGCCATCGCCATCGTCGAAGCGGGATTGCTGGCCTTCTTCGTCTTCAGCCTCGTCGTCAGCCGCCGCCTGTTCAAGCGGCCGGCCTCGCTGCTCAACCAGACGCTGACGGCCGGATGGCTGACGGCCATTGCCGTCATCTGCATCGGCGCGATCGTGGTGCTGTTCTTCGTCTATCGCGATGTCGGATACAGCAATCAGCTTTGGTGGCAATTCGAATTCGCGGACGAGGCGCCGCGCGGACTTCGCGCAGCCCTCGGTATTTCCATCCTGTCCTCGGCGATCGCGATCTTCAGCCTTCTGCGCCCGGCGACGAAGCGCCTGGAGCCCGTTACGGACGATGCGGTAACGCGGGCCGTCGAAATCGTCCGTAAGCAAGGCGTGGCCGATGCCAATCTGGTGCGCATGGGCGACAAGAACATCATGTTCTCGGAAAAGGGCGATGCCTTCATCATGTACGGCAAGCAGGGCCGTTCGTGGATCGCGTTGTTCGATCCGGTCGGCCCACGTCAGGCGTTGCCCGATCTGATCTGGCGTTTCGTGGAGGCCGCACGCGCGGCAGGTTGCCGCTCGGTGTTCTACCAGATCTCGCCCGCACTTCTGTCCTATTGCGCCGATGCGGGCCTGCGTGCCTACAAGCTCGGTGAATTGGCCGTGGTCAATCTTGCCAATTTCGAGCTCAAGGGCGGCAAATGGGCGAACCTCAGACAGACGGCGAGTCGCGCGGTTCGCGACGGACTAGAATTTGCCGTTATCGAACCTCAAGATATACCTGAAGTCATGGATCAGCTTGCCCATGTGTCCGACACATGGCTTGCCGATCACAATGCCAAGGAAAAGAGCTTCTCGCTTGGCGCGTTCGATCCGGACTACGTGTGCTCGCAGCCGATCGGCGTGTTGAAAAAGGATGGTAATATCGTCGCTTTTGCGAATATCCTGATGACGGAAACCAAGGAGGAGGGATCCGTCGACCTGATGCGTTTCTCGCCCGATGCCCCGAAGGGTTCGATGGATTTTCTGTTCGTGCAGATCCTCGAATACCTCAAGGGCCAGGGCTTTCAGCGTTTCAATCTCGGCATGGCACCGCTATCGGGCATGTCGAGACGGGAATCGGCGCCGGTTTGGGATAGGGTCGGGGGGACTGTCTTCGAACATGGCGAGCGGTTTTATAATTTCAAAGGGCTTCGTGCCTTCAAATCCAAGTTCCATCCCGAATGGCAGCCGCGCTATCTGGCTGTTTCGGGAGGTGTAAGTCCAATAATCGCGTTGATGGATGCCACATTCCTCATCGGGGGCGGACTTAAGGGGGTCGTGAGGAAATGATCTTGAAATACGCAATGTCATTGGCTTTCGCATGCATGGTGTCGATGGGCCTGCTGGTGTCGGGTCCGGCACGCGCGGAAGCCGACGATGCCAAATACGATCTGGGCATGATCCCGGCTCCGCACATCATGCGCCCGCAGGGCAAGGTTTCGAATGAAGTCGTGCTGATTTCCGATCTCGCCGGCTGGGGCGACAAGGAAAAAGCGGTTGCCGACAAGCTGGTCGCCAACGGTTCGCTTGTGATCGGTATCGACTATCCGTCCTTCCTGGCTTCGCTCAACAAATACGATGTCAGCCAGAATGACGGCTGTATCTATATCGTCTCGGATTTGGAGTCGCTCAGCCAGCAGGTGCAGCGGTCCTTTGCCGACAGCACCTACCAGCTGCCTATCATCGCCGGTGTCGGCGCCGGTGGTGCCATGGCGCTGACGATTGCCGCGCAGACCCCCGATGCGACAGTTGCCGGTACGCTGGCCGTCGATCCGACCGCGGGCATCGCGCTGAAGCAGGAGCTTTGCACGCCGGCCGAGAAGAAAACCGATGGCGACATGGTGTCCTTCGGCCTGCAGGAAGGCGCCTTGCCGAACCCGATCCTCGTGACGTTCACGGCCAATGCGCCGAAGGACGGACGCGACCACGTCGAGGAGATCCAGAAGGACCATCCCGAAGTCCAAACCACGAATTCGGATAATGCCGATACCTATACGACGCTTGAGGCATCGCTCGCCGATCTGATGAAGACGATCGACAGCTCCAAGTCGCCGCTTGGGCTGCCCGTCGACATCATGGAAACGACGCCGACCGAAGACACGCTTGCAATCGTCTATTCGGGCGATGGCGGCTGGCGCGACATCGACAAGGAAGTGGGCAGCTATCTGCAGGACCAGGGCATTCCGGTCGTAGGCGTCGATACCCTGCATTATTTCTGGACCGAGAAGGACCCGCAGCAGACTGCGAACGACCTCGGCCGGATCATCGATTTCTACACCAAGCGCTTCAAGGTCAAGCATGTGGTGCTGGTCGGCTATTCCTTTGGCGCCGATGTGCTGCCGGCGAGCTACAATCGCCTGCCACAGTCTGAAAAAGACAAGATCGTACAGATGTCGCTGCTGTCCCTGTCGCAGAAGGTCGACTACGTGATCTCGGTCATGGGCTGGCTTGGTGCTTCGAGCGAGGGTAAGGGCGGCAATCCCGTCAACGACCTCAAGTCGATCAATCCGAAAATGGTGCAATGCGTCTATGGTAAGGATGACGACGAAGATGTTGCCTGCCCGCTGCTGAAGGGCACTGGCGCGGAAGTCATCGCCATGGATGGCGGTCACCATTTCGACGACGACTATGAGGCGCTGGCGAACCACATCATCAATGGACTGAAGAGCCGCCTCGGCGAGTAATTGCAAGCGGCGCGCGGCATGTATCATTGCCGCGCGCCCTTTCTCATCTTTCCCCACCGTCTCCAGCCGACTTTCTCGAGCGTCCTGCGCAGCATTTATTTGCTTCTTTCGACGGCTGCCGTTAGTCGAGAAGGGCATATCATGAGCGTCGCGTTTGCCGCAGGTGCTCACCGTCTCATCCAGAAAGGTCCGCCCTTGTCCGCCGCAACGAATTCTGCCTTCACCAAGACCTTTTCCGGCTTCCTGTTCGACATGGACGGCACGATCATCAATTCGATTGCTGCCGCCGAGCGCGTCTGGGGCAACTGGGCTCGCGCTCAGGGTCTTGATGTCGAGAAGTTCATGCCGACGATGCATGGCAAGCGCGGGGTCGATACGATCGGCCAGCTGAACCTGCCTGGTGTCGATCCAGTCGCGGAAGCGCTGAAGATCACCGAAGCCGAGATTGCCGATGTCGAGGGTGTCGTCGCGCTACCGGGCGCCGTCGATTTCCTTGCATCGCTGCCGCCGGAGCGTTGGGCGATCGTCACCTCGTCGCCCTACCGGCTGGCGCTGGCGCGGCTGGACGCCGCCGGGATCCCGGTTCCGCGCTTCATGGTCACCGCCGAAGACGTGAAGGTCGGCAAGCCTGATCCGCAGGGCTATATTCTTGGCGCCCAGCGCCTTGGCCTCAGCCCTTCGGAATGCCTGGTGTTTGAAGACGTCTTGGCCGGTGTCAAGGCTGGCGAAGCGGCCGGTGCCGATGTGGTGGTCATCACGGCGACGCATTCGCACCCGATCGAAACCGGTCACACGATGCTGCGAAATTACGAAAATGTCCGCGCGCATGTGGATGGCGACGGAAAATTGTCGATCATCCGCAAGGATTGAAAGAGCAGACTTCCTTCTGCGACGGCTGGATGTCGCTTTCGCGCTTTGCAACGGGCGGTCGGCTCATTATGTTTTCGTGATATCATAGATATTTGCGAAGATCCGATGAGCCTCAAAGAGCTGAAAGCCCAATATCGCAGCGAGCGCCTGGCGGCGCGAGATGCTATTCCAGCGGAAGATCGCATCGAAAAGGCCCTCGCGATGGCGACGCATGGTGGCCAGGCAATCGATGTCGGGCCGGCGGAGATCATCTCCGGTTTCCTGCCGATACGCTCCGAAGTGGATATAAGGCCGTTGATGGCGCGGTTGCGCGAGCGCGGCGCGCGGCTTTGTGTGCCTGTTATTCTTGATCGCAACACCATCGTCTTTCGCGAGCTTGTTGCAGGCGCGCCCTTGGTTCCGGTCGGATTCGGAACTTTTGGACCGGGGCCTGAAGCGGCTGAGCTGGACCCCGATGTCATGCTGGTGCCGCTTTCCGCTTTCGACAGGACCGGTCATCGTATCGGCTACGGAGCGGGTCACTACGACCGCGCAATCGAGCGTTTGCATCAAAAAGGCCTGAATCCGCGGCTGATCGGCATTGCATTCGATTGCCAAGAAGTGTCATCAGTGCCGGCTGAGCCGCATGACGTCCGTCTTGACGCGATTTTGACCGAGAGCGGGCTCAATTTCGTTTCGGAAGTGATTGGATAGCGAATGCGGCTGCTTTTTCTGGGAGATATGGTCGGCAAGACGGGACGGACCGCGGTGTGGGAACGCCTGCCGGGCCTCGTATCCGACCTGAAGCTCGATTTCGTCATCGTCAATGGCGAAAACGCCGCCGGCGGCTTCGGTATCACCGAGGATATCTTCCTGGAAACGATCAATGCCGGCGCCGATGTCGTAACGACCGGCAACCATGTCTGGGACCAGAAGGAAGCTGTCGTTTTCTGCGAGCGCCACGACCAGTTCCTGCGCCCCGCCAACTATCCGGCCGGCACGCCCGGCCGCGGTTCCGGCCTCTATTATGCCCGTAATGGCGCCCGCGTGCTTGTTGCCAACATCATGGGGCGCGTCTTCATGCATCCGGAGCTGGACGATCCCTTCAAGTCGGCAGAAGCCATCCTCGATGCCTGTCCGCTGAAGGAACAGGCCGATGCCATCGTCTTCGATTTCCATGCGGAGGCGACGAGCGAAAAGCAGTGTTTCGGCCACTTCGTCGATGGCCGTGCGAGCTTCGTCGTCGGCACACATACGCATGTGCCGACTGCGGACGCGCAGATCCTGAACGGCGGCACCGCCTATATGTCGGATGCCGGCATGTGCGGCGATTACGATTCATCGCTCGGCATGGAGAAGGAAGAGCCGCTCAACCGCTTCATCTCGAAGATGCCGAAGGGACGTTTCGAGGCGGCTTCGGGGCCTGCCACCATCTGCGGCGTCGGCGTCGAGATCTCCGACGCAACTGGACTGGCGGAAAAGATCGCACCGCTCCGGCTTGGCCCAAGGCTTGCGGAGACCATTCCGGACTTCTGGCGCTGATCGCCGCACTAGAGCCGGATGATTTTAGGTCAGGTCGACCTAAATCTGAATCCGCTCTAGAATCAAACAAGTAGAGCGTGATGTCGTCCGAAAACCGCATACACTTTTCGGCATCACGCTCTATAATTCATCATCACCATATGATGACGCGATTGTGAGCAATCTTGTCTGATTGCCGCTGGACCCATTTCCGGTCATGCCGCATCCTTCGGTCACTATCTGGCTTGAGGGGATGGCATGTTACAGCGATTTCCTGTCTTTGCCGCGTTTTTCCTGGCGCTGATTTTTTACTGGAGCGCGGCTGACGCCCAGCAAAAGCCTTCTCGTCCGCAACCCAGCCAATGCCAGGCGATCGCGCAATCTCTTCCGAGAGCGACTTTCGCCAGCTTTTCTTCTCCCGGTCCGACGCTCGCCAATGATCCCGTTGATGGCGAGGTGAAGATCACCTTCCTCGGGCATGCTACGCTCTTCATCGAAACGCCGGGCGGCGTTTCTATCGCCACAGATTATAGCGGCGCCTATCCGCCGCCCTATACGCCTGAGGTCGTCACGATGAACAAGGCGCATCCGAGCCACTACACGCTGACGCCGGACCCGGCGATCAAATACGTGCTGCACGGCTGGAGCGACACGCCGGGGGAGCCGGCAAAGATCCGCATGACCGTCGGCGATACGTTGATCCGCAATGTCGTCACCGACATTCGCTCCTGGGGCGGCGGCATCGAAGCCAATGGCAATTCGATCTTCATCTTCGAGGTGGCTGGTCTCTGTATCGGCCATCTCGGGCATCTGCATTTCGAACTCACCGACCAGCAATATGCGGAGATCGGCCGGCTCGACGTGGTGATGGTGCCGGTCGATGGCGGCCTGACCATGGGGGCCGATAGCATGAGCCGCGTGGTGAAAAGGCTGCGTTCCTCGTTGATCCTGCCCATGCATCGCTGGGGTCCACCGGTCGATCAGTTTCTCGCCCTGTTCGGTCCCGACTTCGACGTCGCCTATGCTCCGACCCCGAGCGTCACGGTCTCGGTGAAGAGCTTGCCGCACAAGCCGCTGATCTATGTGCTCAAGGGGCTTTGACCATCGCGATCACTTTTGAGATCTTCTCGATCGCGACCGCTCTCCATCCCCATTATCCGGCTTTTCACTTGAATGAAGGCCGCTTCGCTCTTATAAGGCGGCCATTCCCAACAAAAGACGTGAACAGGGGTGCCATGGCTGGCCATTCACAGTTTAAAAACATCATGCACCGCAAGGGCCGTCAGGACGCGGTGCGCTCGAAAATGTTCTCGAAGCTGGCGCGCGAAATCACGGTCGCTGCCAAGACGGGTCTGCCCGATCCGGCCATGAACGCGAGCCTGCGTCTGGCGATCCAGAACGCCAAGGCGCAGTCGATGCCGAAGGACAACATCGATCGTGCCATCAAGAAGGCTTCCGGTGCCGACACCGAGAATTACGATGCGATCCGTTACGAGGGCTACGGTCCGGGCGGCACCGCGATCATCGTCGAAGCACTGACCGACAACCGCAACCGCACGGCGTCCAACGTCCGCTCGATCTTCACGAAGGCCGGCGGTGCGCTGGGCGAAACCGGTTCGGTTTCCTTCTCCTTCGACCATGTCGGCGAAATCACCTACAAGCCTTCCGCCGGCGATGCCGACAAGGTCATGGAAGCGGCGATCGAGGCCGGGGCTGATGACGTCGAAAGCGATGAAGAAGGCCATGTGATCATCTGTGCGTTCGAATCCCTCGGTGAAGTCGCCAAGGCGCTCGAAGCGACGCTCGGTGAAGCCGAAACCGTCAAGGCGATCTGGCGCGCGCAGAACAACGTGCCGGTCGACGAAGAAAAGGCCCAGTCGCTGATGAAGCTCATCGAAAACCTTGAAGACGATGACGACGTTCAGAACGTCTATTCGAACTTCGAAGTTTCGGACGAAGTTCTGGCCAAGCTCTCAGCCTGATCCTTTGTAGTTATTCAAAAAAGCCGGCTGCAGCGATGCGGCCGGCTTTCTGCGTTATGGGGCTGTCGCGCGGATAAAATCGTCGCGGAAGGTGGAGAGGTCCGGTGCGGCGACATCGGAGACAGCCCAGAAGACCAGTCCATCCGCATGCCATTCGACGAAATTGTAGCCCTCCTTCTCGGCATTGGTTTTAGCTCTCGCAGCACCGGGCCAGATGAAGAGGTTAATGACATGGCCATGCCGGCGATAGATCAGTGCCGCCACCACCCGCCCGTCGAGATAATCCACCCTGCCGCCGACGAGAGGGAAGCCCTGTGTCGCCAGATCGACCACGGGCGGGGAGAAATCGATCTTGCCGTTGAACCATGGTTTGACGGTGTGCTGGTCCGAGGTCAGCACGTCGGTGAGGTGATCGGCGAGCATCGAGCGCACATGGCTGGCAAGAAGCTGATCCTCGATCGTGTGGCTCTGCTGCGGCACGTTCAGAACCAGCATGAGGCTGGCGGCGAGAACGGCAAGCGAGGGCACGAAGCTCCATTCGCGCACGAGCCGCCACACACGCTGCCACCGGCTCTCCGTGTGGCTCGCGGCTGCGCGCCTCATCATGGATTGCTCCAGCGTGAGTGCCGCCTGCACGCGGGCATGGACGATATCAGGCGCCTGCCATTTCACACCCTCGCGTGCTGAAAGACGCTTGACCATCAGGGCATTCTCCATCTCGCCGGCACAGTCCCGGCAGGTCGCCAGATGCGCCTCGAAACGGGCAGCATTGGCCGCGTCCAGTTCGCCGTCGATGAAGCCGTGCAGCAGCTCGTTCCACTCGCCGTGATCATTATGGTCTCCGCCGCTCATCGTGCCGCCTCCGGTCCTTCGAGGCTATGCCAGACTTCACCGAAATCGCGGCGGGCGCGGGCGAGGCGCGACATGACGGTGCCGATCGGTGCGTCGATGATCTCGGCGATTTCCTTGTAGGAGAGATCCTCGAGTTCGCGCAGAACCAGAACCTCGCGCATGGCATCAGGCAACCGGTTGATGACCTCGCGCACCCGTTGCGCTTCCGATTTACGTACGAAGGCCGCCTCCGGCGTATCCTCCTCGGAGGCAGGATCAGGGGAGGGCGAACCTTCATCCGAATCCCGTTCGTCCGTCATCGGCTGCTCATAGCGGCTCTTGCGCCGCCCCTCCTGCAGCCAGGCGTGATAGCAGTTGCGGACGATGGTGAAGGTCCAGGCGCGGGCATCGCCATCGCGAAAGCCGCCAAAGCCGCGATAGGCGCGCAGATATGCCTCCTGCACGATATCCTGCGCGGCATCGGCGTCGCGGCTCAGGAAACGCGCAAAGTTATAGGCGGCGTCGAGATGCGGGATGATCGTTTGCTGGAAGCGGCGCATGCTCTCGTCAGGCGAGACGATGACACGTTTCAATGGCGCCGCGCTGGCAGTGGATTGAGCGACCGCCATCTGGACGGCGTGATTGCTGGGCTTCGCCTCGGCAATGAAACGACGCAGGCGAGCCAGAAATCGCGCAAACCTGCTGATCGCGGTGTTTTGCGGCGAGTGCCATGTCCATGGGTGGAACTGGCCGCCGAGCGTTATCGAACTCACAAGTCGGGCGTCTGTCATCATGATCCCCGCAAAACGCCGATACCGACTGTAAGCTTCGGATAAGGCGCTTGCAATGTTGCCTGAGAGGCTAGATCGCGCTCGCGCGGGTTTTATTCCCGGTCGGATGAAAAAATTCAACGCGAGGGAATGCGGAGTGTCCATCATCCAATCCGTTAATCTCCCGCCGCTAAAATAATCGAATGGATTTCAATGGCTTGCAAGAAATCTTCGGTCGAGGGGGAATAAGCGCTCATCACCATCGATCTTCTTCCTCAGCGGACGGCCGCAGTCGCTTGCGACCTCCGCCTGGCCCGAAAGCCATAACCCTGAGGAGATATTGCGATGTTTGATATGACCCGCCGCGCCGTGCTCGGCACGGCTGCAGCTGCGGCAGCCTTCGGGCTGTCGTCGAAGCTCGAATTCATACCGCAAGCCTTTGCCGCCACGCCGCTGGAGCCGACGGTCGGCTTCTACAAATACAAGGTCGGTTCGATCGAGGTCACAGCCATCTATGACGGCATCTGGCGCAAGCCGCACGATCCGGCCTTCATCAAGAATGCTTCCGTCGAAGACACCAAGGAAGCGCTTTCCAAGGCCGGTCTCACCACAGACTTCATGCCCATTCCGTTGACCGTCGTCGTTCTCGATATCGGTGGACGCAAGATCATGATGGATGCCGGCTCCGGTGTCGGACAGTGGCAAACCAATGCCACCCATCTGCCGGCCAACATGGCTGCCGCCGGCATCGACTACAAGAAGATCGATACGATCATGATCTCGCATTTCCATCCGGACCACGTCTGGGGCCTAATGGAAAAGGGAACGAATGCGGCCGTCTTCCCGAATGCCGAGCTGATCGTCAACGCGGCCGAATACAACTGGTGGACCGATCCCGGCCGTGTCGACAAGCTGGCGGAGGGCCGCAAGGAAGCCGGCCGGCGCATCGCCTCCGTCTTTCCGACATGGAAGAACTGGAAGCTGGTCGACGACAATGCCGAAGTGGTGCCGGGCGTGCATATGCTCGCCGCCTATGGTCACACACCCGGCCATTCGGTCTTCCTCATCGATGGCGGCAGCGAACAGCTGATGGTCTCAGCCGACATCATGTATGTGCCGGCGCTGCTTGCACCTCATCCGGAATGGGAAGGCGCCTACGACCAGGACGGCCCGATGGCCGTCGCCACCCGCCGCAGGCTGATCGACCGCGTCATTGCCGACAAGATCCGGATTTGCGGCTCGCACTTCCCATTCCCTGGCTCCGGCACCTTCGTCAAGGACGGCAATGCGTACGGCTTCACCCCCACCATCCAGGCCTGAGCGGCCAGAAAGAGGAGCAACTACCATGTTCAGACATGCCATTTTCGGGATCGCCGCCTTGAGCGTCGTCGCCATCCTGCCTGCCGCAACGGCAGGCGTCGCCTTTGCCGTCGATAATATGGAATCGACCGATGCACCGGACCTGACCTCCGTGCGTGCCAAGATCGATGCGAAGGACTATGCCGGCGCGCTTGCCGAGCTTCGCGATATCGCCGAAGAGCATCAGCAGGCTGATGTCTACAATCTGATGGGCTTCACCCTGCGCAAGACCGGCGACTTCAAGACGTCGCTCACCTACTACACCAAGGCTCTCGAATTGCAGCCTGATCACAAGGGCGCGCACGAATATCTCGGCGAACTCTATGTCGAGACCGGCGACATGCCCAAGGCCCGCGAGCAGCTGGCAACTTTGACCAAGCTTTGCCCTAATGGATGCGAGGAGCTTGAGGATCTGACCAAGGCGATATCAGCCAAGGCCAGCAACTGAACCCGATCTCCATCGTTCCGGCGGCATTTCCCTTTGACCATGTCTTGGAGGTGCTGCCGGAGATGATCGGAGCTTCGGTGAACTTATCACGGGAAGGAGAAAGGTCATGGAATTTGAAGAGGAGAATGCCATTCTGGTCAACTTCGCCGATATGGCGCTGCTGTTCGGCCGTATCCTCTTATCGCTGCTCTTTCTGGAAGAGGGTATCGAACTTGCCAGCAATTTTGACGTTGCATTGGAGGCCATGGCCAAGCTTGGCGTCACGGCTCCCATCGCGATTGCAACCATCGTGCTGCAACTTGGCGCCGGGTTTGCCATTGCGTTCGGGTTGATGACCCGCCTGGCGGCATTCGGTTTGGGCCTGTTCTGCTTGTTGACGGCAATGCTCTTTCACACGAACTTCGTCAGCCACAACGAATTGCTGCATTTCGAAAAGGATCTGGCGATCGCGGGCGGTATGTTTGCCCTGATCGTCGCCGGCGCCGGCAAGCTGTCGCTCGACATGCTCATCCGGCGTCATTGGAAGACGAGGCTGGTGGCCTGAGCATATCGAGCACCCGGTGAGCCGCGTATATGAGATCGGCTCACCGCGTAGTCTGCCTGAAAGTCAGGAGACCTTCTTAAAGCTGGGAAGCGATGCGAACAGCTCTACCGACTTCAAGCGCGCCTCGATGTCATGGATCGGCATCGAAATGATGACTTCATCGGCTTCCGTGTCCTTGATGAACTGTGAAAGCTTCGCCTCCGCTGTCGCCGGCGAACCGACGACGGCATAGCGCAGCGTATTTTCCACATTCAGTTTTTCCATCGGCGTCCAGAAATCGTCCATGTCGCTGCGTGGGCGCGGGAAGGGGCCACGCACGTTGCGGCGGAGATTGACGAATTGCTGCTGTGCGGAGGTGAAGTGATATTGCGCCTCGTCATCCGTATCCGCCACAGCACCCATCGCGCCGACCATGACATAGGGCTTGTCCAATGTGGCCGAAGGCGTGAAGCGCTCGCGATAGATGGCGATGGCGTCCATCAGGGCTTCCGGTGCAAAATGCGAGGCGAAGGCGTAGGGGAGACCGAGCATGGCGGCGAGATGGGCGCTGTAGAGGCTGGACCCGAGCAGCCAGATAGGGATGTTGGCGCCATGGCCGGGAACGGCGAGGATGATCTGGTTGTCGTCGGCTGGGCTGAAGAGATGCTGTAGTTCGACGATGTCCTGCGGGAAGCTCTGCGCGCCGGCCTCGATATTCCGCCGCAGGGCTTGCGCGGTGCGCATGTCGGTGCCCGGTGCGCGCCCAAGGCCAAGATCGACGCGGCCGGGGAACAGGGCCTCCAGCGTGCCGAACTGTTCGGCAATGACGAGCGGCGAATGGTTCGGCAGCATGACGCCGCCCGAACCGATGCGGATGCGCGAGGTTGCCGCGCCGACATGGCCGATGACGACCGATGTCGCGGCGCTGGCGACACCCGGCATGCCGTGATGCTCGGCGAGCCAGAATCGGTTGTAACCAAGTTCTTCCGCCTTCTGCGCCATGCGCTTCGAACTCTCGAAGGACTGGCTGATGGTGCTGCCTTCGGCAACGGGCGAAAGATCGAGGATGGAAAAGGGGACCATGGCAAGAAACCTGCGTGGTGGAAGGGAGGGTCGCTAACACATGTAGGAGCGCGAGTTCCTCATTCCAAACCCTGACGCCGCAATTTCGTCACGATGTTTGCAGCGCGGCTCTGGCAACCCAATCCAGGCCTTGTTTTTGTTTTGTTCACATTTTGCTGGCACATGTGAGGCCTGAAAGATAGGGTGACCCATGCAGAATACGATTCGCATCATCGGCATCGATCCGGGCTTGCGCCGCACCGGCTGGGGTATCATCGATACGCTTGGCAATTCCCTGCGCTTCGTGGCGTCGGGGACCGTGACCTCGGATGGCGATATGGATCTCGCATCCCGCCTTTGCCAGCTTCATGACGGGCTCGCTGATGTCGTTCACAGCTACAAGCCGGATGAGGCTGCCGTCGAACAGACTTTCGTCAACAAGGATGCGGTGGCGACGCTGAAGCTCGGCCAGGCGCGTGGCGTCGTCATGCTGGTGCCGGCACGCGCCGGCCTGCCGGTGTCGGAATATGCGCCAAATGCGGTCAAGAAGGCCGTCATTGGCGTCGGCCATGGCGAAAAGCAGCAGATCCACATGATGCTGAAGATCCTGATGCCCAAGGTCGAGTTCAAGGGTAATGACGCCGCGGATGCGCTCGCCATCGCTGTCTGTCATGCCCACAACCGCGGTGCCAGCCGGCTGCGGCAGGCGGCGTTGGCAGGATAGTATGTTCTTGACTTGTTCTTATGGTAATGATAATTCTTACTCTGTAATTGGAGAGTAAGAATGCGTGTGACATCCAAAGGACAGGTGACCATCCCCCGCGACTTGCGTCAGTTGGCTGGCATAGAGCTCAATAGCGAGGTCATATTCTCCATCGAGGATGGAAAGCTGGTTGTCTCGCCCAAGAACGGCAAGCGAGAGATCGAGGATCGGCAGCGGCTCGATCGGTTCATGGCTACCCTCAAGCGCCTGGAAGGCACCGGTGATCAGGATATCGACGCCGAAGCGCTGATGTCGATGACGCGTGACCGGTAGGCATGGTCACCATCGTCGACACAAATGTGTTGGTTGACCTGGCGATATCTGGTTCAGCCTGGCACGGCTGGTCCAGTGGGCAGGTTCTTTCCGCTTTCAAGCGAGGACCGGTGGTTATCAATCCCATCATCTATGCGGAATTCTCGGTGCGTTATAGCAGCATGGATCAAGTGGATGAGCTGCTGCCGCAAAGTGAATTTCGCCGTGAAAGCCTTCCCTGGCCAGCAGCATTCGCCGCAGCGGCGGCTTTTAGGGTCTATCGCCAGGCTGGCGGTGGGAAAGAGCACATTCTTCCAGACTTTCTGATCGGAGCACACGCTGCAGTGCGGGGCTACTCTATATTGACGCGAGATCCCAAGGGCTACCGCTCCTACTTCCCCTCCCTCGACCTCATCACCCCAGAAACCCATCCCTGACGGACATTATCCATGATCGGCAAGCTGAAAGGCACAATCGAAGAGATCGGCGAGGACTATGTGCTCGTGGACGTGCACGGCGTCTGCTACGTCGCCTATTGCTCGGCCCGGACGCTGTCGAAGCTCGGTTCCATCGGCGAGGCCTGCATTCTCTTCATCGAGACCTATGTGCGCGAAGACCAGATCCGCCTTTTCGGCTTTATGACGGCGCTGGAACGCGAGTGGTTCAATATCGTGCAGACGGTTCAGGGTGTGGGCGCGAAGGTGGCGCTGGCGCTGCTGTCGACGCTGACGCCGGCCGAGCTGGCCAATGCGATCGCCTTGCAGGATCGCGCCGCCGTTTCGCGGGCGCCGGGTGTCGGTCCGAAGGTTGCCATGCGCATCGTGACGGAACTGAAGAACAAGGCACCCGCCTTTGCCGGTGATGTCGCCAATATCGGGCTCAAGCAGGAGCTTGGAGAGGGTGTTGCCGCAGCACCCGTTGCCGACGCGGTTTCGGCGCTCACCAATCTCGGCTATTCCCGCGATCAGGCCGCCAACGCCATTGCCGCGGCGATGAAAACGGCCGGTGAGGGCGCCGACAGCGCAAAGCTGATCCGCCTCGGCTTGAAGGAACTGTCGCGGTGAGGCTTTGCACCTTCCGCAATCCTGACTATTGTCGCAAAGTCGGGAGATCGACATGGGGTGCTTTGTTGTCGAAGACTATTTTGAGTGCGGCAGAACGAATGCTGCCTTCGGCGCGGGACCTGCGAAACGCATACCGGGAATGGAACCTCTGACATGAGTGAAGCCGCACGTCTGATATCGCCGGAAAAGCGGGGCGAAGACATCGATGCGACGCTCAGGCCGCAATCGCTGGACGAGTTTACCGGCCAGGCGGAAGCGCGCGCCAATCTGAAGGTCTTCATCGAAGCGGCCAAGGGGCGCGGCGAGGCGCTGGATCATGTCCTGTTCGTCGGCCCGCCCGGCCTCGGCAAGACGACGCTGGCGCAGATCATGGCAAAGGAACTCGGCGTCAATTTCCGCTCGACGTCCGGTCCGGTCATCGCCAAGGCGGGTGATCTTGCGGCGCTGCTCACCAATCTCGAAGAGCGGGACGTGCTCTTCATCGACGAAATCCATCGTCTCAATCCGGCTGTCGAGGAAATTCTTTACCCGGCGATGGAGGATTTCCAGCTCGATCTGATCATCGGCGAGGGCCCGGCGGCGCGTTCGGTGAAGATCGATCTCGCCAAGTTCACGCTGGTCGCCGCGACTACCCGCCTCGGCCTGCTGACAACGCCGCTGCGCGACCGTTTCGGCATTCCGGTGCGGTTGAGCTTCTATACGGTGGAGGAGCTGGAGCTGATCGTTCGGCGCGGTGCCAGGCTGATGGGCCTCGGTATGACCGACGAGGGCGCGCGCGAGATTGCAAGACGCGCTCGCGGCACGCCGCGCATTGCCGGCCGCTTGCTGCGTCGCGTGCGCGATTTTGCCGAAGTCGCCAAGGTCGAAGCGGTGACGCGCGAGATTGCCGACGAGGCCTTGACCCGGCTTCTCGTTGATAATGTTGGTTTCGACCAGCTCGACAAGCGCTACCTCAATATGATCGCGGTCAATTTTGGCGGCGGGCCTGTCGGTATCGAAACTATTGCAGCCGGGCTTTCCGAGCCGCGGGATGCCATCGAGGATATTATCGAGCCCTATATGATCCAGCAGGGCTTTATTCAGCGTACACCGCGCGGCCGTGTTTTGACCGCGATTGCCTGGAAACATCTCGGCATGCAGCCGCCCAAGGATTTGGAGGCCGCGCAGTTCGGGTTGTTCCGGGAGGAAGATTGAATGCTCGGCCGTCGTGCCTTCCTGAAGCTTTTCGGCGGCAGCATATTCGGATTGATGGCACTCGGGGGATATGCCCTCGGATACGAGCCGGTCGTTCGTCTCAACGTCACCCGCTATGCGCTGACCCCACCGGGATGGACCTCCGGATTGAAACTCAGAATCGTTGCACTCGCCGATTTCCATGCGTGCGAGCCGTGGATGAATGCCGAGCGCATCGCATCGATCTGTGCCCGCGCCAATGAGCTTGGTGGCGACATCATCTTGCTGCTCGGCGATTACACGTCAGGAACAGATCTCATTACCAGCCGTGTCGATCATCGCGTCTGGGCGGCAGAGCTTGCGAAGCTGAAGGCGCCGCTCGGTGTCCATGCTATCATCGGCAATCACGACTGGTGGCATGATTCGACTGCGCAAAGAACCGGTCATGGCCCGACATTCAGCCATCGGGCATTGGAAGCTGTCGGTATTGAAGTCTATTCCAATCGCGCGGCGCGCCTGGAGAAGAATGGACAAGGCTTCTGGCTTGCCGGCGTCGAGGACCAGTTGGCCTTGCGCCGCAGCATGCGCTGGAAGAGGCCGCTTACCAAAGGACTGGACGATCTCGGCGGCACGATGGCGCAGATCGGCGACGACGCACCGGTCATCCTTCTCGCCCATGAGCCCGATATCTTTCCTGCCGTTCCCCAGCGTGTCTCGCTCACTTTGTCGGGGCATACGCATGGCGGGCAGGTGAGGATTTTCGGCTGGTCGCCTTATTCGCCCTCGCGTTACGGTGACCGGTATGTTTATGGCCATATCGTCGAGGAGGAGCGCCATATTATCGTGTCCGGCGGCCTTGGCTGCTCCATCGCGCCGGTACGCTTCGGCGTGCCGCCTGAAATCGTCGTGATCGACGTGGGATAGGGATGATGTCGAAACGCAAGCTCATCAGATTGAATGCCGGTTCCCAGCGCTTCCAGATGCGCATCGCGGGGCTTGGATTTCGCGACGGCCATGTCTTGGTGCATCGCGCCGTGCATGAGACGTTTTGGACCTTTCCGGGCGGTCGGGCGGAGATCGGCGAGACCTCGGAGGAGACCCTGCGGCGTGAGATGATGGAAGAGATCGGCGTTAACGTTACGGTCGGGCGTCTGCTCTGGTCGGTCGAGAATTTCTTCCATTACGAAGAGATGGATTGGCATGAGCTCGGCCTCTACTACCTGATGGAGATTCCGGCGGATTTTCCCTTCGATCCTGCGAAGATCGTGCATCGGATCCAGGATGGCGCTGATGAGCTGGAGTTCAAATGGGTGCGAGCGACACGGGAAGCGCTGGTGGCGCTCGATATCCCACCCTACTTCATCGCCGAAGAAATCGAAAACCTGCCGCTGATGTCTCGCCATCTTGTCTGGCGGGATGGTGATCTCGACAAGGCTTGAGGAGGAGGCTTTATGTCCGCTTTCGATCCGGTTCGCAGCTTTCGCAAGCTTGCCTATAACAGCGCATTGGCGAATGTCCGGCTGCATCGTGCCTGTGCGGCCCTGCGGCCCGGCGAATTCGAGGCCAAGCGCGTCAGCTTCTTTCCGTCGATCAAGGCAACCCTCAATCATATCCTGACGGTGGATTGGTTCTATGTCGATGCGCTGGAAGGCGGGACTCTGGGCCTCAAAGCTTTTGACATCGAGGAGCCCTATGATCGGCTGGACGAGCTGAGCCAGGAACAGGCCGATGTCGATCGCAGGCTGGTCGCGTTCTGCGAGGTGCTGACGCCGGAGACTGCGATGCGGATCATCGATATCCAACGCGACGGCCGCATCCAGCGCGAGAGGGCGGACGATGTGCTGAACCATCTGTTCCAGCATCAGACGCATCATCGCGGGCAGGTGCATGCGATGCTCGCTGGAACCAGCGTCGCGCCGCCCCAGCTCGACGAGTTCATCGTTTCAGACGATGCGCGCTTCAGGGGCGATGAATTGGCAGCGCTTGGTTGGGACGAAACGAAGCTGATGCGTTGATACAGGCCTTTTGGTGCGCCGATTTAGCCAGTGTCTCTATTGTTTGTTTGAGCAGGGCCTTTCCGCCGCCTTGCCAGCCAAGGGCTTGGATTTTTGACGTATCCATGACGTTGACTGCGCCGCGCTCCGCTGGCGCCGGCGGCGCGTGCGGACAGCCGGTTGCTGTCTGGAGATGGCTAAGGATCTCGCGCGTGTCGGTCAGAATATCCGACAAGTTGAAGGCCTCACCGTCCATGCGGCCGGCTTCTGTTTCCAGCAGAAGACGAACCGCACGACCGAGGTCGCGGCCGTGAACCTCGGTTCCTGACCGGAAAGGAACCGGCTTGCCATCCAGATAATCGTCGAACAGGTCATCCCATTTATTGGGCCGCAGGTCACCATAGACGCCCGTCGCCCTCAAGCTCGCGGTTATGAAACCGGGTGCGGACAGAGAAAAAAGTGCGTGTTCGGCGTCGCGCTTCACCTCGCCGTAGAGCGTGTTTGGCATCGGCTTGATCGCCTCGGTCAGCTCCTCTCCGGAAATCCCGTCTCCATAGACGGCGCGGGAGGAGAGAAAGATGCAGCGACGAATGCCGGCCTTCCGCGCCGTCTCGAATAACTTAACCGTCCCATTGAGATTGAGCCGGCGAAAGCCTTCCGGATCTTCCCCTTCGCCACCGCGATATTTACCGGCGACATGGCTAAAGGCAGCGTGCACAAAAAAATAGGCATCGTCGAAAGCGCCGCTCTGATTTCCCGTTGGATCAAGGCTCAAGGGGACGAAAGAGACGGGCTGAGAAAAGAGGCCCGATGGAGGCGGATTGCGCCCGCCGATCGCAACCTTGTATCCGGCTGATAGCAGCTCTTCGGCGATGTATCGGCCGACGAGGCCTGTTCCGCCCGAGATGAGGACCTTCATGCCGCGGCCTGCGGATTTGTAAGTGTGGCGATATCGGGCAGGCTCCGGCCGGTATGGAAGCTATGCCACAGCTCGATCAGCGGTCTCAGCTGCTCGGCCTTGGGATGGTTTTCCTCCCAGGGCTTTTCATATTGATAGTGCAGGATCGAGATGCTGTTCCAGTTCCAGAGCTCAGGCATGCTGAACCAGACATATTGCAGCATGTTCATGAAGATCGGCAGTCCGTGCCAATCCGGGAAGAAGGCCTCGAGAAAGGTCTGGTCCGTGCGCCGCCAGAAGACGTCGGGGCGATCGAGCCGTTCCAGCATGTGCCGAAAGGTCGCAAGCGACGGCTTGGCGACGAAGACGCCGGAATTCAACCGATGGAAATCGGCAAGGCTTTCGTAGACATTCGGTGCTGCCGAAAATTCCGGATAGTCGAAGAGCCTGTCGACATTGCGCAGCACCAGAGCATCTGCATCGATGAAGACACAAGTGTCATATTCGATCAGCTGCCAGAGCCGCAGTTTGCAGAAATTGTCGAGCGGCGTGTGGAAGGAAGGCTTGCGACCCTTGGTAAAGGGGGCGGCGGTGTGCAGGTTGCCGCGGGCATGCCGCTCGTTGAAGGCATCCGACAAGGGAAGATGCTCGACTTCCACCAGCCGGCAGTCGAGTGCTGCCAATGGGGCGAGGTCGTTTTCGCTAACCCCTTCCGTATGCAGCACGACGATATCGGCCTTGGTGCCGCTGTGGACGATCGAGCGCGCCAGCGCAACGGCACCCATGGCATAATCAGCATTCGTGACGAGCGTCACAAACGCTTGGCCGGCGCGGGGCCGGGTTTGCGGGCGCAATCCCTGCAGCATTTCGCTACCCGGCATCATGACACGGATTTCAACCTCTTGCCTTCGGGATCATGGTTGACCGTCGCGGCGAGATCCTTGGTCCAGGCGGAGATGGCCGGGACGCGCGAGCGGTCGACGCGATAGGCATATTTCCTGGCGACATCAACGATTTCGCCGAGAAGACCCGCCTCGAGTGTAATCGGCGCAAGGCCGAGATCGAGGAATTTGTCGTTCTTGACGATCAGCTCGTTCTCCGGAGCTTCCTTGCGCGGATTGGGTAGGCGCACGATTTCCGCGCCGCTCATCTTGGCGATCATCTCGGCGAGATCGCGCACCCGATGCGTTTCCGTCATCTGGTTGAAGATTTCCACGCGGGCGCCGCGGGCCGGCGGGTTCTTTAGCGCCAGTTCGATGCAGCGCACCGAGTCCTGGATATGGATGAAGGCGCGGGTCTGGCCGCCGGTGCCGTGCACGGTTAGGGGATAGCCGATCGCCGCCTGGATGAGGAAGCGGTTGAGCACCGTTCCATAGTCGCCGTCATAGTCGAAACGGTTGATCAATTGTTCGTGACGGCGCGTCTGCTCCGTATGGGTCCCCCAGACGATGCCCTGATGCAGATCGGTAATCCTCAGCCCGTCATTCTTGGCATAAAACTGAAAGAGCAGCTGATCGAGGCACTTCGTCATATGGTAGATGGAGCCAGGATTGGCCGGATAGAGGATCTCCTGGCTGACGGTGCGGCCATCGGTCGTCTCGATGCCGACCGGTAGATAGCCTTCGGGGATAGCGGCGCCGATCGTCGAATAGCCATAGACGCCCATCGTGCCGAGATGCACGAGATGCGAGTCGAGGTTGAGCTCGACGAGCGCGTTCAGGAGATTATGCGTGGCGTTGACGTTGTTGTTGACCGTGTAGTTCTTGTGCCGGTCGCTCTTCATCGAATAGGGGGCGGCGCGCTGCTCGGCGAAATGCACGATGGCATCGGGGCGATGCTCGGCCAGCCACTTCTTCAGGAGCTCATAGTCCTTGGCCAAATCGATCAGGTGGAAATGGATCCGGCGGCCAGTTTCGGCGTGCCATATGCGGGTGCGTTCCTGAATCGAATCCATCGGCGTCAGCGACTGGACACCCAGCTCGGTATCGATCCATCGGCGGGAAAGATTGTCGAGGATATGGATCTCATGACCGGCGTCGGAGAGGTGAAGAGAGGTTGGCCAACCGATGAATCCGTCACCGCCCATAACCGCAATTTTCATAGGATCTTCCTTCCATGCCGATCCGCTAGCCGGTGCGATTCCGGATAGTCGGAGTTTATGACAATTGTTCAAAGCTTGCTTGATGGCAGAACTTCGGCCAAAGAGGTGCCGGACATTCAAGGAGATGCGGCAACGATGAACAGCCCCTTTCTGATTGCTGGGGAACTGGAAGCCGGAAGCCACCGGCTGGTGCAGCGAGTCTACTACGAGGATACGGATTTTTCCGGGCTCGTCTATCACGCGCGCTACCTTCATTTCCTCGAGCGGGGACGCACGGACTATCTGCGTTGTCTCGGCGTGGAACAGCGTGAACTCCTGAATGCCGACGAGGAGGGGCTGGTTTTTGTCGTCCATCGCATGGAGATCGATTTCAAGGGGCCGGCGCGCATGGATGACGTGCTGACGATCCGGACCGTCACCGAAAAGGCTGGCGGCGCCAAGATGGTGCTGTCCCAGGAGATCCGGCGCGACGATATGCTGCTGATAGCAGCTAAGGTCATCATCGCTGTCATCAACGCCAAGGGGCGCCCGCGCCGGCTGCCGGAAAAGCTGGCGGCACAGATGCTGACCGCATCGGAAAGTGCCGGTTGAACTCAAGTTCTCCTTGATCAGTGACGACAGTCTCGTCGAGGGCCGACGGTGATTGACAACTGGCAGCTTGCAATAACTTGAGTTTTATGTGAAGGAATTCGCCGCGCAAGATTTGTCTGCGTTTGCCGCCGGTTTCGTCCGGTCAGTTCTTCCCTGGAGTTAGAATAACCTTCGCCGCCGTTAAATCCTTCATGTTTCGACGCTAACATTCTTTTAACCATAATAGTGTCTTACTGGTTATGTCGGAGTTTGTGCGGTGCACGCCTTCCTTTGACCAAATTTGACGGCAAGAAGGCAGTTGTAAGCTTGGAAGGCTTGACCAGGGCGTTCAGCGGCGGCTGCCAAACAATTCTTGTGAGATCACTTTTAGCCGCCCGGTCTAGCGCCGGGCGTTTGGATTCGGGGATTTTGGATCAATGGAACAAGTAGCACTGGCAGCGGCCACCACACCGGACATCACCCTCTGGTCGCTCTTCATGCAGGCGGGCCTGGTGGTCAAGCTCGTTATGATCGGCCTGCTGGCAGCGTCCGTATGGACCTGGGCGATCGTCATCGACAAATATCTGAGCTACGCGCGGGCACGCCGGCAGTTCGATCATTTCGAGCAGGTCTTCTGGTCTGGCCAGTCGCTCGAAGAACTCTACCGCACGCTTTCGGAGCGCAACAATACGGGCCTCAGCGCCATCTTCGTCGCGGCCATGCGCGAATGGAAGAAATCCTTCGAGCGCGGCGCCCGTTCGCCGATCGGCCTGCAGATGCGTATCGACCGCGCCATGGACGTGACGCTCGCGCGTGAATCGGAACATCTGGTCGCCCGCCTGGGTTCGCTTGCCACCATCGGTTCGGCCGGCCCGTTCATCGGTCTCTTCGGCACCGTCGTCGGTATCATGACCTCGTTCCAGGCGATCGCCGGTTCGAAGTCGACCAACCTTGCGGTTGTTGCGCCGGGTATCGCCGAAGCGCTGCTCGCGACCGCCATCGGTCTGGTCGCGGCTATTCCCGCGGTTATCGCCTACAACAAGTTCTCGGCCGATGCCGGCAAGCTCTCGGGGCGCATGGAAGGTTTTGCGGATGAATTCTCCGCCATTCTTTCGCGTCAGATCGATGAGAAGCTGCAGCCGCGTCAGGCAGCACAGTAAGTAGCGGACAGAACCGGAGTAATTCACATGGCAATGTCTGTTGGAGGCAAGGGTGGCGGCGGTGGCCGCCGAGGCGGTCGTCGCGGCGGCGGCCGGGGCGGCCCGATCGCCGATATCAACGTGACGCCGCTGGTCGACGTCATGCTCGTGCTGCTGATCATCTTCATGGTGGCGGCGCCGATGATGACGTCGGGCGTGCCGATCGACCTGCCGCAAACGCAGGCGGGCGCGCTGAACGCCCAGACCCAGCCCATCACCATCTCGATCAAGGCAGATGGCCAGGTGTTCCTGCAGGAAACGCAGATCGACGTCGCCGAAATCGCCGCCAAGCTGCAGGCGATCGCGACCACGGGCTACAACGAACGCATTTTCGTGCGTGGCGACGGCAAGGCGCCCTACGGCGTGATCGCCGACGTCATGTCGCGTATCCAGGAAGCCGGTTACAAGAATATCGGCCTGGTTACGCAGCAGATAACGGACCACTGACGAACCGACATGAAGCGCAGTCTTGCTACCTCTGCTGTCATTCACATCCTGGTGCTGATCGGCGCCATGGTGACGCTGAGTGCGCCGGCGCCGCTTGAGACGCCGGAAAGCACGGCGATGGATGTCGATATCGTGACGGCGGATCAGCTGCAGCAGGGCGAAAAGAAGGCGCCGGTGACGGATCACGCCGCACGCAAGCCGACGACCAAGCAGGATCAGGTCGCCAACGCCCAGAATACCGGCGAGAACAAAGTCGATATCAAGAACCCGGTCGTGCCGACGCAAAGGCCGGAGAGCGAGACTGCGGCCCTGGCGCCGAAGAAGGTGGATGCGCCCGTTCCGCAGGACGATCCGAAGCCGAACGACGTCAAGACGATCGAACAGAAGGATACCGAAGCCGCGCCCAAGGAAGTGGCCGCCATTCCGCAGCAGAAGCCGGATGTAGTGCCGACGCCGAAGCCCGATCCCACGCCGCCGACCCCGAAGGCCGACGCCACGCCGACCCCGCCGACGCCGCAGCCGACGGAACAAGCTGAAATTCAGCTGCCAAACAACGTCCCCGTGCCGGATGTGAAGCCGCAGCCGACGCCGCCGAAGGCTGCCGAGCCGAAGCCGGAAGTAAAGCCGACGCCGAAGCCGGACGTGAAGGTCGCCGACGCCAAGCCGACGGACAAGACGACGACGCAGAGCACAAGCAAGACCACCTCGGCAGACGACGGCAAGAAGGACGCCGACAAGAAGCGCCAGACGCCAAAGGCCTCCAGCAAGGGCCTTGACGATGGTCTCGCCGATCAGATCAACGATCTTCTCAACAACACCTCGTCGAAAGGCGGCGCGAAGCGCTCATCGCAGCAGGCTTCCGCAGGCGCCGATACCCAGGTCGCTTCGCTTGGCGGCAAGAAGTCGCTTGGCGCCGGAAAGCTCAGCCAGAGCCAGCAGGACGGTTTGCGCGATCTGATTCAGAAATACTGGAACCTCCCACCCGGCCTTGAAGGCGCTGGCGACGTGCGAATCAAGGTGCACTTCAAGCTCGACAAATCCGGACAGATCGTCGGTCAGCCGGAAGCCACGACGAATGGCGGACCGGCTTCGACACAAGGTGCCATGCAATCTGCCGCTGTACGCGCGGTTCTTCGCGCGCAATCGGAGTTCATGACGATTCTTCCGGCGGACAAATATGAGGATTGGCAGGAAGTCGTCGTCAATTTCAGCGCAGCGGATCTGGGGATGTGATGCGGGGAGTGCGGCTTTTGACGAACCACTGTCCCCGTCTCGGCATGAGCTTGCTTGCGGCTTTGGGGATGATGTTGGCTAGTTCCATGTCGGTGCAGGCTGCAAGTCCTACGCAGCCGCATGAAAATTCGACCAGGGACAGTATTCGCTACGCCGTCGCGAGAAACTGGAATGTCGCTCCTGGCCTGGAGGGAGCGAAGCATGTCCGCGTCCATGTGCATTTCAAGCTCAGCCGAAGCGGAGAAATCGCGGGCGAGCCAAAGGTTACCGCAACCGGCGGTCCCAAGGCGACACAGCAAGCCATCGCGGCAAGCGCGATGCGAGCCGTGCTCCGGGCTGCCCCGTTCAAGAATCTGCCAACAGATCACTATGACGACTGGAAAGAAGTCACCCTCAACTTCGAACCGGCTCTCTGACGAATTAATGCTGAAAGGCTTGATACATATGATCAGAAACTCCCTCGTTCGTCTCCTGCTGGTGCTAGCAGGCCTGATGGCTGTGGCATCCACTCCGGCCTATGCCGTGGTCGAGCTCAACATCAACAAGGGCAACGTCCAGCCCATGCCGATCGCTATCACAGACCTTCTGTCGAATGATACGCTCGGCCCGCAGATCTCGAGCGTGATCGCCGCCGACCTGCAGCGCTCCGGACTGTTCGCTCCGATCAACAAGCAGGCCTTCATCGAGAAGATCACCAACCCGGATTCGACCCCGCGCTTCCAGGACTGGACCTCGATCAACGCGCAGGCTCTGGTGACCGGTCGCGTCACGCAGGAAGGCGGCCGCCTTCGCGCCGAATTCCGCCTCTGGGATACGTTCGGCAACAGCCAGATGATCGGCCAGCAGTTCTTCGCCCAGCCGGATAACTGGCGCCGTGTCGCGCATATCATCGCCGATGCGATCTATCAGAAGATCACCGGCGAAAAGGGCTATTTCGATACCCGCGTCGTTTTCGTCGCCGAAAGCGGTCCGAAGACGGCCCGAAAGACGCAGCTCGGCATCATGGACCAGGACGGCGCCAATGTGCGCATGCTGACCGACGGCAGTGACCTCGTGCTGACGCCGCGCTTCTCGCCGAACCGGCAGGAAGTGACCTACATGTCCTTCGCCAACCAGCAGCCGCGCGTCTATCTGCTGCAGCTGCAGACGGGCCAGCGCGAACTGGTCGGCAACTTCCCCGGCATGACCTTCTCCCCGCGCTTCTCGCCGGACGGGCAGCGCGTGATCATGAGTCTGCAGCAGGAAGGCAATGCCAATATCTACACGATGGACCTGCGCTCGCGCACCACGACACGCCTGACGTCGACGGCCGCGATCGATACCTCGCCGTCCTATTCGCCCGACGGCACGCAGGTCGCCTTCGAAAGCGACCGCGGTGGACAGCCGCAAATCTATGTCATGAATGCCGATGGCTCCAATCAGCGCCGCATCTCGTTCGGTAACGGCTCCTACTCCACGCCGGTCTGGTCGCCGCGCGGCGATCTCATCGCCTTCACCAAGCGTGCCGGCGGCAATTTTTCCATCGGTGTCATGAAGCCGGACGGTTCCGGCGAGCGAATCCTGACCTCCGGCTCCTACAGTGAGGGACCGACCTGGGCGCCGAACGGCCGCGTCATCATGTTCTTCCGCGCGCCGTCCGGCGCAAGCGGGCCGCAAATTTATTCGATCGACCTGACCGGTTATAACGAACAGAAGATCCCGACGCCGGGCTTCGCTTCTGACCCGGCATGGTCGCCGCTTCTCGAGTAATGAAGGGCTCGCCACTTTATCGCCGCAAAGTCCTGTGACTGGACCGTTTGGCGACAATTTTAGGACATCATTAACCATACTTGTTGGAATCGGATTAACCGAACCCGGTTACAGTCTGGCAACCCTGATAGAGACTTATAGGAGAGACCGGCCATGAGCCGTACCGCAACCCAGGCCGTTGGCCACATGCAAAACCTCGCACGCAACCCGATCATGATCGCGCTTTTCGTCGGCCTTTCTCTGGCTGGCTGCGCTTCCAAGAAGGGTTTGCCGAACGATGCCAACGGTCTTGGCCTGAACGGTGCCGGCAATGCTACTCCGGGCTCGCCGCAGGACTTCACGGTCAATGTCGGCGACCGCGTTTTCTTCGTTGTTGATAGCTCCTCCATCAGCTCCGAAGCTGCCCAGACGCTCGATCGTCAGGCCCAGTGGCTCGCCCGTTATCCGAACTACTCCATCACGGTCGAAGGTCATGCCGACGAGACCGGCACGCGCGAGTACAACCTTGCTCTTGGCGCACGTCGCGCAGCAGCTGCGAAAAACTACCTCGCTTCGCGCGGTGTTCCCGCGAACCGCATGAAGACGATTTCCTACGGCAAGGAGCGCCCGGTCGCTACTTGCGACAACGAATCCTGCTGGTCGCAGAACCGCCGCGCTGTCACCGTGCTCAACGGCGCCGGCTCCTGATAGGCGAAGAAAGAGCGATCGAAATGCAAAAGGCGGCCTCCTGGCCGCCTTTACTTTTTTGACCACACTTTGGCCGAACTCCGTTGCTTTTTGAGAGCAATTGTAAAAATCTCCTGTTCGAGCCCTCCGGCCCGAAGAATCAATAGGACAGGAAGATCCATATGAAAAAACTTGTCGTGGCGAGCATGCTTTGTCTCGCTGCCGTCGTGGGCAGCGAACGCGATGCTTCTGCCTTGTCGTTGTTCGGAATCCATCTCGGGGGCCGCGAGGCTTCCGCGCAATCGGCTTCCGGCAATTCCCAAAGACAAGCACAATACGGCCAGGCGCCGGTCATCAACGTTCAAAACAGCGATGCCGAAGTTCGCCTGCAGCAACTTGAGGACCAGATGCGCCAGCTGAATGGCCGTGTCGAGGAAATGAGCTATCAGCTGTTGCAGATGCAGGAGACGATCCGCAAGGCGCAGGAAGACAATGAATTCCGCTTCCAGCAGCTTGAAAAGCGCGGCGGCGGTGCTGCGCCGGCTGCCGGTGGAACGATGAAGAAGAGTGAGGCCGACGCGCCTGCCCAGAGCGGCGGCCAGCAGGACGATATTGCCGGCGTCATCACCGATTCGCAGAACGGCAGCGCCGCGCCGCGCGGCGCCGGCGGTGGCAAGCCGCCGAGCCAGCTTGGCTCTATCCAGTTCGACCAGAGCGGCGATCAGATCGGTTCCTCGATGACGGGGGCCAACAATGGTTCGGGCGCGCCGCCAAGCGCGGGCTCCGGCTCGCAGACGGCTTCGCTCGGCAGCGAGAACGACCAATACAAGGCTGCCTACGGTCATGTCCTGTCCGGCGACTATAGCGTCGCCGAACAGGAGTTCCGTCAGTATCTCGACAGCTACCCGAGCAGCTCCCGGGCTGCGGATGCGAATTTCTGGCTCGGCGAAGCGCTTTATTCACAAGGCAAGTATAACGAGGCCGCCAAGACTTTTCTGAATGCGCATCAGAAATATAGCACCTCCGAAAAGGCGCCCGAAATGCTGCTGAAGCTCGGCATGTCGCTTGCGGCGCTCGACAACAAGGACACGGCCTGCGCCACGCTTCGCGAAGTGACCAAGCGTTATCCCAAGGCCTCCAAGGCTGTGACCGGCAAGGTTGCCAGCGAAGAGAAGCGGCTTGCCTGCTGATTGCCATGCCCATTGACGCTGTGACCAGCGGTGCCACAGTCCTGATGCCCGAAGCCGCCGCGACGGAATTTCTTCATTCTCTTTCGAAGCCTGCTCATGTTCTGGTCGCCGTTTCCGGCGGCAGTGATTCCACCGGGCTTCTGATTGCCCTTGCCGAGCGGCTGAAATCTCATCCTCACAAAGATATTACTCTGAGCGCTGCGACCATCGATCATGGTCTGCGCGCCGCAGCAGCAGATGAGGCGCGCGAGGTTGCGGCATTCTGTGCTTCGCGCAGCATTTCGCATTTCGTCCGCCGCTGGGAGGGGGAAAAGCCCGAGACCGGCATCATGGCGGCTGCGCGCGAAGCGCGCTACGGATTGCTCGCAGGCCTGGCCTCCGATGTTTCGGCCGATGTGATCGTAACAGCCCATACGCTTGATGATCAGCGCGAGACGATGGCGATGCGCAGCGCGCGCCGCGGGCAGGGCGGTCATGGCACAGGCATTGCCGATGCGGTCTTGTTCGATCGGCGTATCTGGATCGTCAGGCCGTTTCTCGCCTGTCGGCGGGCGGATATCAGGGCTTTTCTCAAGACGCAAGGCCTATCCTGGTTCGACGACCCAAGCAATGAGGATATAAAATACGAGCGTGTGCGTACGCGCAGAGATCTCCAAGCGGAGCCGATGGCAGGTGTGCCTGTGGATGGCAGCGCCGATCGCGCAGCTCTTTCCAAGAGAGCGGCTGCATGGCTCGATGATTGGGTCACAATTCACGCACAGGCGTCTTGTGTCATCGATCGAGCCGGACTTTCGGCGGATCGGGCAGCTGTCGCTTATGCGCTTTCCTATCTTGCCGCCGTCTTTGGCGGTAAGGCGTATGCGCCTGGACATGTGCAAATGGAGCGCGTTCTCGAATTTGTGAACGGTGCCAGCCCCGGTCGACGTACGGCCGGCGGCGTGGTGTTCGACCTCAGGCGCGATGGACTCTATCTTATGCGGGAAAGCCGCAATATCGCGCCGCTGAGGCTGTTGCCGGGCGAGAAAGGCATTTGGGACGGTCGTTTCGAGATCAGTAATTCGGGCAAGGCCCCGGTTCGGATCGTCGCAGCAGGCACGGAAAATATGATGATTTTTCCGGCGACTATGCCGAAGGGCGTGGTGCTGCGCGCCCGGGCGGCGATGCCGCTCGCGGCGATGGAAGGGGAGGCAAAGGCGGCAGCGGTGACGGTTGTGCCCTATCTTGCGCCCTTCGACCGCTTTTTGACACGATTTGACCTCACATTCGCCAATCGCCTTTCTGCGGCCTTTGGCCGCGAAGCCTATATGCGGCTGCCGCTTTCGGCCCTATAGACGGAAAAAACATGCGGCGATGCGGTTTGCCTTGGCAAGGGCTTGGCGCAACCCTATGTTAGGGATCAAGTAATGCCGTCGCTCAAGCGGCGGAAGTTTCAGTGCTGGGGAGTTCGATGAACCCTAATTTTCGTAATTTCGCTCTGTGGGCAATCATAGCTCTGCTGTTGATTGCCCTGTTCAGCATGTTTCAGAACGCGCCGGCACAAACAGGCTCCAGGGAAATACCGTATTCGCAGTTCCTCCGGGAAGTTGATTCCGGTCGTGTTCGTGACGTGACCGTCACGGGCAACCGCGTTGTCGGCAGCTATGTCGAAAACGGCACGCCCTTCCAGACCTATGCTCCGGTCGTGGATGACAGCCTGCTTGAACGCCTGCAAAGCAAGAACGTCAACATCGTCGGCCGTCCGGAATCGGATGGCTCCTCGAGCTTCCTGAGCTATCTCGGCACGCTGCTGCCGATGCTCCTGATCCTCGGCGTCTGGCTGTTCTTCATGCGGCAGATGCAGGGCGGCTCGCGCGGCGCCATGGGCTTTGGCAAGTCGAAGGCAAAGCTTCTGACGGAGGCGCATGGCCGCGTCACCTTCGATGACGTCGCCGGTGTCGACGAAGCCAAGCAGGATCTGGAAGAAATCGTCGAATTCCTGCGCGATCCGCAGAAGTTCCAGCGCCTCGGCGGTCGTATCCCGCGCGGCGTTCTGCTCGTCGGGCCTCCCGGTACCGGTAAGACGCTTCTGGCGCGCGCCATCGCCGGCGAAGCCAATGTGCCGTTCTTCACCATTTCCGGTTCCGACTTCGTCGAAATGTTCGTCGGCGTCGGTGCAAGCCGTGTCCGTGACATGTTCGAGCAGGCCAAGAAGAATGCGCCTTGCATCATCTTCATCGACGAAATCGATGCCGTCGGCCGTCATCGTGGTGCCGGTCTCGGCGGTGGCAACGACGAACGCGAACAGACGCTCAACCAGCTGCTGGTCGAGATGGACGGCTTTGAAGCCAATGAAGGCATCATCCTGATCGCCGCGACCAACCGTCCCGACGTTCTCGACCCCGCGCTGCTGCGTCCGGGCCGTTTCGACCGCCAGGTTGTGGTGCCGAACCCGGATATCGTCGGCCGCGAGCGCATCCTCAAGGTTCACGCCCGCAACGTGCCGCTGGCTCCGAATGTCGATCTCAAGACGCTCGCCCGCGGTACGCCCGGTTTCTCCGGTGCGGATCTGATGAACCTCGTCAACGAAGCCGCTCTTATGGCCGCCCGCCGCAACAAGCGACTGGTGACGATGCAGGAATTCGAAGACGCCAAGGACAAGATTATGATGGGCGCCGAGCGCCGCTCTTCGGCCATGACCGAGGCGGAAAAGAAGCTCACCGCCTATCACGAAGCCGGTCACGCGATTACGGCGCTTAATGTCGCTGTCGCAGATCCGCTGCACAAGGCGACGATCATTCCGCGCGGCCGTGCGCTTGGCATGGTCATGCAGCTCCCCGAGGGCGACCGCTACTCGATGAGCTACAAGTGGATGGTGTCGCGCCTCTGCATCATGATGGGCGGCCGCGTTGCCGAGGAGCTGACCTTCGGCAAGGAGAACATCACCTCCGGCGCATCCTCCGATATCGAGCAGGCGACCAAGCTTGCCCGTGCGATGGTCACGCAGTGGGGTTTCTCCGACGAGCTCGGCCAGGTCGCCTATGGCGAGAACCAACAGGAAGTCTTCCTCGGCCACTCCGTTTCGCAATCCAAGAACGTTTCGGAAGCAACGGCTCAGAAGATCGATAACGAGGTTCGCCGTCTGATCGACCAAGCCTATCAGCAGGCCAAGGATATCCTCACCTCCAAGCACGATGAGTTCGTCGCACTGGCGGAAGGCCTGCTCGAATATGAGACGTTGACGGGCGAGGAAATCAAGGCGCTGATCCGCGGCGAAAAGCCGGCGCGCGACCTCGGTGACGATACGCCGCCGAGCCGTGGTTCGGCCGTGCCGAAGACCGGCGCCAAGAAGGACGGTTCAGTCGGTGCCAAGGGCGATGAACCCGAAGGCGGTTTCGAACCACAGCCGCGCTAAAGGCGCGAGGCGTTCAATCTCGGTTGAGAGGCCAGCCACCTGTTTCAGGTGACTGGCCTTTTGTTGACTAGCCTTTTGTTTAGGAGAGGGCAGAAGGACGTAACGCTTCCGATGTTGATCAGCCCTTGTGGCAACTGGCGGGTGGGGCAAAGTAATGCGGAGGCAGTAGGCTGTGAATTGGACTATTGTCGGTCTCGACCTGGTATGGTTTTTTAGTGCTTATTAATGGTAACGCGTTGTAATAGGCGTTCTCGGTAATTTAAGTGCCGAGTTTTACAATCTGTGGCATGAGCCACAAGCATCGATGTTTGCAGTGTCGCTTGCTTTGGGGCGGCGATATCGATGCCGCTGCAGTCCCGATGAGGACGCGGCAACGACAGGAGTGCATATGAAACGTCGTTATTTCGGAACTGACGGAATTCGCGGTCAATCCAATATCTATCCGATGACGCCGGATCTTGCCATGCGCGTAGGTATCGCTGCCGGCACGATCTTCCATCGAGGCAGCCATCGCCATCGCGTCGTTATCGGCAAGGACACGCGCCTTTCCGGCTATATGCTGGAAAACGCCATGGTGGCGGGATTTACCGCGGCCGGTGTCGATGCCTTCGTTCTCGGCCCTATCCCGACACCCGCTGTCGCCATGCTGACGCGCTCGCTGCGCGCCGATATCGGCGTGATGATCTCTGCCTCGCACAATCCCTACGAGGATAACGGCATCAAGCTTTTCGGGCCGGATGGCTACAAGCTCTCCGATGATCTGGAAATGAGAATCGAGGAGATGCTCGACAAGGACATGTCGGAGCATCTTGCCAAGTCGGAGAATATCGGTCGCGCCAAGCGTATCGATGGCGTGCATGACCGTTATATCGAACATGCCAAGCGCACGCTGCCGCGCGATGTGACGCTGCAGGGTCTGCGGATCGCCATCGACTGTGCCAACGGCGCCGCCTACAAGGTCGCTCCGGCCGCTCTTTGGGAGCTTGGCGCCGACGTCGTCACCATCGGCAATGAGCCGAACGGCACGAATATCAATCTGAACTGCGGCTCCACCAGCCCCGTTGCCCTGCAGAAAAAGGTGGACGAAGTCCGCGCCGATATCGGTATCGCGCTCGATGGGGATGCCGACCGTGTCATCATCGTGGACGAGACCGGCACGATCATCGATGGCGACCAGCTGATGGCCGTCATTGCCGAAAGCTGGGCCGAGAGCCAGACGCTGCGCGGCAATGGTATTGTCGCAACCGTGATGTCCAATCTCGGCCTCGAGCGCTTCCTGGACGATCGTGGCATGTCGCTTGCGCGCACGGCCGTCGGCGACCGCTATGTCGTCGAGCATATGCGCCAGCACAATTACAATGTCGGCGGCGAGCAGTCCGGCCACATCGTATTGTCCGACTATGGCACGACGGGCGACGGCCTCGTGGCTGCGCTGCAGATCCTTGCTGCGGTGAAGCGCACGGGCAAGCCGGTCAGTGAAGTCTGTCGCCGTTTCGAACCGGTACCGCAGCTGCTGCGCAATGTCCGCATTTCCGGCGGCAAGCCACTGGAGGACATTCAGGTGCGCCAGGCAATTGCCGATGCGGAAAGCGAGCTTTCCCGCAACGGCCGTCTGGTGATCCGCCCTTCCGGCACCGAGCCCCTGATCCGCGTCATGGCGGAAGGCGACGATCGCGGCCAGATCGAACGTATCGTCGGCGGACTGATCGACGTGATCTCGAGTGTGCGTTCGGCCGCTTGAGCAAACGAAAGAAGTAATTCCGGAATAATACTATGGCCGCCTCGTCGAGGCGGCCATAGCATTTTCAGTTTCGGCATGATGGTCAGCCTACTGGAACATTTCTCCGGGATAGGCGCCCCAAAGCTTGTCCTGCCTGACATAGCCTCTGGCGGAATGCTCCCGGACCGAAACACGACACCAGGTTCCGGTGCAGGATTGCAGCGAGACCAGTACGCGCGGCTGCAGCTCCGCGATTGCCTTGGCGGCGGGATTCGGATCGGTGCGCAGCATGGCATTCTTCGTCAGCCAGGGGGCGACTACGGCCGTCCGTGTTCCGGAGAGCAGGGCGCTGTGCATCCAGCCGGTCACTCCGGTATCATCGCGGACCTGTCGCCAATGGCCGTATTCATCGATGATTTCCAAGGGAAGACCCGGCTTCATATAGATCCATTTCGTGGCATAGATCGTTGAAGGTCCGACGCGCATGCGCGCCTTATGAGCTCGGAGCGAAACGTAGCGCGGGATCGGCAAGCCCGTCTCGCGCCCTTTGTTCCAAGCAGTGGCCGTGGCTGCCGCCGGCTTGACCGGCATCGTGCCTGCCAGTGTGACGGAGCTCAAGAAGATAAGAGCAAGGCCCAGGCTGGCCCATATTGTTCGACGGTAAGTCAGCGACTTCCTCCTGAATTATCTCCCGGCCGAAGCACTGTAATGGTTCGTTTCTTGCCAATTGGTTTAGAGGGTCGGGCCTGGCTTTGTGCCCGGACGCTGTGTTCCTGTGAGGAAATAGAGGAAGCGGGTAATCGTATCCCATTCTCTTTATTTAAAAATCAATGTTCTCTAATATATAAAATAAAGTATAATTTCTGAATAAACAGGGTAAATATTCGTAGTTAATCAGGTTTTAACTCCTTTTCATCATTATCCCTGTCATGTCTTTTCAATTGGCAAGCATTTGCTGTGCCAAGGGCAAGAAATTTGGAGCCAAAGCCATGATGAAAACCCTGATAGGGGCACTTGCCACTTTGCTTGTTGGCACGTCGGCCTTTTCTGCTGATCTCTATACACCGGAACCGGTTCAGCCGGCGCCGGAAGTGACCGTCGCCCAATCCAGCGGCTGGTATCTGCGCGGCGATGTCGGCTATGCCTTCACGAACCTGCGCGGTGCCAACTATTTCCAGGGCTCCAATTCCAGCCTGGTCGATTTCGATCGTGCGAAGCTGGACGGCAATGTCACGCTCGGCGGCGGTGTCGGTTACCAGATCAACAACTACCTGCGCACGGACTTGACGCTCGATTATCTCTTCAAGTCCGACTTCAAGGGCTCCACGAAGGGCGATTGCGGCGCCTGCGGCCCGGGCTTTACTCCGACCGCGGCGACCTCGCGCGATCTCGCTTCGCTGACGGCCTATAGCTTGCTTGCCAACGCTTATGTCGATCTCGGCACTTACGGCATCTTCACCCCCTATGTCGGTGGCGGTCTCGGCGGCACCTATGTCAAGTGGAGCAATCTGAAGAACACGTCGTGCTCGGACGCCAACCCGGATTCCTGCGACGGCTCGGTCACGCATAATGGCCGCGGCAGCTGGCGCTTCACCTATGCGCTGATGGCCGGCACATCCATCGACCTGAGCTGCAATCTCAAGGCCGATGTTGGCTATCGCTACCGTCACGTTCAGGGCGGCGACATGTTCGGCTACAACGAGAATGGCGGTCCCGGCTACGACAAGGGTCTGAACCTGCACGAAGCCCGCATCGGTGCCCGCTACACCTTCGGCGGCTGCCAGACCGCAAGCTACATGCCGCCGGCCGATATCCCGGTTCAGCCGTCGGTCTACAAGTAAGCAATATCCAATCCAGGTTATTAAAAAGCCGTCCGGTTTCTTCCGGGCGGCTTTTTCTTTTTCCCATTCCGTTAAGTAATTCCGCGCTGTTTTAAAGCTTCATTAACCATGAATTCCCTATGGTTAATGAAATGAGAATGGCCGCCTTCCTGCATCGGATCCTCTTTTTGAGGATATTGCGAGGAAGCACAGGCCAGCCGATTCGACGCGCGGGCGTCGGCCCGAGGATGGAAGGCGAGGGGTAATGATCCGTTTTGACGCTTTGGCGCTGGCCGCAGCGATGGCAGGCGCATCGGCGGGTATTGCCTTTGCGGCCGATGCAGCACCACCGGAAATCAAGATGCCGGAGGTCAGCGTCAAGGATGCCAGGGGATGGTATGTGCGCGGCGATGTGGGCTATGCGGTCAACGCCAGCCGCACGGATACGAGACTTCGTGCCTATGATCCTGCGGGTGGCGATTACAGTTCGAGCAGTTTTGATTCCACCCGGTTCGGCGGGGATTTCTCCGGCGGCCTTGGTATCGGCTATCAATTCAACGATCTGTTTCGCGCCGACGTGTCAGGCGATTTCTTCAGCGGTGATTTCAATGGCCGCATTTCGAGCGATTCGCCGTGTTCCGGCGGGGCCGGCGGCACGGGATGCTCCACGAAGGCCCGTTCCTCCTTCAGGGCCGGCAGCCTCATGGTCAACGGCTATGTCGATCTCGGGACGCTTGCGGGTTTCACGCCCTATGTCGGCGCCGGTCTTGGTGCCACGCGGGTTTCCTGGAACAGCGTCAATGTCACCGGCTCCTGTCTTGATGGCGCATCGGGTTGTGGCGGTGCTGCGTCGGTCAGTGCTCGATATCCTGGCGAAAGTGACTGGCGCATGACCTATGCCTTGATGGCGGGTGTCGCCTATGAAGTCGCGCCGAATGTGAAGGTCGATCTCGGCTATCGCTTCTCCCATATCGCCGGCGGTGACATGTTTGGCGATTCTGCGGCCAGCGCCACCACAGGCCGCGACGGGGCATTGTCGCGTCACGAAATTCGTGTCGGCCTGCGGATCACCACTTGGTAAGGCTCATCGCCTATGGCGTCGTCAGCACATAGGCGATGCGGCGAAAGAAATCCAAGGTTCGAAAAATGTGCGCCGGAAAACGCCGCAGGGCAGAAGATTTGGCTGCTCGATAATCGCGGCGCCAGCCGATCATGGTCGTTCTCTGCAGCCGGCTGAAACCGGCAATATTCGCGCGCGTGCTGACGATGGATATATGCATGTCCCAGCCGCGCTCGACGGCTACATCCCAGGGGAGCGACATCACAGAGAGCGATTTCACGATCTTCTCGGCGCCGCGGCGCGTGACGAGATAGCAGGCGGTGGAACCCTGTGGACCGAACAGGCAACGCCCGACGATATCTCCCTTGAGGCTGCGCGCCATGGCGCGAAAGCCGTTCCAACGGTGATTGACAAGCTTGATGAGATCGGCGGCTGGCGCGGCTTCCCTGGCTGCCGCGGCACGTGCCAGAAACTCGGCATCCAAGGCGACATCGTCTTCGATGATGATGGCTATTTCGCCGCCATTTGCCAGAAACTGGCGCAGAGCCGTCAAGTGACTGCGGTAGCAGCCGTATTCGCCGGGCAGAATGGTCCGGCCATGTCGGCGCTGGAAACGGACATGGTCGACATCGATCCATTGGTCGCGTGGGACGAGCGCGCCATCGATGCCATCGATGCGTTCGAATCGGAAGCCGAATTCCTCGCTTTGCCGCTGGATCTCGGCCAGCCGCTCTGCCGCGCGATCGATATTGATCAAATAGACCGGCATGGCCTGTACGGGCATCAAAGGGTTTTCGGCGAGTGCAGTTAGGGACATCGGGCACACTTGTTATTTCTATCGGCGCAAAATTGGCGCGCTCACCGTCTTATATGATTGCGCGTCTGCACGGAATCCAGCTTTTATGGAGCCAAATTTGGCTTATTTCCATTGCGCGTAACTTGCATGTCATCACACTTTCTGCACGACTTCGTGAGGGAGTGCCATCCATAATTTTTACTATTGCGCTTGCGGGCGGCTTCCAATATATCCGGCGGCGGGACACCCTTCCCCAACGAAGGGCTTTCTATCTGAGAGGATAGCATCATGACGAAGCTCGCCAAGCCGGACATCCGTCCGAATAATACCCATTTCTCTTCTGGTCCATGCTCGAAGCGCCCCGGTTGGACGCTTAACGCTCTTTCCGACGCGGCTCTTGGCCGCTCGCACCGCGCGAAAGTCGGCAAGGCAAAGCTGAAGCAGGCCATTGATCTCACTCGCGAAATTCTGGAAGTGCCTGCGGATTACCGCATCGGCATCGTTCCCGCTTCCGACACCGGTGCCGTCGAGATGGCGCTCTGGTCGCTGCTCGGCGAACGCGGCGTCGACATGCTCGCCTGGGAAAGCTTCGGTGCCGGCTGGGTCACCGATGTCGTCAAGCAGCTGAAGCTCAAGGACGTCCGCAAGCTCGAAGCCGGCTATGGCGAGCTGCCCGATCTTTCCGCTGTCGATTTCGACCGCGACGTGGTCTTCACCTGGAACGGTACCACCTCGGGTGTTCGTGTTCCGAATGGCGATTTCATCCCCGCCGATCGCAAGGGCCTGACGATCTGCGACGCCACCTCGGCAGCCTTCGCTCAGAACCTCGATTTTGCCAAGCTCGATGTCGTCACCTTCTCCTGGCAGAAGGTACTTGGCGGCGAGGGCGCCCATGGCGTCATCATCCTGTCGCCGCGCGCCGTCGAGCGCCTGACGACCTATCAGCCGGCCTGGCCGCTGCCGAAGATCTTCCGCATGACCAGCGGTGGCAAGCTGATCGAAGGCATCTTCACCGGTGAGACGATCAATACGCCCTCGATGCTCTGCGTCGAAGACTATATCGATGCTCTCCTCTGGGCGAAGGATCTCGGCGGACTCAAGGCGCTGATCGGCCGCGCCGATGCCAACGCCAAGGTCATCCACGATTTCGTTGCCGCCAACGACTGGATCGCCAATCTCGCCGTCAAGGCCGAGACAGCATCCAACACCTCCGTCTGCCTGAAGATCGTCGACAAGGATGTCGTCGCTCTCGATGCCGATGGCCAGGCGAATTTTGCCAAGGGCCTGGTTGCACTCCTCGAAAAGGAAGGCGTCGCCTATGACGTCGGCCATTACCGCGACGCGCCGTCAGGCCTGCGCATCTGGGCCGGTGCGACGATCGAAGTTTCCGACATGCAGAAGCTGATGCCCTGGCTCGCCTGGGCTTTCGAAACGCAGAAGGCGACGCTCTCCCAGGCTGCTGCCTGAGGTTTGACGCGTTTATGGCTCCGCCGGTGAGGCGGAGCCCAGCATTCCGAATTCTCATTGTTTTCATGCAATTCTGACCGGAAAGCCGTTTCGCATTTCGTGGGATTGCTCGTCTTAGCTGACTTTTCAGGAGGCCTCCATGGCACCTCGCGTTCTCGTATCCGACGAACTGTCGGAAACCGCCGTCCAGATCTTCCGCGATCGCGGCATCGAAGTCGATTTCCAGCCGCAGCTTGGCAAGGACAAGGACAGGCTGTTCGAAATCATCGGCAACTACGATGGTCTTGCCATCCGTTCCGCCACCAAGGTGACGGAGAAGATCATCGAAGCGGCCAAGAACCTGAAGGTCGTCGGCCGCGCCGGTATCGGCGTTGACAATGTCGATATCCCGGCCGCCTCGCGCCGCGGTATCATCGTCATGAACACGCCGTTCGGCAATTCGATCACGACCGCCGAACACGCTATCGCACTGATGTTTGCCGTTGCCCGCCAGCTTCCGGCTGCCGATGCCTCGACACAGGCCGGCAAGTGGGAAAAGTCGAAGTTCATGGGTGTCGAAATCACCGGCAAGACGCTCGGCATCATCGGCGCCGGCAATATCGGCTCCATCGTGATTGCCCGCGCTCTCGGCCTGAAGATGCACGTCCTTGCCTATGACCCCTTCCTGTCGAAGGAGCGCGCCGAGGAAATGGGCGTTACCAAGGTCGAGCTCGATGAGCTCTTCGCCGGCGCCGACTTCATCACGCTGCATGTGCCGCTGACCGACAAGACCCGCAACATCATCGACGCCTCTGCCATCGCCAAGATGAAGCAGGGCGTGCGCATCATCAACTGCGCTCGCGGTGGTCTCGTCGATGAGGCAGCCCTTGCTGCCGCCATTAAGTCCGGCCACGTCGCCGGTGCCGCTTTCGACGTCTTCGAAGTCGAGCCGGCCAAGGAAAGCCCGCTCTTCGGCCTTCCGAATGTCGTCTGCACGCCGCATCTCGGCGCTTCCACGACCGAAGCCCAGGAAAACGTCGCGCTTCAGGTCGCCGAACAGATGTCGGATTACCTGATGAAGGGCGCCGTCTCCAATGCCATCAACATGCCCTCGATCACGGCGGAAGAAGCGCCGATCCTGAAGCCGTTCATCAAGCTTGCCGATGTTCTCGGCGCTTTCGTCGGCCAGGTTACGGACGATCCGATCAAGGAAATCGAGATCCTCTATGACGGCGTCACCGCCAACATGAACACCAAGGCTCTGACGAGCGCGCTGCTCGCTGGCCTGATCCGCAATCAGGTTGCCGATGTGAACATGGTTTCGGCGCCGATCATGATCAAGGAAAAGGGCATCGTGCTTGCCGAAGTCAAGCGCGACAAGACCGGCGTCTATGACGGCTATATCAAGCTGACTGTGACCACCGACAGCATGACGCGCTCCGTTGCCGGTACCGTCTTCTCGGACGGCAAGCCGCGCTTCATCCAGATCAAGGGTATCAACCTCGATGCCGATGTCGGCAACCACATGGTCTATATCGCTAATACCGACGTTCCCGGCATGATCGGCTTCATCGGCACGACGCTCGGCTCTGCCGGCGTCAACATCGCCAACTTCCAGCTCGGACGCGACAAGCAGGGTGGCGATGCCATCGCGCTTCTCTATGTCGACGGCCCGATCAGCGATGACGTTCTTGCCAAGCTGACGGCACATCAGGCGATCCGCCAGGCAAAGCCGCTGGTGTTCAACGTCGACTGAGCCTATCCGCCCTGAAGAAGGGTGGCAGCCACAGAGTTCGCTCCTCCCAAGAGCCAGTCTGAAAGCCCGGTGCGACGCGAGTTGCGCCGGGCTTTCTTTATGGTTGTGAGGGTTGTGGATAAGCCCGGTGCGCAGACTATCGGGGGCAAGGAAACGCGCCTATCTCTATATTATGGAGGCTTTGCGGAAGAACATCCTCGGGGAAGGAATGGGCACGCCGATCGAATGGCTGGCAAAGCCGGTCTCGGTGGCGATCGTGCTGTTTGCGCGCGCCATCACCGCCGTTCGGGCGATCTGGTCTGAAAGCGGCATGCAAACCCGCCGCTGCGTCTATTTCGCCAATCATTCCAGCCATGGCGATTTCATCCTGATCTGGACCGTCCTGCCGCCACGATTGCGCCGACGCATGCGCCCGGTAGCGGGTGCGGATTATTGGCTGAAATCGCCGTTGAATAGTTTCATCGGCCGCGACGTTTTCAACGCCGTGCTGATCGAGCGCGATCGCGAAGCGCGCAAGGAGGATCCGGTCACGCAGATGACGCAGGCGCTCGACGCCGGTTCCTCGCTGATCCTGTTTCCAGAGGGCACACGCAATCTGACCGATCAGCCGTTGCAGCCTTTCAAGAGCGGGCTTTTCCATCTTGCCCGGGCTCGCCCCGATATCGATCTCGTGCCCGTCTGGATCGACAATCTTAATCGCGTTATGCCCAAGGGCGAGTTCGTGCCTATTCCGCTCATCTGCACCGTCACCTTCGGTGAGGCGCTGCATATCGGCGCGACCGAGGAGAAGGCGGACTTCCTGGCGAGGGCGCAATCGGCTCTCTTGGCGCTGGCACCCAAGCGAGCGGGAGACTGAGCATGAGTGCGGCAAGCGCCGATCTGATCCATCTCGTTCTCGGCATTTTCGGTGTTCTGATCGTCGCCTCGGTCATTGGCTACGTGCTGGAACAGCGCCTGTCGCCCGACGGATCGAATGCGGCGATCGAAAACCTCAATGCGCGCATCAAGGCCTGGTGGGTGATGGTGGTGCTGATCGGCATTGCCTTCATTGCCGGGCGTGCCGGCGTCATCCTGCTGTTCGCCTTCTGCTCCTTTGCAGCACTGCGCGAATTCGTGACGCTGATCAATACGAAACGGGCGGATCATTGGGCGCTTGCCGCGGCCTTCTTCGTCGCCTTGCCGGTGCAATATTACCTGCTCTGGGCCGAGCAATACGGCATCTATTCGATCTTCATTCCCGTCTACGCCTTCCTCTTCATGCCGATCATCGCCGTGCTGCGCGGCGATACCGAGCGGTTTCTCGTGCGCATCGCCGAGGTGCAATGGGCGCTGATGATCTGCGTCTTCTGCGCTTCGCATGTGCCGGCGCTGCTGACGCTGCATATTCCGGGATATGAAGGCCGCAACGTGCTGCTGATCGCCTTCCTGGTGATCGTCGTGCAGCTCAGCGACGTCTTGCAATATGTCTGGGGCAAGCTCTTCGGAAAAACCAAGATCGCGCCGCGTCTGTCGCCATCGAAGACGGTTGAGGGTTTTGTCGGCGGCGTCATCAGCGCCTCGTTGATCGGGGCGGCGCTCTGGTGGGTGACGCCATTTACGCCGCTGCAGGCCGGGCTTCTCGCCTTTATCATCACCATCATGGGCTTCTTCGGCGGGCTTGTTATGTCGGCGATTAAACGGGATCGCGGCGTCAAGGATTGGGGCCATCTCATCGAAGGGCATGGTGGGCTAATCGACCGGCTGGACTCGGTCGTCTTCTCCGCGCCGATCTTCTTCCATCTCGTGCGCTTCTGGTGGTCGCTGTCATGAGCGGAAAGGTGAAAGCGCTTGCCGGCAGCAGCATCGTGCACGTGCTTTTCGCCTTCCTTGCCATGGGCGGCTGGGCCGTCTTCGCCAATCGTATGCATCCGATGCCGCGGCCGCTGGTATCGGGCCTCGTGCAGGGCGTGCTTTCTGGCTGCCTGACGCTGTTCCTGAAATCCGTGGTCGAGGCTTTGTCGCGGCGATTCAGCGGCCTTGTGCGCCTTTGGGCGCCGCCACTTATCGCCTGCCTGGGCTCGGCGACCATCCTGGTTGTCATCCATGCGCTGAGCGGCACGCCGGAGATCCTGAAGACCATCGCCGTGCCACTGCTGGTCTCCTCCAGCTATGCGGCGATCTATAATTATTCAATTTCAGGCAAGGCCGCGAAGTCATGAAAGGTGAGGGGCGATGACAGGCGAGGGGATGGGCGACAGACGACCGCTGGCGAGCCGCAACACGCGATGGGCTCAGACGCTGGCGCGGCGCATGACCGCGCTTTCGGTAACGCCGAACCAGATCTCACAGGCGAGCATGCTCATGGCAGCGCTGGCAGGGGCTTCGTTCTGGCTCTCCGGCGTCGCGGAAAGCGTCGGGATGCGGGTGGTCCTGCTGATCCTTGCCGCCTTGTTCTGTCAGATGCGTCTGCTCTGCAATCTGCTCGATGGCATGGTGGCAGTCGAAGGCGGAAAGGCTGAAGCCGACGGGCCGTTCTGGAACGAATTTCCGGATCGGATCGCCGATATCCTCATCTTTGCCGGTATTGGCTATGGAATCACAATGCCAGGCCTCGGCTGGGCGGCGGCTGCCTTTGCTGTGTTGACCGCCTATGTGCGCGAGCTTGGCCGCGCCGCAGGCAACCCCAGCGATTTCGGCGGTCCGATGGCCAAGCAGCATCGCATGGCGGTCGCGACCGCTGCGGCTTTGCTCTCGCTCGTCGAGGCGCTATGGGGCGGCGGCAGCTGGGTTTTGACCGTTGCGCTCTGGATCGTCGCCATCGGCTCGGCGGTCACGGTGTTGAGGCGCAGCCGCAATCTGATCCGGCATTTGAAGGCAAAGGGATGATCCGCGATTTCGCTCACCCCTTGCATGGGTTGGCAATCCTTTCTATATCCGTCCACAATTGAGGCAGGCTGCAAAGAGCGGCTAAAGGCCCTTGTGATGAAAATTCGCCGCTTTTGCATGGCATCCGGCGGCAAGAAGCATGATCCCGAAAAGTGTGCAGCGGTTTTTGGATCAGATCGTGCGAAATGAAATCGTGAGAGCGTGACGACGTTTCGAAGAAAGGTCATCCTGCTCGGCAGCATCGAAGATCGTTCAAGACTGGCGGCAACGACCGTGAATACACTGGATTTTGACAAGAGGCCGGAAGATACCCGCGTCGTCGTCGCCATGTCGGGCGGTGTCGACAGCTCCGTCGTTGCCGGTATTTTGAAGCGGCAGGGCTATGACGTGCTCGGCATCACGCTGCAGCTCTATGACCATGGCGCCGCCGTGCATCGCGCCGGCTCCTGTTGCGCCGGCCAGGATATCGACGATGCGCGCCGCGTCTGCGAAACGCTCGGCATCCCGCATTACGTACTCGACTATGAAAAGCGCTTCCGCGAGACGGTGATCAATCCTTTCGCCGAGAGCTATGTCGCCGGCGAAACGCCGATCCCTTGCGTTGCCTGCAACCAGACCGTCAAGTTCGCCGATCTGCTGGCGACCGCCAAGGAACTCGGCGCCGATGCGCTGGCAACAGGGCATTATATCCGCTCGCGCCCGAACCCATCGCCAGAGCATCCGCATCGCCGCGCGCTCTATCGTCCGGCCGATGCCGATCGCGATCAGAGCTATTTCCTCTTTGCGACAACGCAGGAGCAGATCGACTATCTGCGTTTTCCACTCGGCGGCATGCCAAAGGCCGAGACCCGCGCGCTTGCCGAGGAGATGGGTCTCGTCGTTGCCAAGAAGGCTGACAGCCAGGATATCTGTTTCGTGCCGCAGGGCAAATATTCCGATGTCATCGCTAAGCTGAAGCCGAATGCGGCGCTTGCCGGCGAGATCGTCCATCTCGACGGCCGCGTGCTCGGCCAGCACGAGGGCATCCTGCATTACACGATCGGCCAGCGCCGCGGCATCGGTGTGGCTACAGGCGAGCCGCTCTATGTCGTCTATCTCGACGCCCGCTCGCGCCGCGTCATCGTCGGCCCCAAGGAAGCGCTGGAAACGCATCGCGTCTATCTGCGTGATGTCAACTGGCTGGGCGATGAGCCGCTGGAGCAAGCCGCTTCCGGCGAGGGCTTTTCCTGTTTCGCCAAGGTCCGCTCCACCCGCGCACCGTCGCCTGCCGTGCTGCATGCCGATGCCAGCGGCATCTATGTCGACCTCACCGTCGGCGAGGCCGGCGTGGCTCCGGGCCAGGCCTGCGCGCTCTATTCGGCACCCGGCGACGACGCTCGCGTCTATGGCGGCGGCTTCATCGAACGCTCGGAACGGGAGCCGATGGCGGAGGCCTCGTTGAAGGCGCTGCTGGCAAGCCCGGTCGCGGCTTGAGCGGCCGATGACCTTGGTTTGGAGAAACCACTGATTTTTCCAAATCATCCGCTTGACACCAAGCCGAACCGCACCTTATAAGCCGCTCAACCGACGAGCTAGCGCTTTCGAGCAACGGTTCGTTTGACCTTTGTGCTTGGTATTCGACATCAAGCGCAGCGTGGCGGAGTAGCTCAGTAGGTCAGAGCAGAGGAATCATAATCCTTGTGTCGGGGGTTCAAATCCCTCCTCCGCTACCATACGTCCCCAACAATTCTGCACGGCTGTCTAAGAAAGCGCTCGTTTGTTATGAGCGCGAAAGCTAAACCCTTTCGACGTTTGAAAGGGCCGAATTCAGGAGCCGGCCGCGCCAATCCCCTTGGGGCCATCGAGACGAGCGACTTCGTCATCCAAGGTTCTTACTGCCGCTGCCAAGGTTGCTAGTGCCGACATCATGAGGGCGTGGTCTTGGCCTTCCTGGGATTGCGATTGGGACAGAGCAAGAGCTCGATCATGAAGCTGCTGGCTGATGGTATCGAGCCGATCGATAGTGTCTTGGTTCATAGCCGTCTCCTTCACAAACCAATTCGGCAGAGCGCCATATGTTTGGGAATGCAGGCTGCGGCTTATTTGTTCCGGGCGAACCTGATCGGCAGGGCGGCAACTGCGATTTGGGATATCGCCGGCAACTCCATATCGATCAGATTTGGCTGATAGCTCTTCCGGTACCTATGTTTTGCAAGGCGGCCATAGGCATTAGCCGCCGAGGGACGGCCTCATACAAATTCGACGCCCATGCTGTTGATTTTTCGCCAGCGCACTGCGCAGGCCAATAATCTCTCGTCCGAAAGTTGCAGTTTGAAGATGTTGGGTGCGGCGAGGGGGTTTTCGATTTGGATCATGGCGCCGGTATCGGACAGATTTCGGACGAGGCAATCGAAGACCGAGTAGCCGTCGTTAAATATGATTTTCGCGCCGAGAAGCGTTCGCTTTCGGGTGGCTACCCGGCCTTCGGGTGAGAATGCCGTCATCGCGCTGGCTCCTTCAGTCCTGTTTTTCACTAATATGGCATGTTCTAATATCGAAGATATTAATGGGAAGTCGCAAATTGAGCGCTTTCCGCCGTCAGATGCAGCGAAGGGGAGTGGCGGGCATTGGCAAGATGCCGGCTGGACGGGGCGGGCCCAGCCTGTGGCGCATCGGCACCGCCATATCTACGAGAGCCTGTCTCTCCGGTTTCATCGCAAGCGGAATATCTCAGCGATGTCGGATGAAGGCAGCCACCGGCGAACAAGTTGCCGTCAATTGCGTTGTATTTTCAAACGGCCAATGGAAATCCTTGCAACATCTCTTGCAAGACGAAACACGCTCTGGCACCGTGCCGCCATAGGGGATCGGGATTTTCAATGAGATTGTTTTTGGCAGCGGCCACCATGCTGGTGATCGCCAATTCCGCGATGGCTGCAGACGATGCCGTGAGCAATGCGTTCCGGGTCTGCAAGATGATCGACAATACCGGCTTGTTTACAGCACCTTGCCAGGTTTCCAGCCGGAGGTACGCCGTCCTGGCGACCATAGATCTGCCGAGCGCCGATGCCAGGAAGGCCTGCGCGCAGATCACCGGCGTGGTTTCGTCAAAGGGGCTCCATTTTCCCGGGGGGGAATGGACCGTGCAGATCAAGTCACCGACCAGCGGCGACAAATCCATCGCATTTTGCAGATTGCCGAAATAGAGCAACTCCAGGAAAACTGCGTAGCGGTTTTCCGTCCGGAACTGCGAAAAAACAAAGAGATAGAGCGTTCTCGCAATTCAAGGAAGCGGAGAGGCTCTAACGCCGTCAGGCCGAGGCGTTCAGTTCCTCTTCGGCATAGGCAAGCTGCAGTTCCATCTGGACCGCATGCATGAAGAGGCCGGCTTGCCGCGAGATTTCGCCGTCTTCCACTCCTTGTTCGCGCAAGGCGTTGGCAAAGAGTGCCATTTCCGAGCGCCAGAAGCGGTTTGCCGCCTCACCATGTAGCTGCTGAAGGGCTGTGGCACACCGCCTGACATCACTGGTACGCCTGTCGGCCGGGAATGGTAGAAGCGACATATTCTCTCCGTCATCGGCAGGGGCGAATCGCCTGCCTCTGTTGGCAAAGATCGCCGGCACTCGTTCATAAAAAGTGAATAATGTCAGAGAGATCCCGCGTGCGCGGGAAGGATGGGTGATTTCACTGCATTACGGATATGCCTGCTTCCCGAGCAGCCTTGATCAAGGCCTCTCTTACGGCTTCGGCAGGGACGGCGCCAAGCATCGCTTCGAGGCAGATCCGTACCGCTGCGACATAGTCTTCGCCATTTGCCACCGGCCAATGTTCCAGCAGCAGCTCTGCAACCTGATGCACCGAATTGACGCGGCGGGTTCCGCCATTCTCACCCATGACAAGCGTGACAGCTGGAAATGGTCGTAAAGTGTTTCGTTTCAAAACGCATTACCTCCGAAACGTTCATGCTTCGGTAACACAGCAAGAAGCGTTCCGATTCGGACGCTTTCCGGCCGAGGTCAGTGAAACAGGTTCCGCTCTTTTGTATGTGGCGAGCAAATTCACTTCGTAAATTCTCGTAATGATTGTAGAAATGCGGCGAATTATCGTACCTTTCCGGCAGAACTGGATAGGTCTTGGGAGGGCTTGTGGTCATGCACGCATGGTGGCCGACGACCCTATGCCGAGATACCGCATGCAGAGCACGGAAGCTTGCGTACTCAAACACGGATCGGCAACAGGTTCAGTATCGCTATCTAGTCGAGCACGCCGGCTTCGATACAGGCTTCGATGAACACCTTCCTGGCGTACTCGCAAAGAAAGGGGTCGGTCTCGGCTTCAAGGCAGAGGCTTCTGGCCGAATCGTATTTTTCGCCTCTGACGGTCGGCCAGCGGAAAAGGAGGTGATTGTGGGCTTCCTTCGGGCTTCGGATTGCTTCCGGCATGCCGTGGCCGATGCGCAGATATACGGGCTCAGGCCAGCGGCTTGCGCCGGCCCTAAAAGTCATTTTCATTTCGATGATGCTCCGACATTGCGAGTGAAACTCCTGCCATGGCAAAAAGTTTCGCAATTTCCGGAAAATCGGTCCGCACCATTTCTGTAAGAGCGGTGCGGCGCCCAACAGTGTGGCAACCTACCGGACTATGCGCCAATCAAACCTTGTGAAAACGGTGCGCAGCAGGTCTCGAAACAGGGCAGCAATTCCTACTGAATCACTGGCATCTCAAGGGGGACGCCAGCCTCCGATGCTGCAGCGACAAAGCTATTGCGGGCTTCCAGCGGTTGTCCCTGGCCTCTTTCGACATCGGCACAGACCTGCAGAGCCATCATGAAAGCCTTGCCCTCTGCGACAGGCCATGCGTTCAGCAGCATGTCCAGCGCTTCCTTGGTGTTCGCGACCGTATAGACTTTTCCGGTGCGCTTGCAGATGACCATGATGGGATAATTCCAGTCTTTATTGTTCATGGCAGGAGGCTCCGATCCGACGCCGCCGAAATTAACGCTACGGTGTGCGGAATCTCAAGTTAATTTCAAGACGATATCTGGAGCACTTCGGAATTGTTTCAATCGTCGGGAAATCAATTCGAATGCCGGTGTGATCAACTTTCGAGTCATAACTTTCGACGTCGTGTTTTTCACAGGAAATCATTGCGCGGAGATTACTTGCACTGGGCGATGAGATCATAAAAGACTTGGCCCACAGCGTGGCCGACAGGAGAGGGTGATGGGAAGCTTTGCCGAGATCAGGGAGCGGGCCGAGAAGCGCAAGGGAGGCGCCGACGGGTTAAAGGCGCTGATGCCCAAGGTGCCGAACCATGAAGTGCTGCGTGCTCTGCCCGATGATCGGATCTTGTCGGAGATGACGCGCTACATCTTCTATGCGGGTTTTGTGCGCAACGTCATCGATTCGAAATGGGCTGGTTTCGAAACGGCATTCTCCGGCTTCGACCCCGCTTTTCTCAATCTGGCGCCGGATGATTACTGGCATGATCTGACCTCGGACGCACGGATCATCCGCAACGGCGCCAAGATCATGTCGGTGCGGGCCAATGCACAGTTCATCCGCGCGATTGCAGATGAGCACGGCAGCGCCGGCCGTTTCTTCGCCGATTGGCCGCTAGAGGATCAGATCGGCCTGCTTGCTCTCCTGGACAAGCAGGCGAACCGGCTCGGCGGCATGACCGGGCAGTATCTCCTGCGGGCAATCGGCCGCGACAGCTTCGTCATGAGCCATGACGTTCTCGTCTGCCTGCGGCTTTCCGGCCTCCCTATCTCGGAGAATAAGCCCACCAAGAAGGATCTTCGGCTGATCCAGGATCAGTTCAGCGCCTGGCACGCAGAGACGGGCATGCCGATGACTTATCTCTCGCGCATCTGCGCCTTCTCCGTCGGAATGCAGGGAGAAGAGGACGAGGCCTGATTGATCTCATCCATCGAATGATGTTGGATCGCGCCGCGAGATTGGAGGAGCAGAATGACGAATGATAGCAGACCCTTGGCCATCAGCGCGCCGGAGCCGCGCTCGCTCGAGCTTATCTTCACCAAGGATGCACTGTCGCTCCTTCATTCGAAATATCGCCTCGTCGAGGCGGATCCGGACAATATCGCCGGACTGGGCGACGAGGTGCTCGCTGAGGCGCGCTACATCATCGGCCAGCCGCCACTATTGAGGGAAACGCTGGACCGCATGCCGCAACTGCGCTGTATCCTGAATGTCGAGAGCAATCTCATCAACAACATGCCCTATGAAGTGCTTTTCGAGCGCGGCATCCACGTCGTGACCACTGGCCTCGTTTTTGCCGAGCCGGTCGCCGAGATCGGCCTTGGGTTTGCTCTGAGCCTGGCGCGCGGGATCGTCGATGCCGATGTCGATTTCCGCGAGGGCAGAGAACTCTGGGGTGGCGATGGCAATGCGAAGGCCCGGCTTGTTGCCGGCAGCGATATCGGCATTGTCGGCTTCGGTGATCTCGGCAAGGCACTGAACCGCGTGCTTTCCGGCTTCCGCGCCAATATCAAGGTGTTCGATCCCTGGATGCCGCCTTCGATCCTCAGAGAGTACGGTGTGCAGCCGGCCGGGCTGGACGAGGTGCTGTCCACCAGCGACTTCGTATTCGTTGTTGCCGCAGTCACCAGCGAGAACAAGGGATTTCTGGGTGCCGAGGCTTTTGCCAGGATGCGCAAGGGCGCGGCCTTCATCCTGCTCAGCCGGGCCGATGTCGTCGATTTCGATGCACTGATGGCGGCTGTCGCCTCGGGCCATATCGTGGCGGCAAGCGATGTCTACCCCGAGGAGCCGCTCGGCTCCGATCACCCGGTACGCAAGCTCAAGGGCTTCCTCCGCTCCGCCCATCGTGCCGGTGCGCTCGACAGCGCCTTCAAGAAGATGGGCGACATGGTGCTGGAGGATATGGATCTGATGGATCGCGGCCTGCCGCCGATGCGCTGCAAGCGCGCCGAGCGGGAAACGGTATCGCGCATGCGCTCGAGGCCGGTGACGCGCAACTGATCTTTCGTCTTCACTCCCGGAGCAATGTCTTTCTGTACCGGGAGTGGATTCGTATCGACGAAGCTAGCGGCGATCAAGCCTATTGGCGAGGCGATCGCCCAGCCATTGCATGCCCCAGACCAGAATGATCAGGATGATGACAACGGCGATCATGACGCTCGTCTCGTAGCGTTGATAGCCATAGCGGATGGCAAGGTCACCGAGGCCGCCGCCGCCGATCGTGCCGGCCATGGCCGAAGCGCCGATCAGTGTGACCATAGTCACGGTGAAGCCGGCGACGATGCCGGGCATCGCTTCCGGTATCAGCACTTCGCGGACGATCGTCCAGCGATTGCCGCCCATGGCGCGCACGGCGTCGATCAGGCCGCGATCGACGTCGCGGAGCGAGACCTCTGCGACGCGCGCGTAATAGGGGATCGCGGCGATGGTCAGCGGCACGATCGCGGCTGTCGTGCCGAGCGCTGTACCAACGATCAGGCGCGTCAGCGGGATCAGGGCGATAAGCAAAATGATGAAAGGCACGGCCCGGAAGCCGTCGACCAGGATGCCCAGGACGCGGTTGATCGCACCCTGTTCGGCGATGCCGCCGCGGCTGGTTGCGACGAGAGCAAGGCCGAGCGGCAGGCCGATAATGAGGGAAAGAAAGCCGGAGGCGCCCGTCATCCAGACGGTTTGCCAGAAGGAGCGCCAAAGCAGGCCGAGGATTACATCAGTTGTCATAGCCTAGAACCTCCACTCGTGCGGAGCGGGCTTTCAAGAAATCACCGACTTGGGTCGGCAAGGTCGCGTCGCGCGTCGGCACCGCGACGAAGAAGCGGGCAACGGGCTGGTTCTGGATATGGTCGATGCCGCCATGGACCAGCCGGAAGGAGCGGGGAAGAGCGGCCGAGAGTTCGGCAAAGAGCGCACCCTGCGCGGCAGGGCCGGCAAGATCGACGCTGAGGATGGCTTCGGCACCCGATGTCGGGGAAAGGCGGGCGGCAATATGGTCTGGAAGCTGCGGGCGCGCGCCGCTGAGCAGGCTCGCGGTGATGTCCTGCTGGGGATTGGCGAAAACCGTCCATACCGAGCCCTCCTCGACGATCCGGCCGGCATCGATGACCGCGACGCGATCGGCGATCGAGCGGATCACTTCCATCTCGTGGGTGATGAGCAGGATCGTCAGGCCGAGCTTGCGGTTGATGTCCTTCAACAATGCCAGAATGGATCGGGTTGTTTCCGGGTCGAGCGCCGATGTGGCTTCGTCCGACAGGAGAATTGCGGGCCGGGCGGCAAGGGCGCGGGCAATGCCGACGCGCTGCTTCTGGCCGCCGGACAGGGCGGACGGGTAGGCCTTGGCCTTGTCGGCAAGGCCGACGAGTTCGAGCAGTTCGCGGGCGCGCTGTAATCGTTCCGCCTTGGCGACGCCCTCGATTTTCAGCGGCAGTGCGATGTTTTCCTCGACCGTCCTGGAGGACAGCAGATTGAAGTGCTGGAAGACCATGCCGATGCGGCGCCGCAGCGGTTGCAATTCCTGTTCCGAAAGGGGGGCGATATCGCGGCCCTCGATGTGGATCTCGCCGCTATCGACACGCTCCAGCCCGTTCAGGCAACGGATCAGCGTCGATTTGCCGGCGCCGCTGCGGCCGATGATGCCGACGATTTCGCCGCGGCGTGCGGTCAGCGATATGCCATCCAGCGCTGGCGTCGCGCCGAACCGGCGGCGGACATCGACCAGGCGGACGATCTCGTCGCCTGTCGCTTCAGGCGGCGCCTGTCCGTCGATCGATGCGGCTGGGGTGAAAGAATTCATAGTGCTTCTCTTTGTATAAAAGCGGCCTCCGAGTTCGTTGAGGCCATTGTACCTCCCTCTGTCACTTCGTGACATCTCCCCCACAAGGGGGGAGATCGTTGGGAGTTTGTTGCGCGCTTAGCAGAACAATCGGCAATGTGTCAGCAGATGCGATGCGTGTTTCTGGCAATGGCTTGCCGCGTATTTCCGATCTCCCCCCTTGTGGGGGAGATGTCCCGAAAGGGACAGAGGGGGGTGCACACTCTCCACGAATTTCTCGGCCAATTTCAGTTACACTTCATCGCATCCTGCCGGGGAAAACATCAAAGGCGGCCCGGGCAAGATGCCCTGGCCGCCCGCCGTTCAGCGCTGTCCCCCGCGCCGTTCTGAGATCAATAGGCGCTCTGACCGGTGCCCTTGTAGACCTTGTCGAACTCGGCCTTGACGGTGTCGTTCTGATAGGAGGCGACCAGCGTTTTGACCCAGGCTTCATTCTCGCTGCCCTGCTTGACGGCGATGAAGTTGCGGTACGGATTGTTTTCGGTCTGCTCCTGCGCGATGCGGTCTTTCGCCGAGAGCCCTGCTTTCAGTGCCCAGTCGGTGTTGACGACGGCTGCATCGAGATCATCGATCGAACGGCCGACGATGCCGGCATCCAGTTCCTTGATGTCGACGTTCTTCGGGTTTTCAGCGATATCGGCAACCGTGGCGAGGATGCCGGTGCCTTCCTTGAGCTTGATGATGCCCTCATGCTGCAGAACGAGCAATGCGCGGCCTTCGTTGGACGGATCGTTTGGCACCCCGATGGCAGCACCCTTCGGAAGGTCGGCTACCGTCTTGTACTTCTTCGTGTAGAGGCCGATCGGCCAGATGCCCGTGTAGCCGGCAATCGCGATGTGATAGCCGTGCTGCTTGATCTGGTTGTCGAGGTAGGGCTTGTGCTGGAAGGCGTTGGCGTCGATTTCGCCGCGCTCGAGTGCTTCGTTGGGCTGGGTATAATCGTTGAAGACGACCGGCTCGACCTTCAGGCCCTTCTTGGCGGCCTCGGCGACCACGACGCGCCAGACATCCTCGTCCTCGCCGCTCATGATGCCGACCTTGATCGTCTTGTCTGCAGCGAAAGACGGCATGGCGGTTGCTGTCAGGCCGAATACGGCGACAGCGGAAGCGAGGATGGCGGCAAGGCCGGCGCGGCGGGAAAGGCGCAGCGCAGCGAAACCTCTAGAAAGCTTTTCAGTCATGGGAAATCCCTGTTCCAGATGATCGAGATCGTTCTCTCGTTGACAGCAGGATCATTTCAGACGCGTGCTCAATCCGCGAAGCAGGATCATGCGTTGTGCACTGCGGTTCTGAAAAACTCTTTTCAGTGCAACGCAAAAGAGCAAACTTATTTTCTATAATTACTATAGATTACTTATGCGGCAAAATAGGCATTTGCTCAAAAATTGATCGCCTCAGCGGTGGATTGGGTCCTTCCAGAGGACCTCTTCCGGCTTTTCGACCGGTTCGATATCCAGATTGACGACGACTGGCTCCTGCCCGGAGCGGACAAGCACGCATTCCAGCGTTTCGTCGCGGCTTGCATTGATCTCCTGGTGCGGCACATAAGGCGGCACGAAGATGAAATCGCCAGGCCCGGCTTCGGCGACGAATTCCAGGTTCTCGCCCCAGCGCATCCGCGCCCGGCCTTTGACCACATAAATGATGCTTTCGAGATCGCCGTGATGATGGGCGCCGGTCTTGGCGTTGGCGTGGATCGTCACGGTTCCCGCCCAGATCTTTTCAGCGCCTGCGCGGGCATGATTGATTGCGGTTGCGCGGTTCATGCCCGGCGTCTGCGCCGTATTCGGGTCGAGGGCATTGCCCGGAATGATCTTGACGCCATGTTCACGCCAATCGACCTGTTGGTGGCTATGATCGTGCCCGTGTTGATGCTCGTGTTCATGATCGCCGCACATGGTCGCGTCCTTTCGGCCCTGAATGGAGATTCGCATGCCTTCCACAGATGCGCTGTCATTTCACTCTACGTGAAGCCATTCAAAAATAAAGAGAATTGCAGAAAGTTATCATTGAGGCTTTTCAAGTCGAGATTAATCTATAGACTTGATCAAGTTACATGACCGGTGGGAACATTTCGTGTGCGTCCCGCGTTGCGCCGGTCACAAGATGGTTTGCCGCGCCGCTCCCCCCATTTAAGGCGCGCCAAACTGAAGAAGCAGCGCTTGGGTCTCGGAGGAGAGACCATCAACTTTCATATATGCGCCGGACTTCCAATTGAAAGGAGACAGACATGTCGAATGCCTTGCCGCCCCTTCATGAGGGTCATGCCCCCATTACCCTGCAGCAGCTCTTCCGCGAAGCGCTCTATGCCTTCGAGGAATGGGACAGCGAAGTAACCGAACCGATCGTGACGTTCGAGGGACGTATCCATCCCATTAGCGTCGTGTTCGAAGCTATGCGCGAATGCACTGATATCGTGCCCAACAATATCGTCTCGGCCGTGACCGAGCGGCTGACCAAGCCTTGGGAGGGCGAGGGTCCGCTCGACACGATGACCTTTTCGACCGCCGCCCGCGTGATGGGCGTTCTGGTTCGCAAAAGATTGCTGGTCGTGAACAACGGCGTCAACGTCGCTGCCATTGCGGCAGATACCCAGGCGGCGGAAACGTCGGATCGCTAACAGCGAAGATTGTTTATGGAAGGCCCGCCGGCATGTGCCCGCGGGCCTTTTGCGTGTCATCGGCCGCCGACATCGAATTCCGGATCGACGGGGATCTGCATCGCCGTCACGAGATGATTGGTCTGTCCGGCAAGTCCGATAACCGCCAGCAGTTCCCCATGCTGGGCGTCAGTCATGCCCTTTGCTCTGGCGGCTGCGGTATGCGAATGGACGCAATAGGTGCAGCCGTTGGCCGTGGAGACGGCTATGTAGATCATCTCGCGCACGAGCGGATCAAGTGCGCCGTCCGCCACCATGACCGCTTTCAGGCCCTCCCAGGTGCGCTTAAGCAATGCAGGATCGTTGGCGAGGCCGCGCCAGAAATTATTGACGAAATCGGATTTTCTTACCGCGCGAATGTCGTCGAACACAGCCTTGACCGCCGGGATTGCCTCGGCTTCCGCATCATCGAGTAACTTGACCGTCGCCATTCCTTATCTCCCTTCATTTCGTCAGCTCTCATTATGTGGAACCATAATCTATTTCCTGACGACATGGGCGCGGGAGCTTCCATTATCCTTCCTCTTTTCGTTTGCAAATGTCATCCATATGTGAAAATACTATTCACATAAGAAGATTGAGGTTGACGCAGGAACCGGTGACGAGGATAGTCCTCAGGGCGGAGAGGCGCTTTGGGCCGGGGTGATGTCGGGGAGCGGGAATATCAATGACACTGAAGAGGGACTTGCCGCTGGCCGGACTTGTCGTCGTCGACATGAGCCAGTTTCTGTCGGGTCCCTATTGCTCGCTGCGGCTGATGGATCTCGGCGCCAGGGTGATCAAGATCGAGCGTCCCGGTGGCGGCGATCTTTCGCGCGGGCTTTATCTCAGCGACGATGAAAGCGGTGATTCGACGATCTTCCACGCAATTAACCGCTCCAAGGAAAGCCTGGCGGTCGATCTGAAAAACGAGCGCGATATGAGCGCGCTGCGCAAGCTGGTCTCCAAGGCCGATGTGCTTATTCAGAACTTTCGCCCCGGCGTGATCGAGCGTTTGGGGCTGGATTACGAGGCCGCAAGCAAGCTCAATCCGCGTCTCGTCTATTGCTCGATCAGTGGCTACGGCGAAGAGGGACCATGGGTCGGGCGGCCGGGGCAGGATCTTCTGGCACAATCGCGTTCCGGCGTCATGTGGCTGAACGGCGACGAGGGAGAGGGGCCGGTGCCTTTTGGTCTCGCGATCGGCGATATGCTGGCGGGTGCGGCTGCCGCCCAGGGCATTTTGGCGGCGCTGGTGCGGCGCGGCGTGACGGGCGAGGGTGGACTGGTGGAGACCAGCCTGCTGGAAGCCCTGGTCGATCTGCAGGTTGAGGTGCTGAGCGTTCACATGAATAATGGCTATAAGCTGCCCGAGCGCTCCCATGTTCGTAGTGCCCATGCCTATCTTTCCGCCCCCTATGGCGTCTATCCCGCTGCCGACGGCTATCTCGCCATCGCTATGACGCCGATTTCCAAACTTGCCGATCTGCTCGGGATAGACGAGCTTGCGGCCTATCGCGATCATGAGAAAAGCTGGTTCACGGCGCGCGATGAAATCAAGGCGCTGATCGCTGCGCGCATCGCCAGCCGCAACGTTGACGACTGGCTGGCGATCCTCGAACCTGCTGACATCTGGTGCGCAAAAGTGCTGAACTGGCCGGAGCTTCTGGGCAGTGAAGGTTTTCGCGTTCTTGACATGCTGCAGACGGTCGGGCGCGATGATGGCGTCAGCCTGCGTACCACCCGCTCGCCTATCCGTATCGATGGGCAGCGACCGAAATTCGAGCGTGCGGCCCCGCACGTTGGCGAGCATAATGCGGCACTCTGGGAGGAGTTCGACCTTGGCTGAAGGGGTCGAGAGGCCGCGATGGATTTAGAAGGAGTTTTCCAATGACGCGCATCACCAATCTTCGCGTTTTCGATTTGCGCTTCCCGACATCGCAGAGCCTCGACGGTTCGGACGCGATGAATCCGGATCCGGATTATTCGGCAGCCTATGTCATTCTCGAGACCGACAGACCACGTCTTGCCGGTCACGGCCTGACCTTCACCATCGGCCGTGGCAACGACATCTGCTGCATGGCGATCGAGGCGATGCGGCATCTTGTCGTCGGCACGGAGCTTGCGACGGTTCTGGAAAACCCCGGCAAATACTGGCGGCATCTGACCAGCGACAGCCAGCTGCGCTGGATCGGCCCGGAGAAGGGCGCGATGCATCTGGCGACGGGCGCGGTCGTCAATGCTGTCTGGGATCTGCTTGCCAAGGAGGCCGGCAAGCCGGTCTGGCGGCTAGTTTCGGAGATGGATGCCGAGCAGATCGCCGATATCGTCGATTATCGTTACCTGACCGATGTGCTGACCCGCGACGAGGCCGTCGCCATTCTGAAGAAGACGGAAGCCGGCAAGGCGGACCGCATCGCCACGCTCGAGCGCGAGGGCTATGCCTGCTACACGACATCTGCCGGCTGGCTCGGCTATGACGACGCCAAGTTGCGCCGCCTGTGCCAGGAGGCGATCGACGCTGGCTTCAACCATGTGAAGATGAAGGTCGGCCGCGATCTCGAAGACGATATCCGCCGCCTGACCATTGCCCGCGAAGTCATCGGTCCCGACCGTTATCTGATGATCGATGCCAACCAGGTCTGGGAAGTCAATCAGGCGATCGACTGGGTGAAGAAGCTCGCTTTCGCCAAACCCTTCTTCATCGAAGAACCCACAAGCCCGGATGATGTTGCCGGACACCGCAAGATCCGCCAGGCCATCGGCCCGGTGAAGGTCGCGACGGGCGAGATGTGTCAGAACCGCATCATGTTCAAGCAGTTCATCGCCGAGGGCGCGATCGATATCGTGCAGATCGATTCCTGCCGCATGGGCGGCCTGAACGAAGTACTGGCGGTGCTGCTGATCGCCGCCAAGTATGGATTGCCGGTCTGGCCGCATGCCGGTGGCGTCGGCCTTTGCGAATATGTGCAGCACCTGTCGATGATCGATTATATCGCCGTTTCAGGCACCAAGGATGGCCGCGTGATCGAGTATGTCGATCATCTGCACGACCATTTCATCGACCCCTGCATCATTCGCGACGCAGCCTATATGCCGCCGAGCCTGCCGGGTTTCTCGATCGAGATGAAGCCGGAATCGATCGCGGAATATACGTTCAAGGGTTGAAACTGCTGGCTTGCTCGAAGTAGAAGCCCGCCATCCGGCGGGCTTTTGTCGTTTACATCCGGAAGATCCGCCTCAGACGGATTTTTTCAACCAAGCCTGAATGATGGGCACGTCCGCATCGTCAAACTCGTGACCGCCTGGAACTGTTGCAAGCTCAACCTCGGCGCCGCCATTCCGCAGACGTTCGGCCAGCGGTTGAGTATAGGGACCATACAGGTCCTTCTCTCCGGCGACCAACAGCACCTGGGCATCCGACATGTCCGCTGCAGGCGGATTTTCGAGGGCGGCCATGGAGCGCAGCAGCACCGCGCGGCGGATGAGGTGCGGGTGCAGCGACAGCATGGCGTTCAGCAGGTTGGCGCCGTTCGAATAGCCGATATAGACGATGCGGTCCGGATCAAGCCCGTAGGCATGGACCGCGCCATCAATGAAGGCGGCAAAGGCTTCGGCCTCGCTGGCGATATCGGCCTGATCGAAGGACATCGGCCCATTGCGGCGGAACCAGCGCGGGGCGCCTTCCTCGAGCGCACGGCCACGTACGCTGAGCAAGGTCGCGTCGGCATCGATCTTGTGACCGAGCGGCAGCATGGTTGTTTCGTTGGCACCCGAGCCGTGCAGCAGGACGAAGACGTTGCCGTTCGCCTGCTCGGGCGTGAAGAAACGATGGATGAAGGGCAGATCGCGATAGATGACGCGGGGCTCGCCGGGCATGGAGAACTGCGGCAGAATCACGTTCAGCTCGGCCAAAAGCTTCGGACTGTCGCCGGGAGCGAAGAGGCGCGTGCCAAGCGTTGCCTCGTCCTCGTCAATCAACATGCCCGGCGCGTCCGTCGCGAGTTCGAACAGGATACGGCCGGGCTCGCGAACGTAAAGCGAGCGAAAATATTTGCGGTCATGCATCGTCGTCGGCCCGGAATCGATCGCCTGGAGTGCGGTGTGGACCGACTGCAATTCGGCATTGTCCGCGGCGCGAAAGGCGACGTGATCTACCGTGCCCGTGCCCGGGGCGCTTGCCCAGAAACCGCGGGCATCGCGGATATCGAGGATATCGCCGGGCTCCGAGACGAGCCGGCTGATCGCTCCGCTGGTGGCAAGCGGACGGTAGTCGAAGTAATCGACCAGCATGGCTCGCGTCTCCTCTGGCGTTTCGGTGAACAGCGTTGCGCCGCGGATGCGGGCAATCGCGTGCTCCTGCGGAATGGTGTCGCTCGTCCAAGGAGCTGCGGCCTGCAGCGTGTTCGTTCCCACCAGTTTGACGATGACGCCGTCCGGATCCTTCAGCCGAAGCACAGGCTCGCCGAATTCCTCTGAGGGACCCTCCGGCTTCAGACCGGCGCTCAGGGCGCGTGTCAGCCAGAAGCCGATGCTGGCCGGATCGATGGCGAGCGAGATTTCGCCGACCTGACCGACGCCGGCCCGGCCGGGAGAACCATCTTCCCAAACCAGAAAGGTGATCAGCGAGCCCGGGGAGCCCACGGCATCGCCATAGAGGAGATGAAGCTGCGTGGCATCCTCAAAACCGCCGGTGCGCTTGACGAGGCGCAGGCCGAGGAAGCCGACGTAGAAATCGACATTCGCCTGGACCTTACGTGTGATCAGCGTGATGTGGTGGATGCCGGCGACCATGGGATGCTCCAGACCGTTATTTCGTTCTGGTGCTATTTAGGCTGGCGTCATTGTTCAATGCAATGCGCCGTCCGTGGAGGCACTGTTCACAAAACAGGTTATTGCCTGGCTTGGCAGGCGGCGAGCATCAGTGCTCGCCGAGGCTGTCTTCGGGCGATCTGCGGCGGTGGCCGCTGATTTCCGAACCGGCTGTGCGCGAAAAGCTGGCGTTCCAAATGACAGCGAGCAGCGCGATGGCCGTGACGACGATAAAGGCGACGGAGAAGTCGATCATCTCGGCCTTCGTCTCACCACGCAGCTGCATCGAGCCATGCAGCGCAAGGGCGGCGACGCAGATGCCGAGGGACAGCATCAGCTGCTGGAAGGTGGAGTAGAAACTCGTCGCAATGCTCATGCGGTCGCGCTCTATCTCGTCATAAGCGATCGTGTTGTAGGCCGTGAACTGGAACGACATGAAGAAGCCGCAGAAGAACAGGATCACGAAAATGACCGGTAGCGGCCAATCCGGCTTGAAGATGGCGCACATGCCATAACCGAGCGTGCCGATGAGGCCGAAGATGATAAGGGCGGTGCGGAAGCCGAGCGTGCGCAGGATGCGAACCTGAAAAGGCTTCATCGCCATGGAGCCGAGTGCCGTCGCAATGGCGATCTGGCCGGCAGCGGCGGCCGAAAGACCAAAGCCAAGCTGCAGCATCAGCGGGATCAGGAAGGGATGGGCGCCCTGGCTGATGCGCGTCAGCGAGCCGGCGATAACCGAGGTGCGGAATGTCGGCACCTTCATCAAGGAGAAATCCATGATCGGCGAGGGGTGGTTGCGGGCGTGACGGAGATAGGCGATGCCAAACAAGAGACCGATGGAGATCAGGAAGACCGCGAGATAGCCTTCGCCCTCGCGGCTCGACATCTCGAAGCCGAAGAGCAGAGAGCCGAGCGAGATGCCCGAGAGGATGAAGCCCGAGAGATCGAAGCGGCCGGTGCGCGGGCCTTTCACCTCCTCGATGAACATCGTCACCAGGATGAAGCCGATAATGCCGATCGGCACGTTGATGTAGAAGATCCAGCGCCAGTCGAGATAGGTGACGAACATGCCGCCGATCGGCGGGCCGAGAATGGGGCCGACCAGCGCCGGGATCAGCAGCCAGGACATGGCGTTGACCATATCCTTGCGGGCGACGCTGCGCATCAGCACGAGGCGACCTACGGGCAGCATCATAGCGCCGCCGAGACCCTGAAGGAGGCGCGCGATCACGAGGAAGAACAGGTTCGGCGCCTGCGCGCAGAGAAGCGAGCCGACAACGAAGACTGCGATGGCAGATCGGAAGACGGTGCGCGACCCGAAGCGGTCGGCAATCGCGCCGCTGGCGGGAATGAAGATCGCGAGGCTGAGAAGGTATGAAGTCAGCGAGATGCTCATGGCCGGCGCGCTGACGCCGAAGTCTCTCGCCATGGTCGGAAGGGCTGTTGCGAGCACGGTCGCGTCAAGCTGTTCCATGAACATTGCGCTTGCTACGATAAGCGCTACTACACGAAAATTCGGTGCGGCCCGCCTGACGGGGGCGGCCTGGAATATCTGATCCGACATTGTCGGGGATCGCTCTCGATGGTGCGGTGGGGTCCTAAGACAGAACCGCAAGTCTGGTCATGGCGCGAAGGCCTATTTGAACGGCGGTTTGTATACTCCTGCTTGCACGCGATTGCTATATCAGAAATCGCAAATCCCATTCATGGGATGAAAAAAATGACGCACATGTAGAGGCAAACGGCATCAAATGAACGTGAGGTGAATGAATAGGCGTGATATCGCGCCGAAATGCTCACGCTTGGTTTGTTCGCGTAAGATAATGTGCTCGTTTCTGTGTGCGGGCGGGTGTGAAAAGGCCAGTGTCCAACAGGGCGGCACCGGCCTTATTCATCAAGTCGGCGAGCGCGCAGCGATCAATAACCGGCCGCCAGCCCCGAGCCGGCGCGGCTGTCCATGGCGCCGTTGTAGCGGGCGCCACCGCCCTTGGCGATGTCGCTGAGGCTCTTGCCGCCCACGAGAATGCCCGCGGCCTGGCCCCAGATCGGCCAGCTATTGTCGACCTGAACTGTATAGCCCATGCCGGTCAGAAGCTTGATCGTATCGGGCGAGAGTGCCCGCGGCTCCATGTAGACTTTATCCGGCAGCCATTGGTGATGGATGCGCGGAGCGTCAATGGCTTCCTGAATGTTCATGCCGAAATCGATGACGTTGATGATCGCTTCCAGCGTGATGGTGATGATGCGCGAGCCGCCTGGGCTGCCGATCACCATGAAGGGCTTGCCGTCCTTGGTGACGATCGTCGGGCTCATGGAGGAGAGCGGCGTCTTCTTCGGCTGGATGGCATTGGCCTCACCCTGCACCAGGCCGTAAAGATTGGGCACGCCGGGCTTGGAGGTGAAGTCGTCCATCTCGTTGTTCAAGAGGATGCCCGTGCCGGGCGCAACGACACTGGCGCCGAAGGAGCCGTTCAGCGTGTAGGTGACGGCGACGGCATTGCCGTCATTGTCGATGATCGAATAATGCGTCGTCTCGTGGCTTTCACCGAGGCCTTTCGGCATCAGATCCTTGGAGACGCCGGCCTTATAGGGGGAGATGCCATCGCGGATCTTCTGGGCATAGGCCTTGTCCAGCAGCTTGCTGACGGGGTTGTCGACGAAATCGGGATCGCCGAGCGCCGAGTTGCGGTCGACATAGGCGTAGCGCATGGCTTCGACCATGTAATGGACCGTGTCGGCTGAGGCATAACCGGTATAGGAGAGCGGGTAGCCTTCCAGCACGTTGAGGATTTCGCAGATGATGACGCCGCCGGAGGAGGGCGGCGGCGAGGAGATGATCTCGTAGCCGCGATAATTGCACTTCACGGGCTCGAGTTCGCGGACCTTGTATTGTTCAAAATCCTGGTTTGCGAGAATGCCGCCCTTGTCCTGGCTTGCCTTGACGATGGCGTTGGCAACCGGCCCCTTGTAGAAGCCATCCGGCCCCTGATCGGAAATGCCTGATAGGGCATTGGCGAGATCCGGCTGCACCAGCTTGTCGCCCGTGACAAAGGGCTTGCCGTCCGACTTGGTAAAGATCGCGGCGGTGGCCGGATCGCGCGACAGCCACTTCTTGCCCTCATTCAGTTCGGCGGCGTCGGCCTGGTTCAGCGTGAAGCCTTCCTTGGCATAGCGAATGGCCGGCGCGATCAGATCCTGGCGGGACTTTGTGCCGTATTTCTCGCGGGCGGTCTCGAAGCCCATGACCGAGCCGGGGACGCCCACGGCGAGATAGCCATCCGTGCTGGCGCCTTTGACGATATTGCCCTTGTCGTCGAGATACATGCCTTTGGTCGCCGCCAGGGGTGCGCGTTCGCGAAAATCGAGAAAGGTCGTCTTGCCGTCGCGCATGCGGATGGTCATGAAGCCGCCGCCGCCGATGTTGCCGGCGGTCGGGTAGACCACCGCCAGCGCATAGCCGACTGCAACGGCGGCATCGACGGCGTTGCCGCCGTTCTTCAGCACCTCGACGCCGACATCGGTGGCGAGATGTTGAGCGGTGACCACCATGCCATGCTCCGCCTCGACCGGTGGCGGCGCGGCAGCTCTGGCGGTGACGGAAAAGAGAGCAAATGTGACCAGGGTTACCGACGAAATCGCCCGCTGGCGGAAGTGGCGCATGATGAGTATGCCTCCCATTATTATCTTGATGGAAAATCGCCAACGAATGACATGGTGCCACGTGTGAAAATGGCGATATCCGCTGTCACAATTTTTTAATGGAGCGGATCCCGCCATGGGCCGGAATCCGATCAGCTATGTCTTCCATGCACTACTACGGATAATTTTGGTCCTCCTGCCACTCAGAAAAACGCTTCGCACTTGCAATATTCTTTTATTAGTTGAATCTATTTTAGATTGTTGCTTGTCGAGGCGAGTGTTGCGTGGAGGGTAATCATGGCCGTGACGAAGCTCGAGCAATGGAAGAGCGAGCGCAGGATCAAGAGCAGGCCATTCATCGTTGGCGAAAGGACGCATGTCGTGGAAATCGAATGCGACCATTGCAGCCGACATTTCCTTCGATGGGCATCGACGGCAGCCGCCTACTGGCGCTGTGACGATTGCACCGCGATTGTCTAAGCCATCGGTTCAGGTGGTTACGCGATCAGGATAGCACGGAAGTCGTTGACGTTCGTTCCCGTGGGGCCGGGGACGAAGAGATCGCCGATGGCATTGAACGCCGTCCATGCATCATTGTTTGCCAGCATCTCGGCCGGCACCATTCCGGCTTTGCGCAAACGTGCCACCGTACCCGCATCGGCAAAGGCGCCGGCATTGTCCTCGCTGCCGTCGATGCCATCCGTATCCGCGGCCATGGCATGAATGCCGGCGTGACCGTCGATGTCGATGGCCAGCGACAACAGGAACTCCGAGTTTCGCCCGCCCTTGCCCTTGCCCTTCAAGGTCACCGTCGTTTCGCCGCCTGACAGTAGTACGACCGGCTTGGTGAAGGGGCGGTTGCGGTGAAGCACTTCGCGGGCGATGGCAGCGTGGACGTGGGCCGCTTCGCGGGCCTCGCCCTCTATGGCGTCCGAGAGAATGGCGGTTTCGATGCCAGCGGCACGCGCTACCTCGGCGGCGGCTTCCAGCGAGACGCCGGCAGATGCGATAAGATACACTTCATTGCCGGCAAAGCGCGGATCGCCCGGGCGCGGCGCATCCGCTTCAACTTTCTCGATATGGGCGAGAACGGCCGGCGGCAGGTCGATGCGGTAGAGACGGATGAGGTCGAGCGCGTCCGCGCGCGTGCCCGCGCCCGGTACGGTCGGGCCGGAGGCCACCAGGGCAGGGTCGTCGCCTGGAATGTCCGAGACGACGAGCGAGACGACTTTGGCGGGATGGGCCGCGGCAGCCAGCCGGCCGCCCTTGATGGTCGACAGATGCTTGCGAATGACATTCATCGCAGAGATTGGTGCGCCCGAGGCAAGCAGCGCCTTGTTGACTGCGACTTCATCGGCGAGGCTCAAGCCGCCAGCGGGCGAGGGCAGCAACGCCGAGCCGCCGCCTGATATCAGAGCGATTACCAGATCGTCCTCCGTGAGGCCCTCGACAAGTTTAAGAAGCCGACGAGAAGCGATGAGGCCCGCTTCATCCGGCACAGGATGGGCTGCTTCGACGATCTCGATCTGCCGGCACGGGGCGGAAAATCCGTATCGCGTCACGACAAGACCTTCCAGTGGGCCTTCCCAGCATTGCTCCAGCGCGGCCGCCATCTGGGCAGATCCCTTGCCGGCGCCGATAACGACCGTCCGGCCCTTCGGTCTGGCAGGCAAATGCGCGCGGATGCCCGTCAACGGATCGGCTGCGCGAACGGCGGCATCGAACAGCGAGGTCAGGAAGGCGCGGGGATCGGAAACGGTCATGTCGAACTGCCTGTCTGCGATGTACTTGTAACCATTTGGTGGCTTAACTGGAGGAAAGACGCAAGAGGCAGGAACCACAATTGTGTCTTGCGCGACGAATCCCTATTTAGAAGGAAGGGGTTTCACGCTTTTATTTTAAGGATTTTCGATATGGCTGAATTGAAAGTGAAGACGAGGCAGACGGGCGCAACCGCTACGGTCGGCCGCACCGGTTTTCCGCATGTGACCTCGGTGACGGGCGACGAAATCGACATCGTCACCTCGCCGTCGCAGCCCGGTTTCAATCCGCTCGATCTGCTCTACTCGTCGCTCTCGGCCTGCCTGGTCTTGAGCGCCCGTATGGCGGCAAGCAGCCTTGGCGTGCTCGACAAGCTCACCGAAGTCACCGCCGTCGTCACGGGTGAGAAGGCGACCGAAGGCCTCTCTCGCGTGGAGAAGTTCAATATCGCCTTCACCATCAAGGGTGATTTCAGCGATGAAATCCGCAACGCGATCGCGCATGCCGCCGAAGATGAGATTTGCACGGTGAGCAACACGATCCGCGGCAATCCGCAGTTTTCGACAACGATTTCGGGGTGAGTTTTAGCTCTATCCCGCCCCTGGCGGGCGGGAAAGCAAAATCAGCATTTAGCCGCAAGGCTAAGTGCTAGATTTTGCAAGGGAGGGGGTAGGCAGGTGCGTACCGGCTTTCCTAGTGCAATAGCAACAAGTAACGGACCCCCGCTCTTGCGATTTCAATGGCTTAGAAATTGCGCTATCATTCTGAATATATGTGACCTTCCGTGTCGCAATTCCTAAACCAATGAAATTGCTTTCTCGCCCGCCAAGGGCGAGATGGTTCGGTGTCCGCCGTTGCCCCTCATTCCGCCGGAAACTCAAACCCTTCAAGATAAGGCCCAAGCTCCGGATCGATATCTACCTTTACCGCATTATTGTAGATCGCCGTCGCAATCATGATCCCGGCAAAGGCTACGAGATTGGCAAGCGTTGGCTCATCGTAGCAGGCCTTCAATCGATCCCAAATCTCCTCCGGAATGGCGTTGGAATCCCTGACGATCGCCTTGCCGAATTCGATCAATAGCGCTTCCTCTTCCGTCGGCACGATCGTTTCCGGCGTCAGGCCGGCATTGATCAATGCGCGCCGGAAGAAGCCGACCGGAATGATCGAGCGGCATTCGAGCGCTATGGCATGGCAGAGCAGCCAGACGGCACGATCGTCCAGCGCCGGGCGCAACTCTTCGCGCAAAGGAAACCATTCCGCATAGATACGATGCGCCACCGGCGAGTGCAGCAATGTCCGCTTCATGTTCGTCATGCGGCCGCGCAGCTGTATTTCGCGATCATGCTCGGCGCGCACGGCCTCGGAAGCGGTCTCGTAATCGATCGGCGTGATGTGGCTCATGTTATTCTCTTGTGATGGGCTCTCTTACTGCGCGGCTTCGGCAGCAACTTTGAAGAAGCGGTTTTCCGGGCGCGGCAGGCCGAGGTGTTCGCGCAATGTCGTGCCTTCGTAGTCGCGGCGGAAGATGCCGCGGCGCTGCAGCTCTGGAACGACGCGCGTGGTCACGTCAAGCAGGCCTTGCGGCAGGAAGGGGAAGACGACGTTGAAACCGTCCGAGCCTTCCTCGTACAGCCATTGCTCCATCTCATCGGCGATGCTCTCAGGCGTGCCGACAAAGGCAAGGCCAGCATAGCCGCCGAGGCGCTGGGCAAGCTGGCGCACGGTGAGCTTTTCGGCTTCGGCAAGGGCGATGACGCGCTCGCGGCCGCTCTTGCTGGCATTGGTTTCCGGAATCTCCGGCAGCGGGCCATCGGGGTCGAATTTGGAAGCGTCGTGTCCCAACGCGATCGACAGGGATGCGATGGCGCTATCGTAATGGACGAGGCTGTCGAGCTTTGCCCGCTTCGCCTTTGCTTCCTCGATCGTGTCCCCGACGACGATGAAGGCGGCGGGCAGGATCTTCAGATGATCCGGGTTGCGGCCGATCGCCTTCATCCGTCCCTTGATATCGGCAAAGATCGATTTGCCGTCGGCGAGGTTGCGGGGAGCAGCAAAGACCGCTTCCGCCGTTTCGGCGGCAAGCTGACGGCCGGCATCCGATTGCCCGGCCTGGACGATGACCGGCCAGCCCTGCGGCGGACGGGCGATGTTGAGCGGACCACGAACGCTGAGTTCCTCGCCCTTGTGCCCGAGGACATGCATCCGCTCGGGATCGAAGAAGATGCCGCTTTCAGCGTCACGGATGAAGGCGTCATCAGCGAAGCTATCCCAGAGGCCGGTGACGACATCGTAGAATTCGCGGGCGCGATGGTAGCGCTCGCCATGTTCCATATGCTCTTCGAGGCCGAAATTAAGGGCGGCATCGGGATTGGACGTCGTGACGATATTCCAGCCGGCGCGGCCGCCGCTGATGTGATCGAGCGAGGCGAAGCGGCGGGCGATGTGATAGGGCAGGTCGAAGGTGGTTGACGCAGTCGCAACGAGGCCGATCCTGTCGGTGACGGCGGCCAGCGCCGAAAGCAGGGTGAAGGGCTCGAAGGAGGTAACCGTCTGGCTGCGCTTCAAAGCCTCGATCGGCATGTTGAGGACCGCGAGGTGATCAGCCATGAAGAAGGCGTCGAATTTCGCTTTCTCCAGTTCCTGCGCGAAGCTCTTGATGTGCTGGAAGTTGAAGTTGGCGTCCGGATAGGCGCCGGGATAACGCCAGGCACCGGTATGCAGGCTGACGGGGCGCATGAATGCCCCGAGCTTCAATTGCTTCTGTTCGGTCATCGGCTCTCTCTCGAAAATCGCCAGGCCGTCATGAAGTGGCGACGGCATTGCCCGTAGGGTAATGCACTACGACGTAGGCGTGCTGGCCGCGCATTCAAAGAGCCGATTTCATTTATTTGATCGCTTTCGCGGAATATTCATCCGGCCGCGACTTCGGGGTTGTTCTGTCCGGCAAAAACCTTGACCAGCCAGTCTATGAAGACGCGAACTCGCGGCGAAAGCTGGCGGCTGCGTGGATAGAGCATCGAGACGGGCGTCCTTGTCGGTGGATAATCCTTCAGCACATGCAGCAGTTGACCTGATCGTAGGGCTTCCTCGGCGTGATAGCGCGGAACCTGGATCAGGCCGAGGCCGAGCTTTGCCGCGGCGAAATAGCTCTCGGCAGCGTTGACGGAGATGGTGGCCGGCAGGGTGATTTCGCGCACGGCGCCGTCGATCTGGAATTCCAGCGGCAGCAATCCGCCGGTTGCGGAGGAGCGGAAGCCGACCATGCGGTGGCCGTCGAGCGTCTCCGGATGGGCGGGCATGCCGAAACGCTCGACATAGGCGGGCGCTGCAAGCGTCACTTCTTCCAGCATCGCGACGCGGCGGCCGACCATGTCGCTATCCTGCAGCGTGCCGACGCGCAGCACGCAATCGATCCCCTCGCGGATGAGATCGACGAACCGGTCGCCCTCGGTGATCTGCAATTCGATATCGGGATAGGTTTCGAGAAAGGAGGGCAGGTTCGGCAGGACGAAGTGCCGCGCAAGCGTTCCATGTACGTCGACGCGCAGGACGCCCTTCGGCTTCGCCCCGGCAAAGGCGCCCTCGGCATCCTCGATATCGGAAAGGATGCGCAGGCAGCGCTGGTAATAGGCCTCGCCATCGAGTGTCGGGCTGACATGCCTTGTCGTGCGCTGCAGCAGGCGCACGCCGAGACGCGCCTCGACCTGTTTGATCGCATCCGTCACCGTCGAGCGGGGCAGACCTGTGTCTTCGGCGGCCAGCGTGAAGCTGCGCCGTTCCACGACCCGGCAAAACACCCGCATGGCATCGAATCTGTCCATATTATTTGTTCGCGAAATTCGGATAGTGATGCCGATTATTGGCTGATTATCCGCGCCATGAAAAGGGGCATCTTCTCCTCATCGAAACGCGCTGCGGCGCAAAGCAACGAAGGATGAGGAAAATGAGCAGCAATTCCAATAAGGTAGCGATCGTGACAGGCGCATCGCGCGGTATCGGCGCCGCGATCGCCGAGCGTCTGGCCGAGGATGGCTTCACTGTCGTCATCAACTATTCCGGCAGCGAGGCGGCAGCCGAGGAACTGGCCCGCAAGATCGAGGAAAAGGGTGGCAAGGCGCTGACCGCGAAAGCCGATGTCTCCGATGTCGATGCGGTGCGCCGCATGTTCGACGCAGCCGAAGCCGCCTTCGGCGGTGTCGATGTCCTCGTCAACAATGCCGGCATTATGCAGCTTGCGAAGATCGCCGACGCGGACGACGCCCATTTCGACCGTCATATCGCTATCAACCTCAAGGGCACGTTCAATACGTTGCGAGAGGCCGGCAGGCGCCTGCGTGACGGCGGCCGCATCGTCAATTTCTCGACCAGCATCGTCGGCCTGAAGCTCGAAACCTACGGCGTCTATGCCGCAACCAAGGCCGGCGTCGAGCTTTTGACCGGCATCATGGCGAAGGAACTGCGTGGGCGTTCGATCACGGTCAATGCGGTCGCGCCCGGCCCGACGGCCACCGATCTCTTTCTGAATGGCAAAAGCGACGAGCTCATCGACCGCATGGCCAAGATGAACCCGCTGGAGCGCCTCGGCACGCCGCAGGATATCGCCGCGGCTGTTTCCTTCCTCGTCGGCCCGGATGGCGGCTGGATCAACGGTCAGACGCTGCGTGCCAATGGCGGCATGATCTGAGCCAACCAGGCAGCGGAGCAATGCCCGCCGCCGACCTCCCACTCTCAATCAATCGCCAACAGCAGCCAATCCAGCAAAGGAACAGGATCATGGGTAAGCAAGTCATCATTATCACTGGTGCTTCGAGCGGCTTCGGGGCTCTGACAGCACGCGCGCTCGCTAAGGCAGGCCACACTGTCTATGCAGGCATCCGCGAAACCAAGGGGCGCAATGCGCCGCAGGTCGAAGCAGCTGCGGCATTCGCTGCGGAGAACGGCGTCGATCTCAGGACTGTCGAACTGGATGTCGCCTCAGATGCTTCAGTGGAAGTCGGCATCGCCGCTGTTATCGCCGAGCAGGGCCACATCGACACCATCATGCACAATGCCGGCCATATGTCCTTCGGCCCGGCGGAAGCCTTCACGCCCGAGCAGTTCGCCGAGCTCTATGACATCAACGTGCTCAGCACCCAGCGGGTCAATCGCGCCGTGCTGCCTCATATGCGCAGGCAAGGAAAGGGGCTGGTCGTTTGGGTCTCCTCGTCCAGCACGCGCGGCGGCACGCCGCCCTATCTCTCACCTTACTTCGCAGCCAAGGCGGCGATGGATTCGCTTGCGGTTTCCTACGCGTCGGAGCTGACACGCTGGGGCATCGAGACCGCCATCATCGTGCCAGGCGCTTTTACGAAGGGCACCAACCATTTTGCCCATTCCGGTTCGCCGGCAGACAAGCTTCGCGCTGCGGAATATGACAATGGTCCTTATGCCGGCGTTCCCGATCAGGCGCTGAAGGGTCTAGCCTCGCTGGAACCGGCGGATGCCGATGCGGCTTCGGTGGCGACGGCAATCGTTGATATTGTCGACATGCCGTTTGGAACGCGGCCGTTCCGTACCCATATAGATCCTTCAGAGGATGGTGCTGAGATCGTCAACGGTGTTGCCGATCGGGTTCGCGCAGAGCTTTTCCGGCGCATCGGTCTGGAAGACCTGCTGAAGCCGCATGCAAAGGCCTAAGGCCCGCAATCATCCTTGGAACGTGTCAAATCGCCGCTTCTGTGCCACAGAAGCGGCGATCTGTTGCGTGCATCGGGGCTATTTTGCGTTGTACAGCATTCCAAGCCTTAGAGTTTCGTACTAAAGCGAATCCTTCAGAGGGTCGGGAGATATCCATGGACGCGAAGGACATTGGCGAAATTGCCAGCTGGCTCATGCAAGCCGGTCTCAAGGGAATGACGGAAGTCGATATCCTCTCGGGTTTCTGCGAGCAGTGCCGTCAGCATGGTCTCAACATCGATCGGGCCATGGCGCTGATGGATACGCTGCATCCGGTCTATGAAGGCCGCGCCTTCCGCTGGGACGGCAATCAGATCATCGAGCGCGAGTTCGAATATGGCCCGACGCAGCAGGGGATCGCCTCCGAGAATTGGCAGCGTTCCGCCTTCTATCATATGCTGACGACAGGCGGAGACGAGGTGCGCCGACGTATCGGCTTCGGTGATCCGACCGATTTCTACGGGCTCGACACGCTGCTGGCCGATGGTCACACCGATTACATCGCCATGATCCACCGCTTCGAAGAGGGCGGCACGATCGGCGAAATGGATTGCTTCTATTCCAACTTCGCCACCGCCGCCGAAATGGGATTTCCGGAAGAGGATTTGCGCGTGCTGCGCAAGCTGACGCCGGCGCTTGCTCTCGCCATCAAATGCACCGGCATGAGCCGCATCGCCCGTACCATTGCCGAGGTCTATCTCGGCGAAGACGCCGCCCGGCATGTGCTTGAAGGCAAGATCACCCGAGGCAAGACGGAGCGGATTTCGGCGGCACTGTGGTTTTCCGATCTCGCCAACTACACGCGCATCTCCGATACGGCCGAGCCGGATGAAATCATCCCGATGCTGAATGCCTATGCCGATGCGGTCATCTCCTCGATCCATGAGGCGGGCGGCAACGTGCTGAAGCTGATCGGCGACGGCACGCTGGCGATCTTCAAGGCTCGCAATTCCGCTGACGCCTGCGCCGCCGCGCTGATGGCGGAATCGCTGCTGCGCCAGCGACTGCGCGATCTCAATTCGCAGCGGCAGATCGAAGGCCGGCCGGTCACGGACGTTTATCTCGGCTTGCATATCGGGGACGTGTTCTATGGCAATATCGGCAGCATGGACCGGCTGGACTTCACGGTCATCGGGCCGGCCGTCAACGAAGTCAGCCGTATCGCTTCGATGTGCCGATCGGCTGACCGTAACATCCTCATGTCGTCGAATTTCGTCGAGGCGCTGGCAGGCCAGCAAAGCAACGATCTCGTTTCCGTCGGCCGTTATGCACTGCGTGGCGTCAAGCGGCCGCAGGAATTGTTCACGCTGCTCTCTTCGGCGGCCTGACCCCTCCGCGGTGACGGCTTTCAGCGGCGGCCGGCCGCAAACATCGGGCCGCCCTTGCTTGCAGGGAAGCCATAGCCGTTGATCATCACGAGATCGATATCGCTGGCGCGGGCAGCGATGCCTTCCGCAAGCAACGCCTCGCCTTCGGTGGCCATGGCTTTCAGCAGGCGCCCGACGATCTCTTCCGCGGTGAAGCTCCTAGGTACAATGCCTTTTTCGGCGCGAGCGGCTTCGATCATGACCGCTACCTCAGGATCAACAGTCCGTTTGCCGTCGGGATAGGCATACCAGCCGCGGCCCGTCTTCTGGCCGAAGCGGCCGGCTTCGCAGAGCCGGTCGGCGATGACGACGTAGCGTTCCGAGGGATCGCGTGTTGCGGCCTGCCGCTTGCGGCGCGCCCAGGCGATTTCCAAACCTGCCATATCGAACACAGCAAAGGGCCCCATCGGAAAGCCGTAGGCTTCCAGTGCTGCGTCGATCTCCTGCGGCGACGCGCCATCCTCGACCATGTATTCCGCTTCGCGGCGATAGGCGGAAAAGATGCGGTTGCCGATGAAGCCTTCGGTGACGCCCGATACGACAGGCAGTTTGCCGAGCCGCTTTGCCAGGGCAAGGGCTGTCGCCAGCACGTCAGGCGCCGTCTGCTTGCAGTGCACGACTTCGAGGAGCCGCATGATATGGGCGGGCGAGAAGAAGTGCAGTCCCACGACGCGCTCGGGCAGCTTAGTGGCCGAAGCGATCACATCGGGATCGAGATAGCTGGTATTGGTCGCAAGGATTGCATCGGCGCGGACGATGCCATCAAGGCGTTGGAAGAGCTCGGTCTTGACGGCGAGATCGTCGAAAATAGCTTCGATGACGATATCGGCCTGCGCCAGCTGCTGCATGTCCGCCGTCACGGTCAGCCGGCTGAGGCGATCTTCGCGGCCAGCTGTATCGAGGCGACCGGATTGCACGGCCTTGTCGAGTAGGCCGGCGATGCGCTCGCGCCCTTTGTCAGCCGCTTCGGTATTTTGCTCGACGCCGATGACGCGGTAGCCGCCGTTGAGAGCGGAGACCGCGATGCCCGAACCCATCAGGCCTGTGCCGACGATGCCGATGGTTTCGATCTTGCGAGCAGCGACGCCCTCCAGTCCCTCGACCTTGCCAGTGGCACGCTCCGCGAAGAAGACATGGCGCAATGCTGCCGCCTCTTCGCTGTCGCGGAGAGTAATAAAGGTGCGGCGTTCCTCGGCAAGCCCTTCCGATAAAGGGGCGGTCGCCGCCAGGCGCACGAGACGGACGGCTTCGGCCGGTGCACGCTGGCCGCGCGCCTTGCGCAATGCGTCCGATGCCGCCTTGTCGATCGCACCTGCAGCTTCCGGGGGAACGGTCAGCGATCCCGAGCGGCGTAACGATGCGACGTTGGCCGCGTTGGCGTCGGCGACAGCTTCGGCGATTAATTCATCTTTGGCCACGCCGTCGACGATACCGAGCTTGAGTGCTTCGGCAGCCGATATAATGCGTGCATTGGCGATCATGTCGATGGCGGCAGCGATGCCGGTGAGGCGCGGCAGGCGCTGCGTGCCGCCGGCGCCGGGTATGATGCCGAGCTTGACTTCCGGCAGGCCGAGCTTCGCGGTCGGCGCGGCAAGGCGGTGATGGCAGGCGAGCGCCACTTCCAGCCCGCCGCCGAGGGCCACGCCATTGATCGCGGCGACAACGGGTTTGGCAAAGGCTTCGATGCGGGCGATAACATCAGGTAGATGCGGCTCGACCGGCGGCTTGCCGAATTCCTTGATATCGGCGCCGCCGATGAAGCTGTTGCCCGCACCGGTGAGCACGATGCCGGCAATATTGCCATCCTTCTCCGCATGGTCGAATGCAGCCATCAGGCCGACCCGGACATCGGCAGAGAGCGCGTTGACGGGCGCATTGTTGATGGTGACGACGAGAATCCCGTCGGTCAGCGCCGCTGAGATGGTGTCCGAAAAGCGCAATGCCGACATGATCTTGACCGCCTATATTATTCCGGAATGACTGCCGTTGCCTGGATCTCGATCTTGGCACGATCTTCGACGAGGGCGACAACCTGCACGGCGGCCATGGCCGGGAAGTGCCGGCCGATGATCTCGCGATAGGCCTGTCCGATCCCCTTCAGATTGCCGAGATATTCCTGCTTGTCGGTGAAATACCAGGTCATCGAGGTGATGTGCTTCGGCTCGGCGCCGCCTTCCGCAAGAATTGCAACGACATTCTTCAGCGTTTGGCGCACCTGCTCGACGAAATCGTCGCTTTCGAATTCGCAGGCGGCATTCCAGCCGACTTGGCCGCCGACGAACACCATGCGGCCCGTGGCCGCCATGCCATTGGCATAGCCGATCGGCTTGGCCCAGCCCTCAGGTTGCAGGATGGTGTGCATCGGTCGTCTCCAGATGAGAGGTCAGTACGGCGCGGATATCCTCCGGCCATTCAAGGGATTTATGCGTATCGAGCGAAGTGGCGACGACGCGGTGCTTGGCCGTCCACAGCACATGGCCGTTTGCCGAAACCTGGTGTTCGAGATCGAGCGAGGAGCGGCCGACACCACGGACTGCAAGGACGAATTCGAGATCGTCACCCTGCAGGCCCGGCTTGATGAAGGTCAGATCGAGCCGCACGGTGGGGACACCGATGCGGCGGTCGTCGATCAACTTTCGCCAGGAGAAGCCGATCGAGGCGAAATAGTCTTCCAGCACCCCGACAAGGATGTTCAGATAGGATGGGAAATAGGCGATCCCCGAGGGATCGCAATCTCCGAAGCGCAGAGGTCTGGTGATCTTGAATGCCAAGGCGGGCCTCAGTTCGAAAAGGCGGCGATGCCGGTGATGGCGCGGCCGAGAATGAGGGCGTGGATGTCGTGCGTGCCCTCATAGGTGTTGACCACTTCGAGGTTGACGAGATGGCGCGCAATGCCGAACTCATCCGAAATGCCGTTACCCCCCAGCATGTCGCGGGCAGCGCGGGCGATATCCAGCGCCTTGCCGCAGCTGTTGCGCTTGAGGATGGAGGTCAGCTCGACCGGCGGATGGCCTTCTTCTTTCATGCGGCCGAGACGCAGGCAGCCCTGTAGGCCGAGCGTGATTTCCGTCACCATGTCGGCAAGCTTCTTCTGGATCAGCTGGTTGGCGGCGAGGGGACGGCCGAACTGCTTGCGGTCGAGCACATATTGGCGCGCCCTGGCATAGCAATCCTCGGCGGCGCCGAGCGCACCCCAGGCAATGCCGAAGCGTGCGGAGTTGAGGCAGGTGAAGGGACCCTTCAGGCCGGATACATTCGGCATCAGGTTTTCTTCGGGCACGAACACATTATCCATCACGACTTCGCCCGTTATGGAGGCGCGCAGGCCTACCTTGCCGTGAATGGCGGGGGCGGACAGGCCCTTCCAGCCCTTTTCAAGGATGAAGCCGCGGATAAGACCATCCTCGGTCTTCGCCCAGACGACGAAGACATCGGCGATCGGCGCGTTCGAAATCCAGGTCTTGGCGCCGGTCAGGCTATAGCCGCCATCGACCTTCTTTGCGCGTGTGACCATCGAGCCCGGATCGGAGCCATGGTTCGGCTCGGTGAGGCCGAAGCAGCCGATCCATTCGCCGGTCGCCAGCTTCGGCAGGTATTTCTGCTTCTGCGCTTCCGAACCAAAGGTCTCGATCGGCACCATGACGAGCGAGGACTGCACGCTCATCATCGAGCGGTAGCCGCTGTCGACGCGCTCGACCTCGCGAGCAATCAGGCCGTAGGCGACATAGCTGAGGCCGGCGCCGCCATATTCGGGAGAAATCGTCGGGCCAAGCAGGCCGAGCTCGCCCATTTCGCGGAAGATCGCCGGATCGGTCTTTTCATGGCGGAAGGCTTCGAGGACGCGGGGCGCGAGCTTTTCCTGCGCGTAGGAATGCGCGGTATCCAGCACCATGCGTTCGTCGTCGCTCAGCTGCTCCGTCAGCCGGAACGGGTCGGCCCAGTCGAAAATCTCGCGGCTCATGCTGGTATCTCCCATTAATTGGTCTTCAAAAGTTCGCGCGCGATGATGAGTTTCTGAACTTCTGTTGCACCTTCATAGATGCGAAGCGCGCGGATCTCCCGATAGAGTTTTTCCGTTATCTCGCCCGATTTCACGCCGCGCCCGCCAAAAAGCTGGACGGCGCGGTCGATGACATTTTGCGCGGTTTCCGTCGCAGTCATCTTGGCCATGGCGGCTTCGCGCGTCGTCGGTAAGCGCTGCACGTCGCGGCGCCAGGCCGCCCGGTAGGTGAGCAGTGCCGCCGCGTCGATGCCGGTCGCCATATCGCCGAGGGCGGCCTGCGTCAACTGAAGGTCGGCCAACGCCGCGCCGAACATCGGACGTGACCGCGCATGGGCAAGCGATTCATCGAGCGCGCGACGGGCAAAGCCGAGGCCGGCAGCGGCGACAGAGGCGCGGAAGATATCGAGCGTGCGCATGGCGATCTTGAAGCCTTCGCCTGACGCGCCGAGGCGGCGCGATGCGGGAATGCGGCAATTATGAAAACGGATCGTCGCCAGTGGATGCGGCGCGATCACTTCGATGCGCTCGGCAATCGAGAAGCCGGGATCGTCGGCAAAGACGACGAAGGCCGAGATGCCTCGGGTTCCCGGCGCTTCGCCGGTGCGCGCGAAGACGGTGTAAACGTCGGCAATGCCTCCATTGGAAATCCAGGTCTTCTCGCCGTCGAGGACATAGTGATCGCCATCGGGGCGGGCAGCGCAGCTCATCGCGGCCACATCGGAGCCGGCATCCTTTTCCGACAGCGCAAAGGCGGCGAGCCATTCGCCGGAGCGCACCTTGGGCAGGACGGTCGAGCGCAATTCGGGCGAGCCGGAAAGGCCGATGGCGCCGGTGCCGAGCCCCTGCATGGCAAAGGCGAAATCGGCAAGGCCGTCATGCCAGGCCAGCGTTTCGCGGGCGAGGCAGACCATGCGGGAATCGATCAGCGGTTCGCTGTCGGACGAACCGGTCGCGGCAGTCAGCAGCCCGGCTTCGCCCAGCGCCTTGACCAGCTTCCGGCATGCGCCATCGACATCGGCATGATCGATCGATGCCATGACGCCGGACTTTGCGAAGGCATCGACCTCGACGGCGAAACGGTGGTGGCGCTCCTCGAAGAAGGGCCAATCCAGGTGATCGCGGGTCGGGCCGGGGAGGCTGCTTGCTGTGGACATCAGCTCAATCCCCCTGGAATTCAGGCCGGCGCTTGGTCGCGAAGGCTTCGAAAGCGCGGCGGAAATCTTGCGTCGCCATGCAGATCGCCTGCGCCTGCGCTTCGGATTCGATCATTTCGTCAATGCCCATCGCCCATTCCTGGTTCAGCATGGTCTTGGTCATGCCGTGCGCGAACCATGGGCCGTCGGCCAGCGAGCGGGCGAGTTTGAGCGCTTCGTTTTCGAGCTCGGCGCTAGCGTGCAGGCTGTTATAGAAGCCCCAGGCTTGTCCTTCCGCAGATGTCATCGAGCGGCCGGTGAAGAGAAGCTCGGCGGCGCGGCCCTGGCCGATGATGCGGGGCAGGATACCGCAAGCGCCCATGTCGGCACCGGCAAGGCCGACGCGGGTAAAGAGGAAGGCTGTCTTGACCTCCGGTGTCGCGAGCCTCAGATCAGAGGCCATGGCAAGAATGGCGCCGGCGCCGGCGCAGATGCCGTCCACTGCCGAGATGATCGGCTGCGGGCATTTGCGCATCGCCTTGACGAGATCGCCGGTCATGCGTGTGAAGGCCAGAAGCTCGGGCATCGCCATGCGCGTCAGCGGCTCGATGATCTCGAAGACATCGCCACCGGAGGAGAAATTGCCACCCGCGCCCGTCAGCACGATGGCGCGGATATCCGATGCGTAAACGAGGTCGCGGAACAGATCGCGCAGTTCGGCATAGCTATCGAAGGTCAGTGGGTTCTTACGTTCTGGGCGGTTCAGACGGATGGTGGCGACGCGGCCATCTTCGCTGACATCCCAGAGGAAGTGCTCAGGCTTGTAATCCTTGAAGGGCTTCAGATGCCCCTTCATCGTCATGTCCCGATCGCTCATCCCTCAAACCTCCCCACCAGCAACCGCAATTGCCTGACCATTGATCGATGCCGCAGCGGGTGAGGCCAGCCAGAGCACGGCATCGGCGACCTCTTCCGGCTTGACGAGGCGTCCCTGCGGATTGGATTTCGTGAATTCGCCGAGCGCCTGTTCGGCCGTTCGACCGGTCTTGGCGACGATGGTTTCGATCGAGCGCTGGATGATCGGCGTGTCGGTGAAACCGGGGCAGACGGCATTGACCGTGATGCCGGTCTTCGCCAGTTCCAGTGCGAGCGAGCGCGTCAGGCCGACGACACCGTGCTTGGCGGCGACGTAAGCCGAGACGTACCCATATCCCTTCAAGCCGGCCGTCGAGGCTATGTTGATGATGCGCGCGCCGGGACCGTAAGCCTTCAGGTCGGTAAGGGCTGCCTGCGTCACCACGAAGACACCTGTCAGGTCAACCGAGAGGAGGTGGTTCCAAGCCTCGAGGCTCGTCTTCTCGAAGGCTGCGCTCGGTGCCTCGCCGGCATTGTTGACAAGGATATCGACTGGGCCAAATTTTTCGCGGGTTTTGGCAAGGCCCTGGGAGACGGCTTCAGGGCTGGTGACATCGAAGCCATCGACCACGAATGCCTGGGTGCCGATTTCGGCGGCAACCGCTTCCAGCGGTTCGTGGCGGCGACCGGCTAGACTGATACGCGCGCCCTCGGCGGCAAGCGCCCTGGCGATCGCGGCACCGATGCCGCTGCCGGCCCCGGTGATAAGGGCGTGACGGCCGGCGAGTTTGCCCGAAATCGTCATTTCATCCTCATTTAGTCGGTGCTGCCATGGCTGCGCGGGCAAGGTTGGTTTCATACTGCGTCTTGCCGGAAAGATATTGCTTCGGCCAGGGAATGGAAGTCAGGCCGATCTTGGCGGCTTCATGCAGCGCCCAGGCGGGGTCCGCCAGATGCGGGCGGGCAACGGCGCAGAGATCGGCGCGGCCTGCGGCGATGATCGAATTGGCGTGGTCAGCTTCCGAGATCGCGCCGACGGCGATCGTCGGGATGCCGATCTCGTTGCGGATCTTGTCGGAGAAGGGTGTCTGGAACAGGCGGCCATAGACGGGCTTTTCCTGCTTCGACACCTGGCCCGAAGAGCAGTCGATGAGGTCAGCGCCGGCCTCCTTGAACATTCGGGCAAAGATAGCCGCATCTTCCGGCGTGTTGCCTCCGTCAGTCCAGTCGTGGCAGGAGAGACGAACGGAGATCGGCTTGTCCGCTGGCCAGATGGCGCGCATTGCCCTAAAGACCTCCAGGGGATAGCGGGCGCGGTTTTCGTGACTGCCGCCATATTCGTCGTCGCGCAGATTGGTGAGCGGCGACAGGAAGCTCGAGAGCAGATAGCCGTGGGCGCAATGCAGTTCCAGCCAGTCGGCGCCGGTCTCAATGGCGAGCTCGGTCGAGCGGATGAAGTCGGCCTTGACGCGCTCCATATCGGCGCGGTCCATGGCCTTCGGCACTTGGCTGTTCTTGAGGTAGGGGATTGCTGATGCCGAGATCAGCGGCCAGTCGCCTTCGGGGAGCGGCTGGTCGATGCCTTCCCAGGCAAGCTTCGTCGCGCCCTTGCGGCCGGCGTGGCCGAGCTGGATGCCGACTTTGGCGGCGCTGTTCGTGTGAACGAAATCGACGAGGCGCTTCCATTGCGCGACCTGTTCCTCGTTCCAAAGGCCAAGGCAGCCGGGCGTGATGCGGGCGTCCGGTGTCACGCAGGTCATTTCCGCGAAGATCAGCCCTGCGCCTCCAAGCGCGCGAGAGCCGAGATGGACGATGTGGAAATCGTTCATCACGCCATTGTCAGCTGAGTACATCGCCATAGGAGACATGACGATGCGGTTGATAAGTTGGACATCGCGCAGTCGGTAGGGCGTGAACATCGGCGGCAGGCAGCGATCGTTGCCGACGTCGAGGCCGGATTTTTCGGCGAACCAGCGCTCATAGCCTTCGAGCCAGGTCTTGTCGCGCAGCCGCAGATTTTCATGGCTGATGCGCTGCGAGCGAGTCAGCATCGAATACATGAACTGCGGCGGCTCGAGCGTATCGGCATAGCGGCGGCCGACGACTTCGAACCATTCCATCGCATTGCGCGCGGCGTTCTGAATGCGGGCGACATCGACGCGGCGGATTTCCTCGTAGGTTTCGAGAACGGCTGGTATCTTGTCCTTCTCGTGCCCGCGGTTCTGGAATTGCCGCGTCAGCTCGATCGCGTCATCGATGGCAAGCTTGGTGCCGGAGCCGATGGCGAAATGCGCGGTGTGGGCGGCGTCGCCCATCAGCACGACATGGGAATTGCCGTTGAAATGACTCCATTTGCCGCAGATCAGGCGGTTGAAGTTCAGCCATGCCGAGCCGCGGATATGGCGGGCATTGGTCATCAGTGAAGCGCCTTCGAGCACTTCGGCGAACAGGTTTTCGCAGAAGGCGATGGAGCCGTCCTGATCCATCCTGTCGAGGCCATGGGCGAGATAGGCCTCTTCCGTCGTCTCGACGATGAAGGTCGAGGTCTTGTCGTCAAACTTGTAGATATGCGCCTGGAACCAGCCGTGATCGGTGCGGCGGAAATCGAAGGTGAAGGCGTCGAAAAGCTTGTTGGTGCCGAGCCAGATATAGCGGTTCGGCCGGGTGATCATGTCAGGCTGGAAGACTTCCGGATAATGATTGCGGATCTTGGAATTGAGGCCGTCCGAGCCGATGATCAGATCGGCGTCGGGATAGTCGAGGTCGGAATTGACCTCCGTCTCGAAGATCAGCTCGACGCCGAGTGCTTCGCAGCGGCGTTGCAGAATGTTCAAAAGCTTCTTGCGGCCGATGCCGACGAAGCCGTGGCCCGTGGTGCGCTGGCGCGTGCCCTTGAACAGGACTTCGATATCGTCCCAATGGTTGAAGGCATCCTCGATTTCGGTGGCGCTTTCCGGATCCCATTCGCGCATGGACACCATGGTCGCATCGGAGAAAACGACGCCCCAGCCGAAGGTGTCATAGGGACGGTTGCGCTCGACGACGCGGATGGAGTGTTCAGGATGGAGCTTCTTCATTAGAAGCGCGAAGTAGAGCCCTGCGGGGCCGCCGCCGATACAGACGATGCGCATCGCTTTCCCTCCTTATTCGGCTGGAGCCGACCTCAAAATAATTTAAGTTTAAAATATCTTGTTGGAGCCATTCGTCAAGGCTTTTCCTGCTCCAATATGCAGCCTGTAGGCACTCATAATAGCAGGAAAATCGAAAATAGCCTTTTTGAATCAATCAGAAGCCAAAAATATTTTAGGCTTAAAATTTCTTGCTTGAACATTGCAGCCTTCGGTGCGATCTTTTTTAGCAATGCCACATGCGCCGAGGGGAAACGGCTGTCGTGGCGATCGATCGATAAGAATGTGGGAGCAAGGCAATGCTGGGACCGACCGGTCATACCGATACATTCACGCGAGACAATCTGCCCCCTTTCGACCAATGGCCGGAACTGCGGATGGAGGGTTTCGATTATCCGGAATGGTTGAATGCCGGCTTCGAACTCAGTGACCGGATGGTCGAAAAGGGTTTCGCCGATCACGTGGCCCTGATCGGTAATGGCCGTCGTCGCACCTACAAGGAACTGGCGGACTGGACCAATCGCATCGCCCACGCGCTTGTCGAGGATTTCGGCGTCAAGCCGGGCAATCGCGTTCTCATCCGCTCCGGCAACAACCCAGCCATGATTGCCTGCTGGCTGGCGGTGACGAAGGTCGGTGCCGTCGCCGTCAATACCATGCCGATGCTGCGGGCCGGAGAGCTTTCGAAGATCATCGACAAGGCGGAGATCTCGTTTGCGCTTTGCGATACGAGGCTGCTGGAGGAACTCGTCACAGCCGCCAAAGACAGTCGGTTCCTGAAGCAGGTCGTCGGCTTCGACGGCACCGCCAACCATGATGCCGAACTTGACCGGATCGCACTCAACAAGCCCGTTCGCTTTGAGCCGGTCAAAACCGGGCGTGATGATGTGGCGCTGCTCGGCTTCACCTCGGGCTCGACGGGTGTGCCGAAGGCCACCATGCACTTTCATCGAGATATCCTGATCATTGCCGACGCCTATGCCAAGGAAGTCCTGCAGGTGACGCCGGACGATGTCTTCATCGGCTCGCCGCCGATCGCCTTCACCTTCGGGCTCGGCGGTCTCGTCGTCTTCCCCTTGCGCTTCGGCGCATCGACGGCGCTGCTCGAAAACGCCTCGCCGAAGAACATGGTCGAGATCATTCAGGAGTACGGCGCGACCATCAGCTTCACCGCGCCGACAGCCTATCGCGCCATGCTGGCAGCGATGGAAGAGGGGGCGGATCTGTCTTCACTTCGTATCGCCGTTTCGGCCGGCGAGACGCTGCCAGGCCCGATTTTCGAGGAATGGACGCGCAAGACCGGCAAGCCCATCCTCGATGGCATCGGCTCGACCGAGATGCTGCATATCTTCATTTCCAACCGCCTGTCCGACGCCAAGCCGAACTGCACGGGCAAGCCGCTGACGGGCTATGAGGCCCGCGTTGTCGATGACGATATGAACGAGGTTCCGCGTGGGGTTATCGGCAAACTCGTCGTTCGCGGGCCGATCGGCTGCCGCTATCTCGCCGACCACAGACAGGCCGACTACGTGCGAGATGGCTGGAACCTGACGGGCGACAGCTTCATTCAGGATGAGGACGGCTATTTCCATTTTGCCGCCCGTTCCGACGACATCATTCTTTCGGCCGGTTATAATATTGCCGGACCGGAAGTAGAAGCAGCCCTTCTTTCGCATGCCGATGTGCTGGAATGTGCCGTCGTCGGCAAGCCCGACGAGGAAAGGGGCCATATCGTGCAGGCGCATGTGGTGCTGGCACCCGGCATCGTTGCCTCGGATCTGCAGGTTCGCAAGCTGCAGGATCATGTGAAGGCGGTCATCGCGCCCTACAAATATCCGCGTTCCATTATCTTCGTCGAAGCTCTGCCGAAGACGGAATCGGGCAAGATACAGCGTTTCCGCCTGCGCAACTGAACGTCCGAGTGCTTATCAGGCAGCGTTTTCCTGGCCCGTCTCGCGACCGAGCCAATGCGGATCGATTTCCGGCAGGGGAATGGCGTCGAGCAGCATTCGCGTATAGGCGGAAGCCGGCGCCGTGAAGACGCGCTCGCAATCGCCTTCCTCTTCGATCCGACCGTTACGCATGACGTAGACGCGGTCGCAGACCGCGCGAATGACGGAGAGATCGTGGCTGATGAACGCCATCGAGAGCCCGAGATCGCGCGAAAGTTCCTTCAGCAGATTGAGCACCTGTGCCTGGGTCGACACGTCGAGGCCGGAGACGATCTCGTCGGCCAGCACGAAATCCGGCTTCAGCAGGGCGGCACGCGCGATGCCGATGCGCTGGCGCTGACCGCCCGAGAGTTCATGCGGATTGCGGTCGAGGCAGGCCTGCGGCAACGTCACGCGCTCGAGGATTTCGGCAACCTGCCGCTCGGCCTCTTTCCGGTCAGAAGCCAGCCGATGCAGCAGTAACGGCTCGACAAGAATGTGGCGGATCGTGTGGCGCGGATTGAGCGAGGCCATCGGGTCCTGAAAGATCATCTGCATGCGACGACGCAGCGGTCTCATATCGGCATCAGGCAGATGTGTAATGTCTCGGCCGTCGAAACGGATAGTGCCCGCGTTTACGTCGATTAGCCGCAGCAGGGCGCGACCGAGTGTCGTCTTGCCTGAGCCGCTTTCGCCAACGATGCCCACGGTTTCGCCGCGGTTGATATCGATGTCGACGCCGTGCAGCACCTTGATGCCCAAGCCCGGCGGACCGAGAAGGTGCCGCTTGGCGCCATAGGTGACCTCGATGCCTCTGGCCGAAAGGAGAGTATCGGAAACGCTCATCGGCTTCCCTCCGGAATGCCGATCTCGCGGCGCAATTGTTCGAAAACGGCTTGCGGCACCGGCGTCAGCCCGGCATCCGGTCGGTCATAGCGCGGCCCGGCCGATATCAAGGATTTCGTGTAGATATGCTTGGGATGCGTCAGCACGTCACTCGTGCGTCCGTCTTCGATCACCTTGCCGGCGTAGAGCAGGGTCACACTGTCGCAGATCTGGGCGACGACGCCGAGATCGTGGGTGACGAAGATGACGGCAGTGCCATGCGCTTCCTGCAGACCGCGGATCAGCCGCAGGATCTGCTTCTGCACGGTGACGTCGAGCGCGGTGGTCGGCTCGTCGGCCACGACCAGCTTCGGCTCCAGCGCGAAAGCGGCGGCGATCAGGATGCGTTGGCGCATGCCGCCGGATAATTCGTGGGGATAGGCGCGAAGTACACGCTCGGGATCACGGATATGCACTTCTTCCAGCAACTTCAGTGCCCGCCGTCGGGCGTCGCCTGATGACAGGCGCCGTTTCAACCGCAGGCCGTCGGTCAGTTGCGCTTCGATGCGCCGGCCGGGATTGAGGGCCGTTTGCGGGTCCTGAGGGATCAGCGAGATTTCGCTGCCCATGATGTCTCGCAATTCCCTGGCGGAGAGTGTGAGCAGGTCGCGGTTCTCGAACAATATCGAGCCGTTTGTGATGCGGACGCTGCGCGGCAGGATGCCGAGCAAGGCTTTGGCGATGGTGGATTTTCCGGCGCCGCTTTCGCCGACAAGACCGCGCACTTCGCCGCGCGTGAGCGTCAGGGAAACATCGCGCAGGATCGGTGCGCCGCCGTCGCGGTCGGATATGGCACTGAGGCCCGTCATGGAGAGAAGTGGAGATGTCATCGGCGCATCACCGGATCGAGGGCGCGGCGCAGACCGTCACCGAGTTGATTGAAGGCAAGCACCGTCGCAAACAGCGCGATCAGCGGTACGACCAGTACCCACCAGCCTTGATAGATCATCTGCCGCCCTTCGGCGATCATGCCGCCCCAGGTCGGCGTATCGGAAGCGACCGACAGGCCGACGAAGGACAGGATGGCTTCGACGATGACGGCGATGCCCATTTCCAGGCTGACGAGAGCGATCAGCACCGGCGTCACATTGGGCAGGATTTCGCTGAAGAGGATTCTGGCCCGCGAAAAGCCGATCGTGTGCGCGGCGGTCACATAATCCATCCGCGCCTGCGCCTGCGTTTCCGAGCGCACGACACGGCAGAAGCGCGTCCAGTCGATGATGACGATGGCCGCGATGACCGAGTGCACGCCGGAACCGAAGACCGCAACCAGCAGAATCGACAGCAGCACCGGCGGGAAGGCCATCCAGATATCGACGAGGCGGGAGATCGCCTTGTCGATCCAGCCGCCATACCAGCCGGCGAGAAGGCCGAGCAGCGTGCCGATCAGGGCCGCAAGCCCGGCCGCGACGAAGGCGACCGTGAGAGCGATGCGTGTGCCGAAGATGGCGCGCGACAGCACGTCGCGGCCGAGATCGTCGGTGCCGAATAGGAAGCCCGGATCGGAACCCTCGATCCATGCCGGCGGTAAGGTGCCGGACATCAGATCCTGCTCCAACGGGTCCTTCGGTGCGATATAGGGAGCAAAAATCGCGAGGATGAGGAGGATGAGGATGAAGCCGCCGCCAAAGATCACCTTTGGCTCGGCGAGCAGCGCGCGCAAACGTTTCGCCATTCTGAAGGGTGATTGCGGCATCGCGGGCGAGGTAACGTCAGCCATGAGCGAGCCTCGGATTGAAGGCCGCGACCAGCAGATCGACCGCCAGATTGACGAGAATGAAGAGGGCGCCGAAGACCAGCACCAGCCCCTGGATCAGCGGCAGGTCGCGGTTGATGACGGCATCGATCGCCATGTTGCCGATGCCGGGATAGGCGAAGATGCGCTCGACGATGACGGTGCCGCCGATCAGGAAGGTGAATTGCACGCCGGTCAGCGCGATCGTCGGGCCGACGGCATTGCGCAGCGCCTCCTGCAGCACCAGCCGCAGCTCGGACATGCCCTTAAGTTTGGCAAGCAGAATATAGTCCTGCACCATGGCCTCGGAGAGAGCGGCCTTCAACACGCGGGCGATGATGGCGGCGAGCGGCAGGCCGAGCGCCAGGACCGGCATGACCATATGGGCGCAGATATCGGCGAAGATCGCAAACCGAAACGTTACGAGGCTTTCGATGAGATAGAAGGGCGTTGCGAATTGCGCGTCGATGCCCGGATCGATGCGTCCGGAGAGCGGGAAAAGCGGAAAAAGAACGCCGAGGACAAGGACCAGCGCCAGCGCCCAGACAAAATCCGGAACAGCCAGCAAAAGGCCGTTCAGGCTGTCGATCACGGGTTCGAAAATCGTGCGGCGGGCGAGCGTGCCGACAATGGCAACCGCGCCGCCGAGAAGAACCGCCAGGACGAGCGCGGCAAAGGCAAGCTCCAGCGTTGCGGGAAGGCGCTCGCCGAGCAGGGAGAGCACATCGCGCTTCAGGGAGATCGATGTACCGAAATCGCCTATCAGGACCGATTTCAGCCAGAGCCAGAATTGCGTAGTCAGGCTCGCATCGAGCCCGTAATGGGCGCGCAGCGCGGCGATGTCGGCAGGGCTTGCGCCCGGCGAGATCATCATCGCGATCGGATCGCCCGGCACGACGCGCAGCAGGACGAAGACGATCACCGCCACTCCGAGGAGGGTGATCGCAGCCATGATCAGCCGGTTGAGAATGGAGACTGCTATCATGCGTTATGAGTTCCGATCCACGGCTATGGCGCTGAAGAGTCCTAAGCCCCTCATCCGCCCTCCTGTGCCTGTCGAAGGGGAAAGAGGCACCTGCAGCCTACCCCTAACGACTTGTTCCGGCGAGGATACAAAGGTCGTTCCCTCTCCCCGCCCCTTCGACAAGCTCAGGACCGGGAGAGGGCTAGGGTGAGGGGCAAGGCTGCACGATCAAAGCTTGACGCATCAAGCCTTCGACACCAGCGTCGGCTGCAGGGCGCCGGAAACGTTTGGCGTAACCTTCAGGCTCGATTTATAGATGATCGGCTGGGCATATTGCAGCAACGGGATCACGTAGCCCTGCTCGGCGATATATTTGATCGCCGCTTTCCAGCCGGCGATGCGCTTGGACTCGTCCTTTTCCACCCAGAGCGGCCCCAACATGTCGTCGACATCCTTGGTTTTCCAGGCTGAGTGCGGCGAGGGGCCGAACATGGCGAAGCCGGTCGAGGTGGTGGGATCGCCGATGGCGTTGCCCCAGTTGTAGAAGGCGGCAGGGCCGAGCTGGTGAGCGGCGCGCAACTCGTAATGCTTGGCGATTTCATAGACTTCGATCTCAGCCTCGATACCGACCTTGCGCCACATGCCGACGATCGCCTGGATCATCTCGTAATCCTTCGGCTTGAAGCCGCGGGTCGTCTTGATGGTGAATTTCACCGGCTTGTCCGGCGAATAGCCGCTGGCAGCCAGGAGCTTTTTGGCCTGTTCCGGATCGTAAGGGATTTTGACTGACGCGTCGTAGGCTTCGTACTCCGGCGCCTCCAGTGTCGATAGCGGCTTGCCGTAGCCGCGCAGCAGCCGCTTGATGATCGCTTCCTTGTCGATCGCCATATTAGCGGCGAGACGGACATTCTTGTCGAGCATCGGATCGACATTGCTGATGAAGATCATGCCGATATCGGAGATTGGGGTGGCGACGCCCGCAAGACCGGATTTCTTTTTCAGCCGGTCAAAATCCTCATAGGGGATTTCCAGCGTCACGTCGGACGAGCCGGACTCGATCTCGGCGACACGGCTTGTCGTATCCGGCACGAACTTGAAGATGACGGTATCGAAGGCCGGCTTGCCGCCGAAATAGTTCGGGTTTGCCTTCAGGCGCAGATAGGAATTGCCCTCATAAGCATCGACCATATAGGGGCCGGTGCCGATCGGCTTCTTTTCGAAGCCCTGCGCGCCCACCTTGGTGTAATAGTCCTTGGGCAAGACATAGCCGGTGAGAAAGGCCATCCATTTGAAATAGGTCGGCTCGAAACGGACGACATCGCCGGTGATGCGGTTGCCTTCCACCTTGTAATTGTTGGCGGTCGACCAGATGAACTGGATCGGGTTGCCGGTGTCCTGCTTGGCGGCGCGCTCCAGCGACCAGACGACGTCATCCGGTGTAAACTTGGAGCCGTCGTGCCAGGTCACACCTTCGCGAACGTCCATCCAGACTTTTGTCTTGTCATCGTTCCAGCCCCAGGCCGTCAAAAGGCCCGGCTGGAACTTCAGGTCCGGTCCCTGGCCGATATACTGGTCGAAGATCGAGCGATAGATCGCCTGGATCGTCGGATTAACGGCCGACGGGCCTGTCGTCGGATCGAAAGAGGGCAAATTGACGTTGAAAGCGATGGTCAGTGTGCCGGCTTCCGCTGCTTCCACAGGCGTTCTGCCGGCTAAAATCCCAGTCATGAATGCGGCTGCGCCGAGGCTCAGGGCCTCGCGCCGAGTAAGCGTTGTCATGGTCACTCCGTTCCCCTGTTAAGCGACAGAAAAGCATGACGCCCAACTGCCGCTGGCGATTTATTGTCGGAATGTTTTAATCTTAAAATACATATTTTGGAGCGGCAAGCGCTTTCTCTGGTGCTTCCGTAAAATCCCGGTCAGCAATTCTTACTCGGCTTCACATGTCCGCATAAATTTTATGCATATGCATATATTTGAGTGCAACGGAGATATCCGAACCAACAATATCGGCTGGTGACAGCGTATTGCCTGCGCGGCTGATATCGCAAAATGATGCGGCGATATCGCATAATTGTTCGTTGACAGTTCAAGGAAGTTCAAAATATGATTTTGCAAATGATTTAAAACAAGCCCGCAAGGGCAAAGGGGTAACGTCATGGCCGAGCGATCGTTTGCGCGCGAGGTCGAGGATCTGAAGCTCGGGGAAGGCGATATCTTCCGCGGCGAGGGTATTCTCGCGATCACCAAGGCACTTCTGCAATCCGGTGTCTCCTATGTCGGCGGCTATCAGGGATCGCCGATCTCGCATCTCATGGACGTGCTGGCGGACGCCAAGGACGTGATGCAGGATCTGGGCGTCCATTTCGAGACCTCGGCCTCGGAGGCTGCTGCTGCTGCCATGCTCTCCGCCTCCGTCATGTATCCGGTGCGCGGCGCCGTCACCTGGAAATCAACGGCGGGCACCAATGTCGCCTCCGATGCGCTTTCCAACCTGTCTTCGGGCGGGGTGACTGGCGGCGCGCTCATCATCATCGGCGAGGATTATGGCGAGGGTTCCTCGATCATGCAGGAGCGCAGCCATGCCTATGCAATGAAATCGCAGATGTGGCTGCTCAATCCGCGCCCTAACCTGCCGTCGATCGTGCAGGCGGTGGAAGAGGGCTTCGAGCTTTCGGAAGTGTCGAACACGCCCGTCATGCTGCAGGTCGGGATCCGTAGCTGTCATGTCCATGGCCAGTTCGTCGCCAAGGACAACAAGCGGCCGGCCTATACGCTGAAGCAGGCGCTGGAAAATCCGGTTCGCGACGTCAACCGTATCGTCCTGCCGCCGGCCTCCTTCCTGCATGAGAAGGAAAAGCTGGAGAAGCGCTGGCCGGCTGCCGTTGACTTCATCAAGAAACGCCAGCTCAACGAGTATTTCGGCCCCTCGGAGGGCGATGTCGGCATCATCCTGCTTGGCGGCATGTATAATAGCGTGCTGCGCGCGCTGCAGCAGCTCGGCCTTGCCGATGTCTACGGCAACTCCGCCGTGCCGCTTTATGTCTTGAATGTCGCCTATCCGCTTGTGGATGACCAGATCGCTGAGTTCTGCGCCAGCAAGAAGGCGGTGCTGATGGTGGAGGAGGGGGCGCCCGAATATATCGAGCAATCCCTAAATACCATCCTGCGCCGCCGCGATATCCAGACCAAGGTCGCTGGCAAGGACGTGCTGCCGATGGGCGGCGAATATACCGCGCCCGTATTGATGAAGGGCATCAAGAACTTTCTGGAAGTTCACCAGCGTGTGCTGCTCGGCAACCAGCCACCGCTGCCGGATCCGACGCCTGTTCTCAACGACCCGAAGATCAAGGCGCTAGCCGAAGTCGTGCCGCCGCGGCCGCCCGGTTTCTGTATCGGCTGTCCGGAGCGGCCGATCTTCGCTGCCATGAAGATGGTCGAGGGCGAACTCGGCCAGCATCATATCTCCGGCGACATCGGCTGCCACCTCTTCTCGATCCTGCCGCCCTTCAATATCGGCAGCACGACCATGGGTTACGGGCTGGGACCGGCCGCGGCCTCAGCCTTCAATGTCGAAGCCGACAAGCGCGTGATCTCCGTCATGGGCGACGGAGGCTTCTGGCACAACGGGCTTGCGACCTCGGTCGGCAATGCCGTCTTCAACAAGCAGGATGGCGTCATCCTCGTCGTCGACAACTATTACTCGGCGGCGACCGGCGGGCAGGACATACCCTCTTCGCGCGCTCTCAATCCGCGCCGCAAGACCAACAATTCCATCGTCAATGCCGTCAAGGGCATCGGCGCGACCTGGGTGCGTCAGATCGATCGGACCTATGATGTCGCGAAGATGCGCGATACGCTGCGCGAGGCTCTGACCTCGAAGGAGCCGGGGCCGAAGATCATCGTTGCCTCCTCGGAATGCATGCTCAACAAGCAGCGCCGCGTGAAGCCGCAATTCGCGAAGGCTGTCAAGGACGGTAAGCGCATGGTCAAGGAACGCTTCGGCGTGGACGAGGATGTCTGCACCGGCGATCACGCCTGCATCCGCCTTTCCGGCTGTCCTTCGCTGTCGGTCAAGCATACCGATGATCCGCTGAAGGACGATCCGGTGGCGGCGATCGACAATAATTGCGTGGGATGCGGCAATTGCGGCGAGGTCTCGGAGGCGGCGGTGCTCTGTCCCTCCTTCTACCGGGCCGACATCATTCACAACCCGACGGGTTGGGATCGGTTCGTCGCCCGCATGCGTTCCAGCATCATCGGCTGGCTGCAGGCGCGTCGCCGCGCTGGCCGCATCGTCTTTTCAGATTGAGAGGGCGAGATGAACGAACATGTGAGCATGAATGATCTCGGCGCTGCCAGGCTTTCTACGGATAAGCCGCTGTCGCTCGCCATTCTCGCCATGGGCGGGCAGGGTGGCGGTGTCCTGGCCGACTGGATCGTCGGCCTTGCCGAAGCCGAAGGCTGGATGGCGCAGACGACCTCTGTGCCCGGCGTTGCCCAGCGAACGGGCGCGACGATCTATTATATTGAAATGCTGCCTGCGAAGGATGGCCACGCGCCGATCTTCTCTCTGATGCCGACGCCGGGCGATGTCGATGTCGTCATGGCGGCCGAGTTGATGGAGGCTGGCCGCTCCGTGCTGCGCGGCCTCGTCACGCCGGACAAGACGCTGCTGATCGCCTCGACGCATCGCTCCTTTGCCGTTGCGGAAAAGGAAAAGCCGGGCGATGGCATCGGCAATGCCGAGGTGGTAGTCGACGCTACGGATTTCGCCGCCAAGCGCACCATCGCCTTCGATATGGAAACGATGGCTGTCAGGAACGGCAGCGTGATTTCCGCTTCCATGTTCGGCGCATTGGCCGGCTCCGGTGCATTGCCGTTCGGCAAGCAGGCTTTCGAGGCGATGATCCGCGCCGGCGGCAAGGGTATCGAGCCCAGCCTCAAGGCGTTCAATGCCGCCTTCGACCGGGTCAAGGAGAAGCCGCGTGATGCGGTTTCCGCGACGCCACCGAAGCATTTCGATGCCCTGCCTGAGACGGCGGGTCATCCGGCCTTGGATCGCCTCGTCAACCGCATCCGCTCCGAATTTCCGGAGGTTGCCTGGCCGCTATTGTTTGCAGGCGTCAAGAAGCTGACCGATTATCAGGATCCGGCCTATGCCGATGAGTATCTGAGCCGCGTCGCGGCACTCCAAGCGCTGGATCGCAAGACCGGCGGCGCGACCAAGGACTTCGCCTTCACCGTACAGGCGGCGAAATATGTGGCCGTTGCCATGGCTTATGACGACGTCATACGCGTTGCCGATCTGAAGGTGCGTGGCTCGCGCTTCGAGCGCGTGCGCAAGGAAGTCGGCGCCAAGGACGACCAGATCGTCTACATGACCGAATACATGCATCCGCGCATGGATGAGGTCTGCGGCACGATGCCGAAGGGCATCGGTCTTTGGATCGAAAGCCGGCCGCGCCTCTTTGCCCGACTGGATCGCTTCATCAACAAGGGGCGGCGCGTGCAGACCGGCACGTTGTTTTGGTTCCTCGGCCTCTACATGGTCTCGGCGTTGCGGCGCTTCCGTCGCGGCACGCTGCGGCATGCGCGCGAGGTGGAGCATCGCGAGGCCTGGCTGGCAGCCGCATCCAATCTGCTGGCTGCGAATTACGATCTTGCCGTCGAGGTGCTCGGCAATCGCCGCCTCGTCAAAGGCTATTCCGATACGCATGCACGCGGTCTTTCCAAGTTCGATCGTGTCATGTCGGCGCTGCCGCTCCTGCGCGAGCGTGAGGATGGAGCCGCGTGGATGCGACGGCTGCGGCAGGCTGCACTTCTGGACGAAAAGGGTACGGCGCTCGACGGAGCGCTCAAAACGGTCGGGACACTCTGACACGACCACGCCGGACGCAAATAATATCGGCCAAGACCGACAATTCCAAAAGGGAACAGTCGCATGGACACTCTTCGAAATGGCGCTGCGAAGGACCTTTCAAGTCCTCGCGGCGGTGAGATCTCGCATGCCAGAAGCCTCGTCGTCGTGCTCATTTGCTGGCTGGCGATCTTTGCGGAGGGCTACGATGTCGGCGTTCTCGGCGCCATTCTGCCGGCGCTGTCCACCGACAATGTTTGGCACCTCACGCCGCTCCAGCTCGGGGCCATGGGCAGCTACACCGTCTTCGGCATGCTTGTCGGTGGCATTGTCGTCGGTACGCTCAGCGATCTCTACGGCCGCAAGCCGATGTTTCTCGCCTGCCTTTCGCTATTCGCCGTCTGCACGGCTGTCACCGCATGGTCACCGACGCCGACATGGTTCGGTGTCAGCCGTTTTGCCGCCGGTCTTGGCCTCGGCGGCATCATTCCGTTGGCGGCGGCGCTAACCATCGAATATTCGCCGACCGCGAAGAAGAATCTCAATTACGGCATCATGTATTCCGGCTATTCGCTGGGCCTGTTTGCCGCTGCGCTCGTCGGTAGATGGTTATTGCCGGATTATGGATGGCGGCCGGTCGTTCTTATCGGCGCGCTCCCGGTATTGTTCGTGCCTATTATGGCATGGTTGCTGCCCGAGTCGCTTGATTTCCTCGTTGCGAAGGGGCGAGGCGAGAATGCGAGGCGGCTTGCTGCCCGGCTTGGCGTTCCCGTCCCTGCGGGAAGCGCGCCCCGTGAAACCGGCCTCGGCTGGCGCGCCGTGTTGGGCGAGATCTTTTCGCCGAGAAACGCCTTCGCCACCGCCTGCTTCTGGATCGCACTGTTCATGGGGTTGCTCCTCGTCTACGGGCTGGCCCAGTGGCTGCCGCAGATCATGCGCAAGAGTGGTTATGATCTCGGCGACAGCCTGCTCTTCCTCGCCGTCTTCAGCTTCACCTCGGCGATCGGCGGCATCGTGCTTGGCCAATGGGCGGATCGTTTTGGCGTGCGGTTGACCGTGACGCTATCCTATCTGCTTGGCGCCGTCGGTATAGCGCTTCTCGCTTTCAAGGGATCCATCTGGCTGAACTACACGGTCGTCGCCATTGCCGGTTTCGGCACGGTTTCGGCATCGCTGATCCTCACCGGCTATCTTGCCGCTTATCTGCAGCCTTTCGTGCGGGCAGCCGGCACCGGCTGGGCGCTGAGCTTTTCGCGCATCGGCGCGCTTTCCGGCCCCTTGATGGGTGGATACATCGCCAGCCTGAATGTCGGCCCGGAATGGAATTTCTATATTTTCGCCATTGTTGCCGCCATCGCGGCATTGGCAACGGCGTTGATACCGAACAGGCGGTGATCCGAACCGGAGCGGAATCTATCAGGCCGCTCAGATCTCGTGCTTCCTGATATTGTGCAGCACCTTATGCAGGGTCGAGATGAAGGTGCGGTATTCTGCTTCATCGACGCCGTCGAACATCTGCAGGAAGAGGTCGTACATGGTCGGCCACACCTTCTCGAAGGCGGCGCGGCCCTCCTCGGTGATGGAGACATCGCGGATGCGCATGTCTTCGGCGCGCGGCTGGCGGCGGATGTAGCCCTGCTGCTCGAGGGAATCCAAAGTGCGGCTCATCGTCGATTGTTCGGTCACCGCAAAGACGGAGAGCTCGTTGATGGTGACGCTGGACGAGACGCTGAGAACGGCAAGCGCGCGCATCTTGGCGGTCGTCATATCGTATTCGCGCAGCTCTTCCGAAAGATTGGCGTTCCAGCGCGCCATCAGCCGGTTCATGAGATAAGGCGCGAAGTGATTGAGGCCGATTTCGCCCATGGTCGGGCGCTTCGCGTTCTCATCCCGCTTGCGCCTCAAAATGGTGCCTGAAAACCGTTCCTCCATCGACGAAACTCCTCCTCCGGAAACGTGTTACTTCAGCGATGATGCAAGCAGGAAGCCGGAGCCCCCACCAAGGCCCGCACCGGGATGCGCCGAAGCGCCGATGTGGTAGAGGCCCGATATGTGGGTGCGGTGGTTAACAGATGACTTGAAAGGACGCCAGATGAAAAGCTGGTCGATGCCGCAATAGCCGCCGTAGGGATCGCCGCCGACAAGGTTCATGTTCATCGCCTCCAGATCGCCAGGAGAATAGGCGCGGCGCGCGAGTTTTATGCCGGAGAAGTTCTCGATATGGCTGGATAGAAGCGCCTCAATCCGGTCGGCATAGCGCTCGCGCACCTCTTCCGTCCAGCGGCCGTCCCTTGGCGTTTCGATCTCGCCGGCGGCATCTCCCTTGATGTGGCGAGGCGCTTCGGGAAGCTGCAGCCAGAGGATCGACTTTCCTTCCGGTGCGCGGCTGGGATCAAGCGCGACAGGCTGCCCGACGCAGACCGTCGGTTCGGCCGGCAGAAGCCCGCGCTCACATTCGTTGGCGGCGCGCGAGACGCCGTCGAGGCCGGGGGTGAGGTGCAGCAGCGCCACCTGGCCGAGTTCGGCATTGGCCTTCCAGCGCGGCGGCTCGGACAGCGCATAGTGAATCTGCATATCGCCCTTGCCGTAGCGGTAGCTTGCAACGCCTGATTTGACCTCCGGCGGCAGCGGATCCGGCCAATCCTTCATCAGCCGCTCGTAAAGCTGGTTGGGTGTGACCGAGCAGATCACGCCGGCCTTTGCTCTCAAGGTTTCGCCATTCGCAAGACGTATCCCATCGGCACTGCGATTGGCGTCCGGAATGATGGCCTCGACATCGGCACTCACGCGAATCTCGCCGCCATTGTCGGTGATCAACCGTTCGAAGGCGGTCAGCAGTTTTTCGGCGCCACCCTTGACGATCGGCGCGCCGCCCAATTCCAATGCGAAGCCGATCACCTTCAGCATTTCGGCGGAATAGGCGCTTTCGGGCCCAAGGCCGCAATGAAGCACCCACGGCGCCCAGAGCGCATGGATATCCTCAGACCTGTAGCTGGTTTCGAGATAGCCGCGTGCCGGCGTCAAAGCATCGCCAAACCAGGCAGCGAGCTTGCGCAGGCCGCGGTTCCAGCCCTGCTTGCCGATGGTCTTGAGCATCGATCCCGACCACAATGCACCGCCGAGCAGCGAAAACAGGAATGGCGCATCTGCGGCCAGCGCATCCATTTCGCGCGCGAAGGTTTGCCCATCGCCGAGCGACAGTTCATCGAAGGTGGCGATATTGCGCCGCCGGTCCTTGGAAAAGATCACATGCGAACCGTCAGGCCTGAGCACGCCCGTGGGGAGGTCGGCATGGGCGAATTCCAGGCCTCGTGCCTCGAGATCCTTGCCGATGGCGCCATAGGCCGGCGAAGTGAGGAAAAGCACCATGGTCGTTGCCATGACGTCGTGGATGAAGCCGGGCTCGGTGATCTCCTCGGTGCGCAGGCAGCCGCCGATGCGGTCGTTGCGCTCGAGGACGAGAACCTTGTGCCCCTTTTTGCCGAGCATGGCGGCCGCGACGAGCGCATTTATGCCGCTGCCGACGATGATGTAGTCATGATCGCCCATTGCTGCCGCCCCTCACTGGCAAGATGAACAGAAAGGAGGAGCCTACCCCAGGCTCCTGCCTCTCCAGCCTATCATGCAATCAATGCCAGTGCGCGAACCGGTGAGCCGGTGCCCTTGACGAACTTCAACGGCGCAGCGATGAGAACAGCGCCCTTGGCCGGAAGCTGGTCGAGGTTCGAGAGGCTGGCGAGGCCATAGCGATTGGCCTTGTGCATGAGGTTGTGCGCCGGGAAAGGCGGGTTCATGCCGCCGGCGGAACCGGCATCGGTGCCGATGGTCTCCTGGCCCCAACCGATAATGCCCTTGGTGAGCAGATATTCGATCGCTTCGGCCGTCGGGCCGGGGGAATGCGGGCCGTTTTCATCGGCATTCAGGAAGGTCTCGGTCGAGCCGTTACGCTTGTACCAGTCGGTACGCAGCAGTACCCAGCTGCCGGCTTCGATCGCGCCGTTCTGGGCTTCCCATTCCTTGATGCTGTCGACCGTCAGCAAATAATCGGGGTTGGCGGCGGCTTCCTTGGAGCGGTCGATGACGTTGACCGGCGCCACAAAATTCTGCGGCGGAATGGTGTCCGTCGTGTTGTTCGGATGGTCCTTGCCAGTGATCCAGTGACAGGGCGCGTCGAAATGCGTGCCGGTATGCTCGCCGAGTTCCAGCCAGTTCCAGGCCCAGAAGGGGCCGTCCTGATTGTATTCGGAGATCGTATGGACCTTGACGTTCGGCGTGTTCTTGCCGAACTGTGGCGGCAGGTAGAGCACCGGAGTATCCGGACCGAGCGGCGCGGTGAGATCGACGACCTTGACGGAGCCCGAAAGAAGGGCCGAGGCGAGGCTGGCGAGTGTGGTGGCTGTCATATTTTGCGTTCCCCTTGTTGTTGCATGATCCATGCAAAGAGCCTTTTTGTGGGTCTTTTGTTCAGGATCAGGCATGAAGTCGGTATCGCCAGGCGTGGGGTGCCTTTCCTCCTGGCACCGGCTCCGCGCGGCGGCGGAATAAGGGGAGCCTATGTCACAATATATGATATTGCAAGCATTCCGCTCGGGTTCACGGAGCCAATTTTGACCTAAAATCGGCAGCGGTCATGAGTTTGTAAGCTGCTGAAGTAAAACAGCATTCGTCGAGTTAATTCGATGAAATGCTATCAATGGTTGCTTTTGCTTTCTGTGGTTCGCGCCAACAGATACTTGAAGCTTAAAACTCAAAATGTATGCATGTGATAATAATAATCACAAACCAAAAAGGGGCAGATGATGAGCTATGATGCGATCATAGTCGGGGCCGGTCACAATGGCTTGGCGGCGGCGGTACATTTGGCCGCCAAGGGCTGGAAGGTCGCCGTCATCGAAGGAAATGCAGAGCCCGGCGGCGCCGTCAAGACGCGCGAGCTGACGCTGCCCGGCTTCCGGCATGATCTTTGCGCCATGAACCTCTCCATGTTTGCCGGCTCGGCTTTCCTTGCGCAATACAAGAACGAGCTGCAGGCCGAAGGGCTGGGCTTTGTGCCGGCTGCGGATTGCTTCGCCAGCGTTTTTCGCGACAACACCTATCTCGGCGTCAGCACCGATCTGGAAAAGACCGCGGGAGCCATCGCCGATATCTCACCGCAGGATGCTGCAGCCTGGCGCAATATGCTCTCTACGTTCGGTGCGGATGCCCCGCATATTTTCGGCCTGCTCGGCTCGCCCATGCCATCCCTGGCCGCCGCCAGGGTTGTCTGGAAGGCTTGGCGCGAAAAGGGAATGGGCTGGATTTATGACACCGCGCGTATGCTCTTTGCCTCGCCGCGCGATTTTCTCGATGCCCGTTTCCAGAATACCAAGCTCAAGACGATGATGGCCGCCTGGGGTCTGCATCTCGACTTTGCGCCCGATGTCGCCGGCGGTGCACTGTTTCCCTATCTCGAATCCATGGCCAATCAGGCCTTCGGCATGGTGATCGGCAAGGGCGGAGCCGATACGATCATCAAGGCGATGGCGGCCGTGCTGACGAGCAAGGGTGGCGAGTTGATGCTGGGTACGCGCGTCGACAAGATCGTCACGTCAGGTGGAAAGGCGACGGGTGTCGTGCTAGCCGATGGGCGCCGCTACGAGGCGAAGCGGGCCGTTATCGCCAATGTCCATCCGCAGATCCTGTTCGGTAAGCTTCTGGACCAGGACCCGTCACGCCGGGAGTTCGACGGCAAGGTGTCCCGCTTCCGGGCCGGACCCGGCACGATGATGATCCATCTGGCGCTGTCTGGCCTTCCGGATTGGACGGCAGGCCAGGCGCTGCAGAATTTCGCCTATGTGCATATCGCGCCGGATCTCGAAATGATGTCGCGCGTCTATGCCGAGGCGATGGGCGGGCTTCTGCCGGCGGAGCCTGCGCTTGTGGTCGGGCAGCCGACGGCCATCGACCCGTCGCGCGCGCCGGCCGGACAGCATGTGCTCTGGATACAGGTGCGTGTCCTGCCGGCGGAATTCCGCGGCGATGCCGCCGGCGAGATCACCGGCACAAGCTGGAACGAGATCAAGGATGCTTATGCCGAGCGTGTCCTCGATATCATCGAGCGCTATGCCCCAGGCTTGCATGGCAAGATACTTGGCCGTTCAGTCTTTTCGCCCGTCGATCTCGAACGCGAGAACCCGAACCTCGTCGGCGGCGACAATCTCTCGGGCAGTCATCATCTCGACCAGAATTTCCTGTTCCGCCCCGTTGCCGGCTATTCGCGATACAGGACGCCCGTGGCATCGCTTTACATGTGCGGGGCTTCGACATGGCCGGGCGCCGGAACCGGCGCCGGCTCCGGCTTCATGCTGGGGAAAATGCTGGCAAAGTGACAGTTATGCGACTTGACGGCTAAACCTTTGACATTTCAAATATCGTCCCCTAGATCGCTTAGATTGATGATGCGGAATGATAGGCCGAGGCGACGTCATGACAGAGTCCGAGAGTGCAACCGTTGACCTGGAGATCATTGTTCAGGGAGCGCAGGAAGGCAAAAAACTGGAGCTGCGGCTCTGGCTGCGCATGCTTTCGACGACGAAGCTGATCTCGCAGGAAATCCGCCGCCGCCTGCGCAACGAGTTCGGCGCGACCTTGCCGCAATTCGACCTGATGGCGCAGCTTTATCGCGAGCGGGATGGTCTGCGGCTCGGGGAGCTTTCGAAGCGCACCATGGTCACCAACGGCAATGTCACCGGACTGGTCGAACGGCTGGAAGCGGATGGCCTCGTGCAGCGCGTGACGCCCGATGGCGATCGGCGCGTGACGGTCGCCAAGCTCACGGCGAAGGGCGAGACCCAATTCAGCGCCATGGCCGCCGCCCATGAAGGCTGGCTGCGCGACATGATGGCAGATGTGGAGCCCGCAATCGTTAGCGAACTGTGGCGGGATATCGGTGCGGTGAAGTCATCCGTCAGCAATCATCTTTCGGGTGTCGATTTCGATTAACGAGTCCGCTCGTCCTTGAATTTCTTTTCAAGCACGCTGACGAGGCGGACCATCGGCCAGAGCAGGATGATGTAGATCAGCGCGGCCATGATCAGCGGTGAGGGGTTGGCGTAGAAGCCTTGGGCGTTCTGCCCTTCTTTCAGCAGTTCCGGCAAAGCCACGGTCGAGGCGAGCGACGTATCCTTGAACATCGACACGCAATTGCTCGTCGTCGGTGGAATGACGATGCGGACGGCTTGCGGCAGCACCACCTTGTAGAGCGTGATCAGGAAGGGGATACCGAGGGCTGCGGCCGCCTCGAACTGGCCGCGCGGCACGCTTTCGATGCCTGAGCGGAAGACCTCGGCCGAATAGGCGGCCAGCGCGATCGAGAAGCCGAGGATTGCCGACCACCATGCGGAAAAGCTGATGCCGACGAAGGGTAGCGCGTAATAGATCAGGATCAGCACGACCAGCATCGGCATGGCGCGCATGATGTCGATATAGGCGATCATCAGGAGCTGCAGCGGCTTGGGGGCATAGAGGCGCACCAGGCTGACGACGAGGCCGCCGCTGACGCCGATCAGGATGCTGACCACGCCGAGGGCGATGGTCATCCAAAGCCCGCGTAGCAGCTGCGGGAAGGCCGAGATCATGACGTCGGAATTGAAGAAGGTATCGACGAAAGACATTGGCACTCCCGCGTGCGAAACGAAGACGAGGTTTCCTGCATCCACGCCGGTTGTCGCGACCGGCGCAGTCTCATTTCAATAATGATCTTTTGATCACGCTTTGGGGATCGGCAGTTCGGTCACGGTGGAGGAGCCCGCAGGCGCCTTGCTGCCGAACCACTTCTCGTGGATCTTATCCAGCGTGCCATCCTTCTTCATCGCGGTGATCGCATCGTTGATCTTGGCGACGAGTGGCGAATCCTTGGTCATCATCAGGCCGTATTGTTCGCCGGTCTTGATGCGATCCTTGATGGCGAAGCCCTTGGTCTTGACGAAGAGATACTGCATGCCCGGGATATCGCTGACGACGGCATCGATGCGGCCTGCGCCGAGATCAAGGAACATGTCCTGCTGCGAATTGTAGCCCTTGACGTCGGCAAAGCCCTGGGCGGCCTTGTTGTCGTTGGCCCATTTTTCACCCGTCGAACCCGACAGCACGCCGACGACGGTGCCCTTGAGATCGGCAAGCGATTTGATTTTGCTGCCTTCCTTCGTGGCGACGCCCATGTCGGAGTCGTAATAGGGCTGGGTGAAGGACTGCGACTTCAGGCGTTCCGGCGTAATCGTGATGGACGAGATCGCCACGTCGATGCGCTTGGAACTGGTTGCCGCAAACAGGGCCTGAAAGCCGTAGTCGGCGATATTAGTGGTCATGCCGGCGCGCTTGGCCGCTTCGTTGACGATGTCGACCTCGAAGCCTTCGAAACCGCCATTCGCGGTCTTGTATTCGAAGGGCGGGTTGTTGGGATAGGAGCCGACGTTCAGCACATCGGCGGCATAGGCGAAGTGGCTTCCGCCGGCCAGGCCGACGGCGGTCGCAAGGACCAGCAGACTGCGACGAGTCATGGACATTCTTTAGTCTCCCTCTGGTTATGGCCGCCGGCTTTTCCTCTCACCCGCGGTATTCCCCGTCCGCCCGATTGGCGGCCGTCTTATGTCATCGCGTTGACCATGCGGTCGAGCGCGATACGCATCTGTTCGGTTTCGCGGAACGTGCACATGCGCAGGAACGCGCGTGATGCCTCGCCGAAGTGATATCCAGGCGCCAGGCCGACGCGGGCGGTTTCAAGAATGCGCTCGCACAGCGCCGTTGCGTCGGGCTCACCCTGCAGCGCGAAGAAGGCATACATGCCGCCGCGCGGTTTTTCAGGCAGGATGATGCCGGGTATCTTCGGCAGCTTCTCATAGGCGAGGTCGAGGCCGGCCTTGATGCGTTCGCGGATTTCTGCGACTAGCGGCTCGCCTTCGCGCAGGGCCGCGGCGGCCCCGGCCTGAACCATGGCCGAGGTGCCGCTGTTGATATACTGCGTCATGGCGCCGAGCTGGTCGGCAACCGCAGACGGGTGTGTCAGCCAGCCGACGCGCCAGCCGGTCATCGCCCAGGCTTTCGAGAAGCTGTTGATCGCGATGACGCGATCGCCATCCTCGGCCACCTGCAGGATCGAAGGGGCAATGTCGCCATCGAAATAGAGGCGGGCATAGACCTCATCGGAAATGATCCAGATGCCGGTGCGGCGGCTGAAATCCAGCAGTGCCTGCATTTCCTCGCGCGACGCTGTCCAGCCCGTGGGGTTGGAGGGCGTCGACAGGAAGATGGCGCGGGTGCGGGCATCGCAGCGGGCAAAAAGCTTGTCGAGATCGAGGCGCCAATCGGTATCGAAATCGAGTGACACAGCGCGGGGCTCGCCGCCGATCAGATGGATGGCGTTATGGATGTTCGGCCATTGCGGCGCGACATAGACGACATTGGTGCCGACATCGACGAGCAGTTCAAGCGCCATGTAGAGCGCCTGCATGCCGCCGGGGGCGACCGTCGTGCGTTCGATCGGGATGGGGCGGCCGTGCCAATACGTCTGATAGTCCGACAATGCTTCGTTCAGCGTCGCTAGGCCGCGCATGTTCGGAACATAGAAGGTTGCGCCATCATCGAGCGCTTTCCTTGCAGCATCGCGGATGAACTCCGGCGTCACGATATCGCCTTCGCCGAACCAGAGCGGAATGACGCCACCGAGCTCGCGGGCTCGCTTGGCCAGGACTGCGATATTGTCGGTGCGCATGTCGCGGATCTGGGCGCGAATGCCTTCAAGAGCATCGCGGCCCGTCATCGCGTTCGGCAGGTTATGCTGCGATAGAGACAAGAAATTTCCCCTGGGAATTCTGTATTGGAGGATTCAAACGGCTGCGGCAGCTTTCACTTGAGCAACCCCTCAATTTCGAATGGTTATCCAAAAGCCGACGTATTTCAAGGACAAATTTTAAGCTTAAAAAGTCTGGCCTCTTGCTCGATTTTCTATTGCCTCTCGAAGTGGTAACACTCTGAAAGAGATCATCTTTCTTTCGTCTCCTTCACATGCTTGACCTGTTTCGCGGCATCGACACCGGCGGCCAGACTGGCGCCGAGAAACATCGTGTCGCTCGCGAGAATGAAGAAGCTGATACCGGCTTCGAACCATGCGCCGATATCATCGGGCGAGGGGCGGAAGATGCCGACTGCGCGGCCGGCGGCCAAAGTGGTTTCGGTGATGGTTCTGATCGCCGCATCGAGCCTGTCCTTGCCGGTTGGTCCCATGGCGTCGATCGAAACGGAGAGATCGCCAGGGCCGATGAAGAGGAGATCGACGCCATCGACGGCGGCGATCTCGGCGATGTTGGTAAGCCCCTCGGCCGTCTCGACTTGGATGGCGAGCAGCAATTCATCATTCGCCTTGGCGAGGTAATCCGGGATACGGTAGCCATAGGCTGCGGCGCGGCCGGGGCCGACGCCACGGGCACCGAGCGGGGGATAGCGGGTGGCCTTGACGGCGGCGCGCGCCTGTTCCGCCGTCGAAACGCGCGGCACGAGAACGCCTGCAGCGCCGGCATCCAGGACGGTTGCGATATCCTCAGCCGCATGGCCGGGCACGCGCACCATGGCGGGAACGCGATGGACATCGGCGGCGCGGATCAGATCCTCGATGCGTTCGCGGCTGATCTGCGAATGCTCCCAGTCGATGCAGAGGAAATCGACGCCGGAGGCTGCCGTGACTTCGATGGCTACCGGATGCGGAATAGCCGCAAACGTACCAATCAGCAGCTTCTGTTCGATACAGTTCCGGCGGAAATCGCTCATCATCATCCTCATTTTAGCGGTCTCCCGACGAGGGATAGACCGAAAGATACAACTGCGAAACGGCAATCTGTTCTGCGTTCAGAACAGCTTTTCGTGCCATCAAGCAGCGGCACAAAAGCATTGCGGTGGCGGAGTTGTCCGGGCGCCGCCACCGCTCTGAGGCACGGCTTACTTGCGCCGCGCCATGATCTCGGTCAGCACCGCGTCGAACCGCGCGATCTCCTCGACTTTGTTATAATGCACCAGCGACACGCGGATGGCACCCGTTTCCATGGACAAGCCAAGGCGCTTCATCAGGCGTGGTGCGAACATGTGGCCGTCACGCAGGCCGATGCGCTGCTTGCCCATCTCGTCTGCGAATTCCTGCGGCGTGATGCCTGGCATGTTGAAGCAGATCGTGGGAACGCGTTGTTCGAGACGTGCCTCGTCGGAGATGCCGTAGATGGTGGCACCGTGGCGCTTCAGAACAGCTATCATCTCACACGAGAGCATCAACTCGTATTGGCGGATTGCGCCCATGGCGGCGGCGAGCGCCTCGCGACGGCTGTGGTTGCCATCAGGCAGGAACCGACGGCCAAGGCCTTCGAGATATTTGACCGCAGCGTTCATGCCGGCGACGTTCTCATAGGTGAAGGTGCCGACCTCGATCTTGTAGGGCGGGACGTCTGGAATGAAGTCTTCCTTGAATGTGGGAAGCTTGACCAGCGCGTCGTAGCGGCCCCAGAGGAAGCCCATATGCGGCGAGAAATTCTTGTAGCCGGAGCAGACGAGATAGTCGCAACCCCAGGCCTGCACGTCGATCAAGCCATGCGGGCCGTAATGGACGCAATCGAGGAAGGTTTCGGCGCCGGCCGCCTGCGCCAGTTTGCAGACGGCTGCGACATCGACGATCGTGCCTATGGAATGCGCGGTGACGGTGCAGGCAACGAGGCGGGTCTTGTCGTTCAGCAGCGGCTTCAGGTCTTCCACATGTAGCGTGCCGTCCTCGCGCATGCGCCACCAGACGATCTTCGCTCCGTCGGCCTCCAGCGCCATCCAGGTTGCGATGTTCGCATCATGATCCATGTCGGTGACGACGATCTCGTTGCGTTCGCCGAGCAGCTTGGCAATGCCGAGGCTCACAAGCCGGATGAAAGAGGTGGCGTTCTGGCCGAAGGAGATTTCTTCCGGGCGATAGGCGTTGACCAGCATGGCGACGCTTTCGCGGGCTTCTTCCAGATTGCGGTCGACGCCCTGGCTGTGCTGGTATTTCGCCATGCGCTGCACGTTGAAATCGATGAGATGATTGGCAACAGCATCGACGACCGTCTGCGGCACCTGCGCGCCACCCGCATTATCGAGAAAGACGAAATCGCCCGCTTTCCGGATGGCCGGGAACATGGCACGAACCTCGTCGACCGGGAAGCTGTTGTGACCGGCGAATTGCGATGCGGAAGCGGCGGAGCTCATGGGGATCTCGCTCTAGATGTTGGGATTGGAACCTCAATTTTGATCATTTGATCACAAAATACTTTAAGGTTCAACCAAATTTCTGAATCTCTTCTGGCAAGCTTAGCGGCGGCCGGAGCCGGAGCCTTTGCGCGGCTCGTCCTGCGTGGCCGGGCAATAATCCTGCAGGATTTCGTGCGTGCGTCTGATATCGGCGACGACGGCGTCGCGAGCTGTGGCGAAGTCTCCCGCCTTCAACGCCTTGACGATGGCGACATGCTCGCCGGCAGGGTCAAGCTCGCCGCTGCGCATCAAAGGTTCGACGGAGGCTGAGAGCATGCGCATATAGGGGCCGAAACGCAGCCATAAGGTCTCGATCAGCTGCAGCAGCACCTCCGAGCCGGAGGCGCGATAGATGGTGAAGTGGAACTGCTGGTTCTTGGCCATCAGGTCGTAGATGTTGGCGCCGAGGCCGATCACATGCTGCTCGCCGGCGATGCGTTCCAGTGCGGCGATATCTGTCGGGGTCAGGTTCGGGATGCCGAGCTCGGCGGCGAGCCCTTCCACGGCGATGCGGGCGCGGCAGAGATCGTCCAGGCGGGCAAGCGTGACGATAGGGATGCGGGCCGAGCCATTGGCGGCAATCTCAAGCGCATTTTCGGCCGCCAGCCGGCGCAGGGCTTCGCGCACCGGCATATTGCTGGTGCCGAAGGTTTCGGCGAGCGAGGCGATGGTCAGCGTCTGGCCGGGATCGAAATTGCCTGCCATCAGCGCGTTTCGCAGCTGCTGATAGACGCTCTCCTGGATCGTCGTTCTGGAGGACACCGGTTCCAGGGCTATGCGCACGCTTGTTTCCTCTCCGTCTTTCGGGACTCGTTCATGGTAGAACGAAGGGTGGGCGGAAGGAAAGGGTTCTCTGAGCGGCGGTCAGGCTTCCTCGGTCTCCCAGCCTTCGTCATCGGCCGGGCCATTCTTCGTCCGAGGCTTGTGTAAGCCGAGCCCAACGCCGATGAGGGCGAGTGCCCCGCCGATAGCGTGATAGGAATACAGTTGTTCTCCAAGCAGCGCCCAGGCCAGCACTGCAACGACGATTGGCAGGAGATTGATCAGCAGCGACGTCCGGCCTGCTCCGAGCCTCTGAATGCCGATCATCCAGCAGAGGGGCGCGAGGAGAGAGGTCGGGATCGCGGCATAGAGGATCAGCGGCAGGTTGGCCGTGGTGATCGGCGAGATATCGCCCATCAGGAAGATCGGGATCAGCAACAGGGTTGAAAAGCCGATCTGCCAGAAAAGCTGCTGCCACATCGGAAACGGCATCGCCCACCGTCTCAGCATCACGCCATAAAGCGCATTCGAAAGGACGGCAACGATCATCAGGCCATCGCCGATATGGAATCCGCCATTCGCAAGACGCATCGGATCGCCCTGCGATGTCAAATAGACGAGTCCGATCAATGAAATGCTGCCGCCCATAAGGCTTGTCGCAGTCAGTTTTTCAGCGGCCAGCAGGCTTGCGAAAAACGTCGACAGCAACGGCATCAGAGCAACGATGACGCCCATGTTGACGGCGGAAGTCGTCTTAGCTGCCTCATAGGCAAGGCTCTGGTAGATCACCATGCCGAGTGCGCCGAGAACGGCAAGCTTTAGCCAGTACTCGCGTATCAGCGCGCGGTTGCGCCATGCCGCCCGGCCGACGAAGGGCAGGAGGACGATGAATGCGAGCAGCCAGCGGTAGAAAGAGATGGAACCTGGAGATATCACGCCGGCGGATGCCTTGGTGACAACGGTATTGCCGGACCAGATGAGCACCGTCAGCAGGGGCGCGAGCCCGGCGGTGCTTATTATGGATGCGGAAGCATTCTGCTCGGTGCTCATATGAATAGTCTCTGCGTCTTCTGGCTTCTGGCGAAACAAAGGAAGGCGGATAGGGCTCGCCGTCCCGAAGGTCTTGTACCGCTTGTCCGAATTCCGGTATATAACGAGATTAAGACAAGTGGTAGTGAAATGAGGACATGTCCAGCAGGCCTCCACGCATCGAGGGCGATCCGCCGAACCCGGTTTCCTTCCGAACCGAGAACTATCGGGCGGGTACGGTCTTTCCAAAAAAGAGCCAGCCCTGGGGCGAGCTCAATTATGCGCTTATCGGCGTCTGCGACTTCGATATTCAAGGCAGACGCTATTTGTCGCCGCCACATTATGCCATCTGGCTGCCGCCGGATACGATGCACGGTGCTTATAACCAGCACGATCTGCGCTATGTGACCGTCTATATCGAACGCGCCCTTTGCGCCGACCTGCCGGACAAACCTTCCACGCTCAGCATCAGCTCGCTGTTGAAGGCGATTCTGGCGGATTTCGCGGCCCGCGAGGTCACCATACCGGAAACGGCCGAAGATCTCAGGCTTGCACAGGTTCTGGTCGATCAGATTCGCCTGGCGCCGCGCTGCGAGAGCTATCTGCCGCTCTCCGACGATCCGCTACTCGGTCCAGTCCTGAGCGCATTGCAAGCTGATCCCGGCGACCGGCATTCCCTAGCTGAATGGGCGCGCCGGATGGGGACGACCGAGCGTACGCTGTCGCGCCGGTGCCAGGTGGATCTAGGCCTTTCCTTCAACGAGTGGCGGCAGCGATTGAAGCTCGTCGCGGCGCTTTCGCTAATTGAAGCCGGCCAGCCCGTGCATCGGATTGCAGCGCAGTTGGGGTACGGCAATGCGTCGGCCTTCATTGCCATGTTTCGCAGGCTGACTGGCACAAGCCCGACACAGATGCGCTAATTTCAGGTTTCAATCAAAACGATCTCCAGCTTGCGCAGTTCTTCCGGATCGGCCATCGCGTCGATGACGTTAATCATGCCATCTGCATTGAAGGTGCAACGAAGAGCGATGCGCAACTGTCCGTCGATGACAACGATGGCACCCACCGCGCCGTTGATGACCGCCAGCCGCGCTCCCCGCGCACGGCCCTGGAAGGTCTTGGCTACGTCCACGCGCCCGCGGATTTCCCCTGCCGCCCCCATGCGGGCGGCAACCACATCCGGCCTGAAGACGGCTTGGGGATCGAGGACGGCGAGCAGCGCCTGCAGGTCGCCGTCACGCGAGGCTGTGAAGAAGGCATCGACGACTTGGCGCTGGCGGGTAAGGTCAGCCTCCGTCGTTGATGGCGTATCCTGCACACGGCGGCGGGCGCGGCTTGCAAGCTGGCGCGTCGCGACCGTCGTGCGTCCCAGAACCGGGGCAATATCATCGAAAGGGACGTCGAACATATCGTGCAGGACGAAGGCAAGCCGTTCGGCCGGGTTCAATTTTTCCAATACGACCAGAAGAGCGAGGCCGACGGAGTCTGCCAGCAAGGCGTCCTGTTCCGGGTCGATGCCGCTTCCTGCCTCAGGCACCACCATCGGCTCGGGAGCATGGATCGTCAGCTGCTCCTCGCGGCGGGATTTGCGAGCTCGCAGCAGATCGAGGCAGATACGCGCCGTGACTGTCGTCAGCCAGCCGCTCAGATTTTCGACGTCAGACCTATCGCTCCTCATCAGGCGCAGCCATGCTTCCTGCACTGCATCTTCGGCCTCCGTGCGCGAGCCGAGCATGCGGTAAGCGACGGCGCGCAGATGCGGTCGATTCGCTTCGAATTTTTCGGCTTGCCACTTTTTTTCGTCCATCGGTCACATCTCCTCGTCCTCATCCGTCAAACCTATGACGAACGAAATCCGGCCGGTGTGACATCGGATCGGCGGGAAAATGCATCGTCGGAAGATGAGCCGCAACAGGGCTCTCACAATCAGAGGAAAGAATTATGCAAGCTCGTATGAAGAACCCCGTCCTCGTCCTGCCCGAAACACTGCAGGCGCTCTTGGCCGTCAGCAATTCGATTAAAGATCGCGGCTTGTCGGAAAACATCATGGATCTCGTGCATCTGCGAGTCAGCCAGATCAATGGCTGCAGCGTCTGCACCGACATGGGCTTTCGCAAGCTGCAGAAAGATGGCGAGACCATGGAGCGCATCGTCGGTGTCTCCGCCTGGCGCGAAATGCCTTATTTTTCCGGTGCCGAACGCGCGGCTCTGGCGCTCGGAGAAGCGGTCACCCGACTTGCCGACCGGCCGGATGCCGTCACCGATGAAATCTGGAACGAGGCCGCAAGACACTACGACGAAAAGGCGCTCTCTGCCCTCATCGTCGCGATTGCGATCGACAACGTCTGGAATCGCTTGAACTCAACGGTCCGCCAGCAGGCTGGTGCTTCCTGGAACTGATTGTTCGCAATCGGCGCCACCTTCTTCCGACAGAGAGAAGAAGGTGGTCTGCCTCTCAAGCTTCGCCGACCCGCGAGGTTGCCAGCAGCTTCGCCAGCCAGTCGACGAAAACGCGCACCTTGTTGCTCAGATGCCGGTTGGGCGGATAAACGATGTGCATGGGCAATGTCGGCCGGGTCCAGCCGGATAGGACCGGCACGAGGTCGCCCTTGGCAAGGGCGTCCCGCGCCATGAAGCTTGGAACCTGCGCGATGCCGAGGCCGGTCATGGCTGCTTGCAAATAGCTGCGGCTGTCATTGACCGAGAGGATGTAGCGTGGAGTGATTTCTAGCGACTCATTGCCGCGCTCGAAGAGGAAAGGAATCGTGCGGCCGGTTTGCGCACGGAAATAGCTGACCGCGTAGTGACTGGTTTCCAACTCCTCCGGCCGTTCCGGGATGCCGTGCTTCTCGATGTAAAGCGGAGCGGCGCAGGTGACGAGATGGATCTCGCCGACACGACGGGCGATCAGCGACTGGTCGCTCGGCATGCCGGCACGCAATGCGCAATCGACATTCTCGGCCAGATAGTCGACCAATCGGTCGCCCACGCCTAGGTCTATATGAATATCCGGATAACGCTGATGGAAATCGCAAAGCGCCGGCATGACGATCTTTTCGGCGAAGGCGCCGGCCATTTCCACGCGCAGGCGGCCGCTTGGCAAGCTCTGCGAATTGCTGATGCTGCCGTCCAGTTCCTCAATCTCGGAGAGGATCTGAATCGCCCGCTCGTAATAGAGTGCGCCATCCGTCGTCACCATGACGCGTCGGGTCGTACGGTTGAGGAGTTTCGCGTGCAAATGCGCCTCCAGCGACTGGATGAGCGTCGTCACCGTCGCTTTCGGCATGGAGAGGGCGGCTGCGGCGCGGGTAAAATTGCCCGTCTCCACCACACGCGCGAATGCCCGCATTGCTGATAACTGGTCCATTCCATGATGTCCCTCGACCCGATGAAAAAAGAGGTCGATTGTTTGTAATGGTGAATAGTCTGATCGAATATAGGCTACTTATTCTCGAAGCGGAATAACAATATGTTGTTTCGTAAGTTGTTGCAATGCGGCATGGGGGCGCCAAAGACCGCATTTCGAGAATATGGTCGCAAAGCGTGGTAAACCGCTTTTTGGATTGGAACATATTCGCTCGAGCAGACAGGGATTTGGGTCGATGAGTGCGCCGTGGAAAGATGTTGTGCTGGAAAACGTGCCAACGGGGCCGGTGGAAGCGCGGATCTACAACGGTGAAGGTTTGAAGAAGGCGGCACCCCTTGTGCTCTATCTGCACGGCGGCGCTTTTCTTGATACCTGTCACGCGACCAACAGGCCGGTGGCGGCAAGCCTCGCTGAGGCTGGGGCCATCGTGGTTGCGGCGGATTATACCAGCTGCAATCAGAATGCTTTTCCGAAGGTGCTGGAATGCGCCTACGGGCTTCTCGCCTATCTCAGCAACAAGCGGAACATGCTTGCGCTGGGCGGGGCGAAAAAATCGCTGCTGTTTGTCGCCGGAGAGGAATCGGGTGGCAATGTTGCGGCGGGCGTCGCTTTAAAGGCGCGCGATCAAATACCCGGTTCGTTGGACGGACAGGTTTTGATATCGCCTTTGCTTGATCCCTTCATGGGGTCGAAATCTTTCCTCCAGGCGGAGGAAAGCGGCATGCGCGAGCGCTGGACGGAGGGTTGGAACCGTTACCTGGGTTTCCTGGGCGGTGTCTGTCACCCCTATGCAGCGCCTCGATACTGTTCGCGGCTTTCGGGCCTCGCGCCGGCATTGGTGCTCACGGCCGAGGACGACCCGCTCCGCGACGAGAGCATGGAATACGGCAGTCGGCTGAAAGCGGCTGGCGTCCGTGTTCGCCAGCAAGTCCTTCCCGCCGGGACAGGCTGGCCCACTCTCTATGGCGGGCAGTCGAAGGACAAGCCTTCATGGCAGCAGGATATCTGTTGTTGTTTCAAGGGTTTTGTCGAAGACGTGCAGGCTTGATCGACTAGGGTATGCGGTCCGCGAGGGATGAGCGCGGATTGGACTGATGTCGAAGGCATGAGACCGGAGCGATGGTCACGCGGATGCGCGGTGCTTCGGCCCCTGATTTTATTGAGACGATAGGAATTTGTGGTCCCGTGTCCCAAGACGGGGCCAAAGGAGAGACTAACATGAAGTCCAACGGTAAGAGCTGGGCCCTGTGGGGCGCCGGCATGGGTGTCGCTGCGGCTGTTGCAGGCGCAGCCTTCTATCTGGAGCTGCCGCGCGGCGCTCAGGCAACCGAGGCGGCGAGCCAGGCGGCACCGCCGGCTATCCCCGTTACGGTTGCTGTTGTCGAGCCGCGCGACGTTACATCCTGGCAGGAATTCTCCGGCCGGCTCGAAGCCATTGACCGCGTCGAGATCCGGCCGCGCGTGGCTGGGGCGATCCAGTCCGTGCATTTCCGCGAGGGCGCTTTGGTCAAGCAGGGTGACCTGCTTGTCACGATCGATCCCGCACCTTATGAGGCGGCCGTCGCCCAGGCTCAGGCGCAGGTCGGCGCGGCGAAAGCCACTCTCAACCTGACGAAAGTCGAAGTCGACCGTGGCCAGAAGCTCTTCGACAACAAGACGATCTCGCAGAGCGATATGGACACGCGCGCCAGCAACTATGCTGCGGCGGAAGCCAATCTGAAGGCCGCGCAAGCAACCTTGCAGACAGCGCAGCTCAATCTCGACTACACGCAGGTCCGCGCCCCGATCGCTGGCCGCGTCGGCAAGATCGCCGTCACCGTCGGCAACCTCGTTGCAGCCGGCGCGTCCTCTTCAGTACTGACGACGCTCGTTTCGGTCGACCCGATCTATGCGAGCTTTAGTGCCAACGAACAGACCGTGACCCAGGCGCTGTCCGAACTGCCGGCTACCGGCGGCATCGTTCCGCCAGTCGAGCAGATCCCGGTTCAGATCGGTACGGCAAGCGACAACGGCACGCCGATCAAGGGCAAGTTGCAGTTGATCGACAACGAGGTCGATGCGGCGAGCGGCACCGTCAGCGTTCGAGCCGTCTTCGACAATCCGGGCGGCCGTCTCATCCCCGGCCAGTTCGTGCGGGTTCGCATGGGCCAACCGAAGGCCGAGAACAAGATCGTCATCGACGACCGTGCAGTCGGCACCGACCAGGATAAGAAGTTCGTCTTCGTCGTGGATGGCGAGAACAAGGTCAATTACCGGCAGGTCCAGCTCGGATCGGTTGTCGACGGTCAGCGAGTGATCGAGAACGGCCTGAAAGCCGGCGAAAAGATCGTCGTCAACGGGCTGCAGCGCATCCGTCCCGGTGCGGTCGTCGCGCCGCAGTTGGCAGAGAAGGTCGCGACCGCTCAGTAAGACTTCGCCTTCTGCCCGTGGGCAGAAGGCCGACATTCCAAAATCACATGATCCGCCGGCGGCTCTCAAATCGTCGGACGGGAATTTTGCATCCGTTCTTACCCCAGAGGGGGCTTTGATATGAACATCTCCAGATTCTTTGTCGACCGTCCGGTCTTTGCCGGTGTTCTTTCGGTCCTCATTGTGGTCGCCGGCCTGATCGGCCTCAGAGCGCTGCCGATCTCCGAATATCCAGAGGTCGTGCCCCCGTCGATTGTCGTGCGCGCCACCTATCCCGGTGCTAACCCGACCGTCATCGCCGAAACGGTGGCGACGCCGCTCGAAGAGCAGATCAACGGCGTCGAGGGCATGCTCTACATGTCCAGCCAGGCGACATCGGACGGCGTTCTTAACGTGACCGTCACCTTCAAGCTCGGCACCGATCCGGACAAGGCGCAGCAGCTCGTGCAGAATCGCGTTTCGCAGGCCGAGCCGCGCCTACCCACGGAAGTCCGTGCCCTCGGCATCACGACCGTCAAGAGCTCGCCCGACTTCATCATGGTCGTCAACCTCGTCTCGGACGGGGCCGACCACGACATCACCTATCTGCGAAACTATGCGACCCTGAACATCAAGGATCGGCTCGCCCGGATCGAGGGCGTCGGGCAGGTGCAGGTCTTCGGCGCCGGCGATTATTCCATGCGCGTGTGGATCGATCCGCAGAAGGCGGCCGAGCATAATCTTGCCGCCGGCGACATCAGCAATGCGATCAGCTCCCAGAACGTCCAGGCTGCGGCCGGCATCATCGGTGCCTCACCCAGCCGACCGGGCGTGGATCTGCAGCTCAACGTCAATGCCCAGGGCCGCCTGCGCACGCCCGAGGAGTTCGGCAACATCATCGTCAAGACGGGCGCCAATGGCGAGATCACCCGCCTTCGCGACGTCGCTCGCGTCGAGCTGGGTGCGGAAGACTATACGCTGCGTTCGCTGCTCGACGGCAAGCCGGCGGTCGCCGTCGCGGTTCTCCAGGCGCCCGGTTCGAACGCGATCGAGATCGCGAACAACGTGCGCTCGACCATGGACGTGCTGCAACAGGCCATGCCGGCGGGCGTCAAGTATGAGATCGTCTACGACACGACGAAATTCGTCCGCGCCTCGATCGAGAAGGTTATCGACACGCTGCTCGAAGCCATCGCGCTCGTTGTCCTGGTCGTCATTCTGTTCCTGCAGACATGGCGTGCCTCGATCATCCCGCTGATCGCCGTTCCGGTGTCGATCATCGGCACCTTTGCCGTGATGTATGTCTTCGGCTTCTCGATCAACGCGCTCAGCCTCTTCGGCCTAGTGCTGGCGATCGGTATCGTCGTGGACGACGCGATCGTGGTGGTGGAGAACGTCGAACGCAATATCGAGGCCGGGCTCAATCCGCGAGACGCCACCTACAAGGCCATGAAGGAAGTTTCCGGTCCGATCATCGCGATCGCGCTGGTCCTCGTCGCGGTTTTCGTGCCGCTCGCCTTCATCTCCGGCCTCTCCGGCCAGTTCTACCGCCAGTTCGCGCTGACGATCGCTATCTCGACCGTCATCTCGGCCTTTAACTCGCTCACCCTGTCTCCTGCGCTGGCATCCCTGCTCCTGAAGGGCCACCATGCGCCGAAGGATCGGTTGACGCGAATCATGGACGCGGTCTTCGGCTGGTTCTTCCGCGGCTTCAACCGGGCGTTCGGAGCCGGTTCGAAATATTACGGCAAGGGCGTCGGCCGCCTGGTGTCGCGCAAGAGCATCGTCATGGTGGTCTATCTCGCGCTGGTGGGCGCGACCTATAGCCTGTTCACAACGGTTCCAGGCGGTTTCGTGCCGTCGCAGGATAAGCAGTATCTGATCGGCTTTGCACAGTTGCCGGATGCCGCAAGCCTTGACCGTACGGAAAGCGTGATTAAGCGCATGACGGATATCGCGTTGCAGCAGCCTGGCGTTGCCAATGCGATCGCCTTCCCGGGTCTGTCGATCAACGGCTTCACCAATTCCTCGAATGCGGGCATCGTTTTCGTAACGCTGAAGGACTTCGACGAGCGCAAGACGCCGGACCTTTCGGGCGGGGCGATCGCCATGGCACTGAATCACAAGTTCGGCGCCATCCAGGATGCCTTCATCGCCATGTTCCCGCCGCCGCCGGTGAACGGCCTCGGTACGACAGGCGGCTTCAAGCTGCAGATCGAAGATCGCGCCGGCCTCGGCAACCAGGTGCTCGATCAGGCGGCCAAGGCAGTGATCGCCAAAGCCTACCAGACACCGGAGCTGACAGGTATCTTCTCGAGCTTCCAGATCAACGTGCCGCAGCTCTTTGCTGATCTCGACCGCGCCAAGGCCGAGCAGCTCGGGGTCTCCGTCACCGACGTCTTCCAAGCACTGCAGATTTATCTCGGTTCGCTCTATGTGAACGACTTCAACGCCTTCGGCCGCACCTACAGCGTCCGTGTACAGGCCGATGCCAAGTTCCGCGCACAGCCGGAAGATATCGGCCAGTTGAAGGTTCGTTCGGCATCGGGTCAGATGATCCCGCTTTCAGCCCTGCTGAAGGTCGATGCCACGACCGGTCCGGAACGCACGAACCGCTATAACGGCTTCCTGGCAGCCGACATCAATGGTGGTCCGGCGCCCGGGTTCTCGTCGGGTCAGGCACAGGCGGCGATCGAGAAGATCCTGCACGAGACGCTGCCGCCCGGCATCGACTTCGAATGGACTGATTTGACCTACCAGCAGATCCTGGCGGGCAATTCCAGCGTCGTCGTCTTCCCGCTGGCGCTGCTCCTGGTCTTCCTCGTATTGGCTGCCCAATATGAGAGCCTGACCTTGCCGCTTGCCATCATCATGATCGTGCCGATGGGCGTCTTGGCGGCGCTGACCGGCGTCTGGCTCACGGGTGGAGACAACAATATCTTCACCCAGATCGGCCTGGTGGTGCTGGTCGGCCTGTCGGCAAAGAACGCCATCCTGATCGTGGAATTCGCCCGCGAGCTGGAATTCGAGGGCCGCACGCCGGTCCAGGCCGCGATCGAAGCCAGTCGCCTGCGCCTGCGCCCGATCCTGATGACCTCCATGGCCTTCATCATGGGTGTCGTGCCGCTGGTCACCTCGACCGGTGCCGGTGCCGAAATGCGCGCTGCCATGGGTGTCGCGGTGTTTGCCGGCATGATCGGCGTGACCTTCTTCGGCATCTTCATGACGCCCGTGTTCTACGTGCTGACCCGTCGACTGACGGGCAACCGTCCGCTGAAGCAGCATCCGCACAATGACAACGAGCATTCGGCGGAGGTACTCCCGATCGCCGCCGAATAGGGGCCGTGCCGAACCGACCTCCAGTCCTCGACAGGCCAGGGGCGGGACCATAAGGTCCCGCCTTTTCTTATCTACCGGCCTATTGCGAATTCAGTGCCGAAGAATTTTCGGTCGGGCCACCGATTTTCTTTGCATGCTGGCACCATAGGTTTATCAAGCTCTTGGATGATTTGATTGACGTACATCGGGCATGAGGAGCGGCCCGTTGGCGCAAGGACCCAAAGGGCGATAGCATATAGTCTCGGGGCTGGTGCGCCGCATTCGGAGGATAGTTTATGGGCGGCAGGAAGATCGCTTTTCTCGGCACGGGATTGATGGGTGCGCCGATGGCGCGGCGTCTGCTGGCGGCCGGGTTTGCCGTGACCGTCTGGAATCGCGATCGCAGCAAGGCGGAACCTCTGGCTGCCGACGGCGCAACCGTCGCAGATACGGCGGTGGAGGCGGCGCGAGGCGCCGCGGTGCTTTTCACAATGCTGACGAATGGCGGAGCTGTCGGCGAAGTCCTGTTCGGCAGCGGCGTGGCCGATGTGCTGGAGGCTGGCGCGATCGTTATCGACAACAGCTCGATATCGCCGGCCGTTGCCCGCGAACATGCCTTCAAACTCGCCGAGCGCGGTATCCGACACATCGATGCGCCGGTCTCCGGTGGCGTGGTCGGGGCGGCCGCCGGAACGCTCGCGATCATGGCTGGTGGCGATGCCGGCGTCATCGACAGCGTGCGCGATATCATGGCGCCTCTCGGGCGCGTAACCCGTGTCGGTCCGAGCGGGACAGGCCAGCTCGCAAAGCTCGGCAATCAGCAGATCGTCGCCGTGACCATCGGGGCCGTCGCGGAAGCGATGCTGCTGGTCGAGGCCGGCGGCGGTTCGCGCGAGGCATTTCGTGACGCTATTCGCGGCGGGTTCGCCGAAAGCCGGATTTTGGAACTGCATGGCCAGCGCATGATCGAGCGCAACTTCGAGCCCGGCGGCACCGCCCGCAACCAGCTGAAGGACCTCGATACGGTGCTGGCGGCGGCGCAGAACCTGTCGCTTCATCTGCCGCTGACCGAAGCCGTTCGAGCGGAGTTTGCCGAATTCGTCGAAAACGGCGGTGGCGAGCAGGATCACAGCGGCCTGCTGCAGCATCTGGAAGACAAGAATGCCCGAGGAAAGGCTTGAGGAAGAGATGAGCGATAAGGGTGCATCCAAGCGTCGTCTGCGTTCGCAGGACTGGTTCGACAATCCGGATCATATCGATATGACGGCGCTCTATCTCGAGCGCTTCATGAATTACGGCATCACGCCGGAGGAATTGCGGTCCGGCAAGCCGATCATCGGCATTGCCCAGAGCGGCAGCGATCTGACGCCCTGCAACCGCCATCACCTCGATCTTGCCAAGCGCGTGCGCGACGGGATTCGCGATGCCGGCGGTATTCCGATCGAATTTCCGACCCATCCGATCTTCGAGAACTGCAAGCGGCCGACGGCTGCGCTCGACCGCAATCTCGCCTATCTCGGCCTTGTCGAAGTGCTCTATGGCTATCCGCTCGATGGCGTCGTGCTGACGACCGGCTGCGACAAGACCACGCCATCGGCATTGATGGCGGCCTCGACAGTCAATATTCCGGCGATCGTTCTCTCCGGCGGTCCGATGCTCGATGGCTGGCATGAGGGTGAACTTGCCGGCTCCGGCACGGTGATCTGGCGTTCGCGCCGCAAACTGGCGGCAGGCGAGATCAACGAGGAGGAATTCATGGAAGCCTCGCTCGCCTCGGCGCCCTCGATCGGCCATTGCAACACCATGGGGACTGCCTCGACCATGAACGCCATGGCGGAAGCGCTTGGCATGTCGCTGACCGGCTGTGCCGCCATTCCCGGCGCCTATCGCGAGCGCGGCCAGATGGCCTATCGCACAGGCCGGCGGGCGGTCGAGCTGGTGCTGGAGGATATCAAGCCTTCGGACGTGCTGACGCGTGAGGCTTTCCTCAATGCCATAAGGGTCAATTCAGCCATCGGCGGCTCGACCAATGCGCAGCCGCATCTCGCCGCTATGGCCAAGCATGCCGGCGTCGAGCTTTACCCCGACGACTGGCAGGTGCACGGCTTCGACATTCCGCTGCTCGCCAATGTCCAGCCGGCGGGCGCCTATCTCGGCGAGCGCTTCCATCGCGCCGGCGGTGTTCCGGCCATCATGTGGGAGCTGCTGCAGACCGGCAAGCTGGATGGTAGCTGTCCGACGGTGACAGGCAGGACGATGGCGGAGAATTTGAAGGGCCGGGAGGCGACGGATCGAGAGGTCATTCGTCCCTTCGCCGAGCCGCTGAAGGAGCGCGCCGGCTTCCTGGTGCTCAAAGGCAATCTGTTCGATTTCGCCATCATGAAGATGAGCGTCGTTTCAGAGGAGTTCCGCAGCCGCTATTTGCAGGAGCCTGGCCACGAAGGCGTGTTCGAGGGCAGGGCAGTCGTTTTCGACGGCTCCGAGGATTATCACAAGCGCATCAACGATCCCGCTCTCGGCATCGACGAAAAGACCATTCTCGTCATTCGCGGCGCCGGGCCGATCGGCTGGCCGGGATCGGCCGAAGTTGTCAACATGCAGCCACCGGATCATCTTCTTAAAAGGGGCATCAAGAGCTTGCCGACGATCGGCGACGGGCGTCAATCTGGCACGGCCGACAGCCCCTCCATTTTGAATGCCTCGCCGGAAAGTGCGGCCGGTGGCGGGCTTGCCTGGCTCAGGACCGGCGATATCATCCGCATCGATTTCAATCAGGGGCGCTGCGACATGCAGGTGGACGAGGCGGAGATTGCGCGTCGTAAAGGCGATGGCATTCCAGTGATGCCGCCGGATGCGACGCCGTGGCAGCGCATCTATCGTCGTTCGGTCACGCAGCTTTCCGACGGAGCCGTGCTGGATGGCGCCGCCGATTTTCGCGACATCGCTGCCAATCCGCCGCGGCATAACCATTGACAGGCGTCGGCCGCTGGCAAGGATTGCAGTGCTGCTGTTAATTTGGGTAGCTTGCGCAGCCATTAAAGTTCGCGAAAGGGAGTAGTGCAACTATAATTGGCTGCGGTTAGTTAGTCTCTTCAGTTTCCGAACGGGGTGGTGCTCTTTGGCAGAGACGACATCAGGACGAAGCGAAGAAGAGTTCCAGGACCTTTTAAGGAGGCTGGAGCTGGCGCTCGAGGCGTCTCAAATCGGTGTCTGGCAGCATAATGTCAACGAGCAGGAGCTGCTCTGGGACTCGCAGATGCACAAGCTCTACGGGACCGGACTTCACGAGCATAGGGTTTCCTCCGACGTCTGGATGAATGCGCTGCATCCGGAGGATATCGAAGGGGCCGTCCACGACTTCGATGTCGCGTTGGCCAGGAAGGGTTTCTATAATTCTCAATTCCGCATCATCCTGCCCGGAGGCGAGGTGCGTCATCTGCGCTCGCGCGCACATTATTATGAGGATGCCGAAGGGGCGCCTTCTTTCATCGGCGCGGAATGGGACGTCACCGCCGACGTCCTGCTCAATCGCGAGCTGAGTGGTCAAAAAGCTATCGCCGAAGCGCGTGCCGTTGCATTGGAGCACAGTCGGGCGCGAATAGAACATGCTGCCGATCACGATTATCTCACGGGCCTTCCGAACCGCCGCTATTTCGACCGGCGTCTGGCCGAGTTGCGCAACGATGCGTCTATTGGGAATCTTGCAATCCTCCATATCGATCTCGATGGGTTCAAGGAGATCAACGACAAATGGGGCCATGCGGCCGGTGATGCCACATTGCAAAGCGCCGCCGCCCGCATTTCCGGAGCGATAACTGCCAACGACATTGTTGCCCGCATCGGCGGTGACGAGTTCGTGGCCGTGCTAGTCAATATCGCCAGTGTCGAAAGGCTTCAGGCAATCGCCGGCGATATTCTATCGCGATTGCGCCGCGAAGTGCGTTTCGGCAACGAGATGCTGAAGATCGGCGCGTCCATCGGCGTGGCGATGGGCCAGACGAGTGGCGCAGGCAATCTCCTGGCAGAATCCGACGTCGCCCTTTTTCAGGCCAAGAAACTCGGCCGCAACCGGGTGGAGTTCTTCACGCCACAGCTCCAGTCCGATCTGCATGCAGAACGCCGCCTGGCCGATGAGTTGCGATTGGCGCCGGTGCTGCGGCAGATCGAGCCCTTCTATCAGATTCAAGTGGATGCGCAGAGCCGCCGCATCGTCGGACTGGAGGCGCTGGCACGCTGGCGGCATCCGGGAAGGGGATTGCTAAGCCCCGTAGCCTTCCTCAAGGTCGCCGATGAATATGGATTTACCGCGGAGATCGATGCGGCCGTGCTGAAGCGCGCACTGGCGGATCGGGCAGCCTGGGTTTCGCAGGGTCTTTCACCGCCGCGCATCGCTGTCAATATCTCCGGTCGCCGGCTTGCCGATCCCGACCTGATCGACGGATTGAGGGCGCTCAGAATACCGCGCCACGCCATCGCCTTCGAGCTGGTGGAGACCATTTTCCTGGATGAACCCGACGAGGCGGTGCTTGCCAATATCGCCGGCATCAAGGAGATGGGAATCGATATCGAGATCGACGATTTCGGTTCCGGTCATGCCTCGCTGATTGGCCTCGTCAAACTCAAACCGAAGCGGCTGAAGATAGATCGGCAATTGGTGACTGCGGTTACGGTGTCCGAGGAGCAGCGTCGTCTTGTCGGCTCTATCATCGAAATCGCACGCACATTGAATGTCGAGGTGGTCGCCGAAGGGGTCGAGACCGAGGATCACGCGCTCGTTCTGGCCGAGGTCGGCTGCGATGAACTTCAGGGCTATGCTATCGGCTATCCTTCTTCCGAAAGCGAGACTGCAGCATTGCTGAAATCGGCCGAGGCGTCGAGCTCGGGGCGGTCTTCAGTCAGCGTTGCCGCACATGCTACTGAAGCTGTAGGGCGAGGATCAGACAATAGCTGATGGCGCCCAGCGTCAACAGCGATAGTGTCGCTGCCGCGATCACCCGGCCGCCGGCGTGGGCGACGGAGCGGATGCTGACCGACAGGCCCAGCGCTGCCATGGCGATGACGGTCAGAATACCGGAAACAGTTTCCATCGGTGTCACCAGCATATCCGGGATCAGCCCGAAGGAGCGTAGCGTCATCAATCCCAGGAAGCCGCAGATGAACCAGGGGACCAGAGAATGGTGATGGCCGCTGCTTTCATCGCTGCCTGAGGCTTCAGCCTTGGTGAGGATGCCGAGCAGGAAGATAACCGGGCCGAGCATCAGGACACGGACGAGCTTGACGAGCGTGCCGGTCTGGACAGCGAGCAGGCCGACGGGCGCGGTCGCCGCCAAGACCTGCGGCACGGCATAAACCGTCAGTCCAGCAAGTGTCCCGTATTGCGGTACGCTCATGCCGAAGTGGAAATAGAAAAGCGGCAGCAGGAACACGGCGACAATGCCGAGGACGGCGGTGAAGGCAAGCGCTGCGGCAATCTCCTGCGAGTCGGCCTCGATCACGGGCGCAACGGCCACGATCGCCGAATTGCCGCAGATCGAGTTGCCGCAGGCGATCAAGGTTGCGAGCTTCGGCGGCAGGCCGAGCGCCCGACCGATGAGATAGGTGGCGGCGATCGACAGCACGACGACGAGGGCGATGCCGGCGATCAGCCAGACGCCGGCGCCGCGGATCGCCGAAAGGCTGATGGAGGCGCCGAGAAGCACGATGGCGATTTCCAGAAGGAACTTGGCGCTGAAATCGACACCCGGCTTCATGGCCGGCTTCAGCGGCTTGATCGTGCAGACGGCGATGCCGAGCGCAATGGCAAGCACCAGGCTTTCGATCCACCGGCCACCGAGGAGACCCACTTCAACATGTTCCGCAGCATAGGCCACAAGGGCTACGGCCGAGGTGAGGGCCAGGCCGGGAAGGATCTCGTTTGCGCGTTGAGCGATGGACATGGGTGCCGTCATTCGTTTCTTGTGATTTGGTGACGGCTGGAAAGTCTCATCTGCCGATGTCGACATCCATCGAATATTATCCTATGTTTTATTCGATAAATTAGAATGATTTCCCATGACCTTCGAACAGCTCGCCATTTTCGTCGCCGTCGCGGAGCGAGAGCATCTGACCAATGCCGCCGAAGCGATCCATCTGACGCCATCCGCCGTCAGCTCCGCGATCAAGAACCTTGAGGCCTATTACGGAGTGGAGCTGTTTCATCGCGTCGGCCGTCGGATCGAGCTGACGGAGACGGGACGATCCTTCCTCGGAGAAGCAAGAGCGACGCTCGCACGCGTACGTTCGGCGGAACTGATGCTGTCCGAACTCGGCGGATTGCAGCGCGGTAGGCTCAGTCTCTGCGCAAGCCAGACCATCGCCAGCTATTGGCTACCGCCCTTGCTGATGCGGTTTCGCCGCGATTATCCCGGTATCGAGCTGGATCTGACGATAGGCAATACCCGTACCGTCACCGAAGCGGTTATCGATGGTGCGGCCGAGCTCGGTTTCATCGAGGGGGAAGTGGATGCGCCGGCGCTGTCGATGAAGATCGTCGCACAGGATGCGCTTGTGATCGTCGTGCCGCCACACCATCCCTGGGCGGATGGGCGGCGATTGTCGGCGGCCGATCTTGCTGCGGACACCTCCTGGGTGATGCGGGAGGAGGGCTCGGGTACGCGTTCCGAATTCGAGAATACGGTTGCCAAGCTCGGGGCTTCGCCGCAAGCCCTCAGGGTGGCGCTGGTCCTTCCCTCGAATGAAGCTGTGCTGTCCGCAGTCTGCGCCGGGCAAAGTGCTGCTGCCGTTTCCAGTGCTGCGGCCAAAGCCTATCTCGGGCAGGGATTGCTGGTTCAGGCAAAATTCGATCTGCCCCCTCGCAGCTTCCGCCTGCTGCGCCACAAGGAGCGCCATGCGAGCAAAGCCGCGCAGACGCTTGAGGCGATGTGCAAGGGCTGAGAACCCGGCGAACTCGCTATCGCCGCTCATCCCGTTGCCGGTTGGCGATGACAAGTTCGATTTCGTTGCGCTCCAGCATGGCGCGAATGTCTGCCGGCGGCTGTTCGTCCGTAACCAGAACATTGAAGTTTTCCGGTTCACTCAGAACGATCGGCGCGCTGCGCCCGAACTTGGCACTATCAGCAACGACGATGCGGTTTTCGGCGCGGCTAGCTGCCTCCCGCGAATATTCCGCTTCTTCCAGATCGTGCAGCATGAAGCCCGAGGCGGCGTTGATGGCGCCGACCGAGAGGATGGCGTGGCGCACATTGAAGCGGCGCAGGAAATTGGCCGCTTCCATGCCGAAGGTGCCGCCATCATGGCCGCGCAGTTCACCGCCGGCGAAGAAGACGCGATTGCTGTTGCGGGTCGCGAGCGCATGGGCGACAGCGACCGCATTGGTGACGACGAAGAGGTTCTGATGCTTCTGCAGCGCGACGGCGATGAAGGCGGTGGTCGAGCCGACATCGAGGAAGAGCGCATCACCATCCTCGATCATCGCGGCGACCGAGGCGGCGATCATCCGCTTGGCTTCGGCATTCTCGTTCATGCGCAGATGCAGCGGCGGCTCGATCATCGAGTCCTTGATATGGACCCCGCCATGCACCTTGGTCACAAGGCCGTTGGCTTCCAGGCTGCGGATGTTTCGGCGGATGGTTTCTTCAGAAACGCCGAGCCGTTCGGCCAGAAATTGTATACGGCTTGCGCCTCCTGCCAGACGCAGCTCTTCCAGTATTTCGCGCTCGCGATGATTGGAGTGAAGCGGTGGCTGGGATATGCCCGACATGGTTCCTGATCCTGTTATGGGTTTTGATCCCAAACTTGCGTGGCTTTCGACTGGCCGGTTCCGTTGCCGCCGGAGGCGTTAATGCACGCAACCTCAATCTGGTTGCTTCGCGCCTGAGTTTTTAAGACAAATCTCACCTACGGTGAAGCGCAGTCTTTAGGATATCCATAGCTCATCCGATTGGAGACGACTCTTCGATTCCAACAAAAAACCAAATATTCGTTTCATTTTGTGGGGAAGTTCTTGACAGCTTTACGTTTGTGAGGAACTTTTCAGATCGGAAAGATGCTCAGCAGCAGGACCGGAGGGGGAATGACTGCGACGGCGGAAGACAGGATACATTCTCTCAGCATCTGGCGCGGGCCGATCGACATCGAACCGCTGGTGGGCGGCATTACCAATCGCAACTATCTGGTTGGCGATAATGGTCGCCGCTTCGTCGTGCGGCTTGGATCGGACATTCCGGTTCATCACATCAGCCGCACCAACGAAGTGGCCGCAAGCAGGGCGGCCCATGCAGCCGGTCTTTCACCTGCTGTGATCCATCATGAGCCCGGCATACTGGTGCTGGACTATATCGACGCAAGCCCGCTATCGGCCGATGATATAAGAAAGCCGGCCATGATGAGCCGGGTCGTGCCGCTCGTCCGGTCCTGCCATCGGGACGTCGCCAGGCATTTTCGCGGACCGGCGGCCATCTTCTGGGTCTTTCACGTGGTCAGGGACTATGCGGCTCTCCTGGAGACTGGCGACAGTCGCCACAAGCCGAGGCTGCGTTCCTTTCTTGAGATCGCCGAGCGGCTCGAACGCGAAGCCGGTCCTTTCGAAATCGCCTTCGGACACAACGATCTGCTAGCGGCGAATTTTCTCGATGATGGCAAGCGGCTCTGGCTGATCGATTGGGATTATGCCGGCTTCAACACGCCGCTTTTCGATCTTGGTGGCCTTGCCTCCAACAATGAATTTTCCGAGGCGCAGGAAGAGGCGATGCTGGAGGCCTATTTCGAGGCTTCTGTCAGCGATGATCTGCGCCGGCGCTATCAGGCGATGAAATGCGCCTCACTCCTGCGCGAGACGATGTGGAGCATGGTTTCGGAAATCCATTCCGACATCGAATTCGATTATTCTTCCTATACAGCTGAAAACCTGCGGCGGTTCGAGAGCGCCTGGCAGGATTTTCGCAATTCTTGAGGTGACGTCATGAAGGAACTGCCGGCTACAGCAAAGACCGTCGTCATCGGCGGCGGCATCATCGGCTGCTCGACCGCCTACCATCTCGGCAAGCTCGGCTTCACCGATACCGTGCTTCTGGAGCGCAAGAAGCTGACCTCGGGCACGACCTTCCACGCCGCCGGCCTTGTCGGCCAGCTGCGCACCAGCGCCAATATCACGCAGATGCTCGGCTATTCCGTGGATCTCTATAAGAAGCTCGAGGCGGAGACGGGGCTTGCCACCGGCTGGAAGATGAATGGCGGGTTGCGGCTTGCCTGCAATGAGGAGCGCTGGACGGAGGTGAAGCGGCAGGCGACGACGGCGCAATCCTTCGGCCTGCAAATGCACCTGCTGACGCCGCAGGAGGCGCGCGATCTCTGGCCGCTGATGGATGTCGACGACCTCGTCGGCGCCGCCTTCCTGCCGACGGACGGACAGGCCAATCCTTCCGATATCACCCAGGCGCTGGCAAAGGGCGCCCGCATGAGCGGCGTGTCGATCTTCGAGGATACCGAAGTTCTCGATCTGGAGATCGACAAGGGCCGGATCCGTGCCGTCATCACCGAGAAAGGCCGTATCGAATGCGAGCGCGTCGTCGTCTGCGCCGGGCAATGGACTCGGACCTTTGCCGGCCGCTTCGGCGTCAACGTGCCGCTCGTCTCCGTCGAGCATCAATATCTCATCACCGAATCCTTCGGCGTGCCTTCCAACCTGCCGACGCTGCGCGATCCGGACCGGCTGACCTACTATAAGGAGGAGGTCGGCGGGCTTGTCATGGGCGGCTATGAGCCCAATCCCATCCCCTGGGCGCTCGACGGTATTCCGAAAGATTTCCACTACACGCTGCTCGACAGCAATTTCGACCATTTCGAGCAGACCATGGAGCAGGCGCTGGTGCGCGTGCCGGCGCTGCAGACGGCCGGCGTCAAGCAGCTGCTTTGTGGGCCGGAGAGCTTTACCCCGGACGGCAATTACATTCTCGGCGAGGCACCGGAGCTGAGGAATTTCTTCGTCGGCGCCGGCTTCAACGCCTTCGGCATCGCCTCTGCCGGCGGTGCCGGTATGGCGCTTGCCGAATGGGTCGCCAAGGGCGAGCCACCTTACGATCTCTGGCCGGTTGATATCAGGCGCTTCGGCCGCCCGCATTTCGACACTGATTGGGTACGCACGCGCACGCTGGAAGCCTATGGCAAGCACTACACCATGGCCTGGCCTTTCGAGGAGCATTCGAGCGGCCGCCCCTGCCGCAAGTCGCCGCTCTACGATCGGCTGAAGGCGCAGGGCGCCTGCTTCGGGGAGAAACTCGGCTGGGAGCGGCCGAACTGGTTTGCCGATCTCTTTGCCGGCGAGGAGCCGAAGGACGAATACACGTATGGACGGCAGAACTGGTTCGATGCCGTCGGCCGGGAGCACAGGGCAGTGCGCGAAGCGGCCGTCATCTTCGACCAGACCTCCTTCGCCAAATTCGTCCTGAAGGGCAGGGATGCCGAGGCGGCAATCTCATGGATCGCTTCCAATGATGTCGCCAAGCCTGTCGGCGCCCTGACCTATACTCAGATGTTGAACGACCGCGGCGGCATCGAATGCGACGTTACCGTTGCCCGCACCGCCGAGAACGAATTCTACATCACGACAGGCACCGGCTTCGCCACCCATGATTTCGATTGGATCGCCCGCAATATTCCATCCGAGATGCATGCGGAGCTGGTGGATGTGACCTCCGCCTATTCCGTGCTGTCGCTGATGGGGCCGAAGTCACGCGAGATATTGCAGGCCGTGACCTCGGCCGACGTTTCGAACGCCGCATTCCCCTTCGGCAAGGTGAAGACCGTCGGCATCGCCGGCTGCCCCGTCCGGGCGCTGCGCATCACCTATGTCGGCGAACTCGGCTATGAGCTGCATGTGCCGGTGGAATATGCCACGACCGTTTATGACGTGCTGATGGCCGCCGGCCGCGAGCACGGCCTCGTCAATGCCGGCTATCGCGCCATCGAGAGCTGCAGGCTGGAGAAGGGCTATCGCGCCTGGGGCTCGGATATTGGGCCGGATCACACGCCCGTTGAAGCCGGGCTTGCCTGGGCGGTGAAGACGAAGAAGGACATCGCATTCCGTGGGCGCGAGGCGATCGAGCGGCAGTTAGCCTCTGGCGTCAAGAAGATGCTTGCCTGCTTCGTACCCGACGATCCCGAAATCGTGCTTCTCGGCCGCGAGACGATCTATCGCGACGGCCGGCGCGTCGGCTGGCTATCGAGCGGCGGCTACGGCTACACGATCGGAAAGGCAATCGGCTACGGCTATGTCCGCGACCCCGGCGGCGTAACGGAGGATTTCGTGCTTTCGGGGCGTTACGAGCTGGATGTCGCGCAGAGCCGCGTGCCTTGCCAGGTGTCGCTGAAGCCGCTTTATGATCCGCGGATGGAGCGGATCAAGGGGTGATTGATATGAGGCCTATCGCCTGCTCGGCAGATCCCAGGCCTGATAAAGGTTATTCAGAGCCTTCGCCGTATGGCATTCTACCGTTGGCAACCCGGATTCCTGTAAGATTTTTGCGTATTTGGCGCCGCTGTTGCGGGTCTTCACGAGTATCCAGTGAATCATCTCCCATTTGATGCTGTCCTTGGCGCCTTCGAGATGCCCTGCTCGATCTGAGCGGTTGATCAGGGTCCGCTTGAGATAGCGGGAAAAGCGCAGCCAATGATTGGAGGTGATGAGGATCGCGCCGGTAGCGCGGGCGAAGCGCTGTGGCATGAGGCGCGTATAATTGCCTTCCATGATCCACTGGTCGCCAAGAATTGCCACGTCGTGAAGCGCAGCGAATTCCACTTCAGAGCGCTGTTGCCAATCGGTATGAGGCAGATGATGGAGCTGATCGAGATGTACCGTCGGAAAACCCAACTTATTGGAAAGGGCGACCGCCAGGGTTGATTTGCCGGCATTGGAAGGGCCGAGCACAACGATGCGCTCGCCAAGGGAATGCAAGGGAAGCATGAGACACCGGTCAGAAAATTGGGATGGCTTCCATTGGCGGAAGTGAGCGGCCTTGTCAACGCTGGCGTGTCCTGCTGCTATTATACGTCATTTACGAGATAAGCCCGGAGGCAGGCTGCGCTATCTTCCAAAACCTGTGATCTCCCCATCCCAGCCCCCGCCATTTTCTTGACACGCCTGCTCTTTCATCCTCAATCGGCATGCTGACAACTGACGGAGGCCGGAGACGATGGCGGAAGCGAGCATCAAGCTGGAGGAGAGCTGGAAAGAGGCGCTGTCTTCGGAGTTCGAAAGCCCCTACATGCAGCAGCTCAAATCTTTTCTCGTTGAGGAGAAGCAGCGCGGCAAGGTGATCTTTCCCCGTGGCAGCGAATATTTCCGGGCGCTTGATCTGACGCCGCTCGACGAGGTGCAGGTCGTCATTCTCGGGCAGGATCCCTATCACGGTTTCGGGCAGGCGCATGGGCTCTGCTTCAGCGTGCGCCCCGGCGTGCGCATTCCGCCATCGCTGGTCAATATCTACAAGGAGCTGGAGACGGATCTCGGCATTCCGCCGGCTCGCCACGGCTTTCTGGAGAGCTGGGCGAAGCAGGGCGTCCTGCTGCTCAACAGCGTGCTGACGGTGGAGGAATCGCAGGCCGCATCACATCAAGGCAAGGGGTGGGAGCGCTTCACCGATGCGGTCATCCGCAGAGTCAACGACGAATGCGATGGCGTCGTCTTCATGCTCTGGGGCTCCTACGCACAGAAGAAGGCTGCTTTTGTCGATACCGAGCGCCACCTGGTGCTGAAGGCGGCACATCCGTCGCCGCTCTCGGCCCATAACGGCTTCCTCGGCTGCCGGCATTTCTCCAAGGCCAATGCCTATCTGGTCGCGCATGGCCGGGATCCGATCGATTGGGCGCTGCCGAGCAATCCGGATGCTCAGTAAGGCGTTTGATCCCAGGGATTGACGATTGAAGCGCCGGTGTCGTCGAAATCGCCGATGTTGCGAGTAACGACGATAAGGTCATGAACGATCGCCGTTGCTGCGATGAGCCCATCGGCGTCACCACGCGGTCGTTGTGCTGCGATACGTCCCCATTCGACCGCAATCTGATCGGTAATGGGAAGAATGCGATTGCGGTGGTCGTGCCGGAGCTTGCGCAACCATTCCTCCAGATGAGTTGCGGTACGCGGGTCCGATCTTCGCTTGAGCGCAATCCCGCGCATGATCTCTCCAAGTGTGATGACACTCAGATAAATGGTGGAGGGATCGACTGAGCGCAGCCACGCAATCGCTTGGGAATTACCGCGCCGGATTTCCGAGACGACATTGGTATCCACGAGATACATCAGAAAAGAACATCCCGGCTTGGCGTTTTATCTCGCTTAGATACGGCTTCGGCCATTTCGTCGTCCCAAACCGGCCCTGACAGCAAGTCATCGGCAAGGCTCGGTTTGCCAGCCAGAAGTGCATCGTAGTCTTCGGCAGACAGAACGACCGCCGCGGGCTCGCCGCGCAAGGTGACGATTTGCGGCCCTTCGCTGCGTGCTTTCTGTACGACTTTGGAAAACTGGTTCTTTGCATCCTGCAATGGCCAATTCATCGAAATCCTCGCTAGCTAGACTGTCTAGCTTAAGAGTAATGCTGCTCTTGTTTAGAATCAAGAGATGAGGGCGACATGGTCTTGGTGTGAACGATCAGAATTTATTGTTCACTCATTGAAGACAATCCGTTTGGCTATTCGGGACTATCGAAACGCGGCCGACAAGACCATCTTCTGCCCATGAGAAACGCCTGCCGGTGCAGGCGAGCAAAGGGGTTAGAGATGCTCAACCAGATCAAAGGTCTTCACCACGTTACCTCGATGGCGGAAGACGCCCGGACTAACAACAAGTTCTTCACCGATACGCTCGGCCTTCGCCGCGTTAAGAAGACCGTGAATTTCGACGCTCCCGATGTCTATCACCTCTACTATGGTGACGAGATTGGCACGCCCGGCACGATCATGACCTACTTCCCGTTCCCGAAGATGGCGCGCGGTCGCCCGGGTACCGGCGAAGTCGGGAATACGGTCTATTCCATTCCCGAAGGTTCCATCGGCTACTGGACCGAACGGCTTGGCCAGCGCGGCGTCGAGGGCCTGAAGACCGACGAATCCTTCGGCCAGAAGCGCCTGCATTTTGCCGGTCCGGATGGCGATGGCTTCGCGCTTGTCGAGGTTAAGGATGACAAGCGTCAGCCCTGGACTCATGGCGGCGTCGATGCCGAGCATGCCATCCGAGGCTTCCACTCCGTCGCTATGCGGCTCAGGGACGAAGGTGCCACGGCCGAGTTGTTGAAGTACATGGGTTACGAGGTGGTCGATACGCATGACGGCATCAAGCGGCTTGCCATTCCCGGCGGCAACGGCGCTGATTATGTTGACCTCGAAACCATGCCGAATATCAACCGGGCGCTGCCGGGTGCCGGCTCCGTCCACCATGTCGCCTTCGCGGTCGAAAACCGCGCAAAGCAGCTGGAAGTGCGCAAGGCGCTGATGGATACGGGTTATCAGGTGACGCCGGTCATCGACCGCGATTACTTCTGGGCAATCTACTTCCGCACACCAGGCGGCGTGCTGTTCGAAGTCGCCACCAATGAACCCGGCTTCGATCGTGACGAGGATACGGCCCATCTCGGCGAAGCGCTGAAGCTGCCGGAACAGCATGCGCATCTGCGTGGGCTGATCGAACAGCATCTCGAACCGTTGGAAGGCTAAGCCAGGAGAGATATCATGACCGATACGACTTATGTGCACCGGCTGAAGGCCGGTGCACCCGGAAAGCCTATCTTCTTTACCTTCCATGGTACCGGCGGCGACGAAAACCAGTTCTTCAATTTCGCCACTCGCCTATTGCCGGACGCTACCATCGTCTCGCCGCGCGGCGATGTCTCGGAATATGGCGCAGCGCGCTTCTTTCGCCGAACGGGCGAGGGCGTCTATGACATGGCCGATCTTGCCCGCGCCACGGAAAAGATGGCAACCTATGTCTCGGAGCTGGCGGCGGAATACGGCGCATCGCAGGTACTTGGACTGGGCTTTTCCAACGGTGCGAACATCCTTGCCAATGTTCTGATCGAGCATGGCAATCTTTTCGACGCGGCCGTGCTGATGCATCCGCTGATCCCGTTCCAGCCGCAGGATAATGCAAGGCTGGAGGGCAAGCGCGTGCTGATTACCGCAGGCGAGCGCGATCCGATCGCACCCGCTCCAGTCACCAAGGCGCTTGCCGATTACTTTACGCGGCAGAATGCCGAGGTCACGCTCGAATGGCATCCAGGCGGCCACGATATCAGGCCCAACGAAATCGAGGCAATCCGCAGTTTCCTAGCGCTCTACGCTTAGGACCTGCGCAAAACACCGGCTGCGCGGCAGAGACTTTGCTGCGCAGCCTGCTATTTGCCGATCAGGCGCATCATCGCCTTCGCTTGAGAGGCAGCCGCGAGTTTTCCCTTCTGGTCGATATAGTCCGTTCCGCAGAAGCGGTTGAGATTGGCAAAATCCATACTGTCCGGTTGGGCATGCCTTGTTTCGACAATGACCATGCGCCAGGCGCAACCGAGCATCTTGTCGGGTTGGATTGCCTGATCGCAGCCTGTGCTCAGGCATAAAGCGACATGTTTCTGCGCTCGATACCCGCCTGCTATGGCTTCCTCGTAATCGGCCTTCCAGCTATCGCGTGTATGTTCGCAGCGCGCCGGATCGCTGCTCTGGCTGCATTGCACCGTCTTGTCGACATAGGTTTGCGCCGGCGGCCATAGCGGACCGTCGACCAGGCTGACGCAGCCGCACGCAAACAAGGTGGCCGACAGCAGGCGCAATTTGATTCTCCTTCGCCAAAGTCGTCAGAATCGTAGAACGATCGTGAGGATGTGCAAGATCGATATGATCCTACCAATACGAATGGGTAGGTAGATGTCTTTCGATTACGCCGGAGCATGTAGCGTGACCTTCCTGCAACCCTTGCCATCTTCCGGCGTCCGCGACACGCGACGGCGCAAGCTTTGCTTGTAGGCATCATTGCCGCCCGCTAATGCTCTGCCGCTATAGGGCGGGGGGATTCCATCGTGACGCTGGCGGAACAGCAGCAATACAGGCTGGGCGTGGCCTATGTGGCGCTTTCGGCGCTCGCCTGGTCGACGTCCGGTCTCTTCGTGCGGGCGATCCACGCCGATCTGATGACCATTCTCTTTTGCCGTGGCATCGTCTCTGGCCTCGGCGTCTTCGCGCTGTTTTTCTATATCGAGCGCCGCAACGCTTTTCGCATCCTGCGTTCCATGGGTGGTCCTTCGCTGGCGGCGACGATCTTTTCCACCGCATCCATGATCAGCGGCATCGGCTCGATCTATTACACGTCGGTCGCCGATGCCATGGTCATCTATGCAACCGTGCCCTTTGTAACCGCGGGCGTCGCCTTCCTCTTCATCCGCGAGCGTCCAAATTTGCGGACGCTGATTGCGAGTGGCATTGCTTTTATCGGCGTGCTCGTCATGCTTTCCGGCCATGCGAGCGATGGCGGCAGCTGGCTCGGCAAGGGGCTTGCTGCCATCATGACGCTGACCGTCGCCTGCCTTGCCGTCGTCATGCGCCAGCATCGCGATGTGCCGATGCTACCGGCCATGGCGCTTTCCGCCTGGCTGTGTTCCTCCATTACCTTCTGGTTCGCCTCGCCCCTTTCGATCTCCGGCCAGGATCTTGGCCTGATCATCGCCTTCGGCATCATCCAGAACGCCATGGGTCTCAGCCTCTATACATTCGGCTCGCGGCTAGTGCCGGCCTCGGATGCGGCGCTGCTGACGGCGCTTGAGGTGCCGCTGACGCCACTCTGGGTCTGGATGGTGTTCGCCGAGCGTCCTTCGACGGCGACGCTCATCGGCGGGCCGATCGTGCTTGCCGCATTGTTCGGACATATCTTGTTGGAAATACGGCGAAATCGGGTGGTGACATCAACACGGACGCACTGACCGTCTTGCCCCTTTCGTCTCAAAATGCTGAAATCGGCCCAGTCATCAGGAGTCGGAATCGATGAAAAAGGTCTTCAATCCCGCATCCGTCCGCCGCCCTTTCGGCAATTACAATCACGGCCTGCTGGTGCCGCCGGGCGCCAGCCTGCTGGTCACATCCGGCCAGCTCGGCATTGGTGCTGACGATCGCATTCCGCCTGACGTCACCGGCCAGGCCGAGCTGTGTTTCAAGGCGATTGGCGCTATCCTCGAGGAGGCGGGCATGGGGTTTGCCGACGTCATCCGCGTCGGTGGTTTCGTGACCACGCGCGAGGATTTTCCCGCCTACATGGCCGTGCGCGATCGCTATGTCCAGACTCCCGCGCCGGTCTCTACGCTGCTGATCGTCGGCGGGTTTACGCGGTCCGAGTTCCTGGTCGAGGTCGAGGTCACGGCAGCCAAGGTGATGTGATGATGATCGGTCATCTCGAGCATTCGGTCGATCCGTCAATCCCCCGCATTCTGGGACTTTATGAGACGCATCTAACGGTTGCCGATCTCCAGCGCTCCATCGCCTTCTATCGCGACGTTCTGAAGCTGGAGGTCGGGACCGTCATCGAGAGCAGGAATGTCGCCTTCCTTTGGATCGACGATAAACGGATGGGCATGTTGGGCCTTTGGGAAACGGGCAGCTCCCCGCTCAAGATGCGCCTTCATATTGCCTTCAGAACCTCTCTCGCTGATGTACTCGGCTCCGCCGCCGCATTGAAGGCTCGTGGCATTCAACCGAAGGGGTTCAATGGCGAGCCGCTCGATGAACCCGTTGTTCTAGGTTGGATGCCGGCCGTCTCGCAATATTTTTCGGATCCCGACGGGCATTCGATCGAATTCATCCATGTGCTTGAGGAGGCGGCCGAACCAGATTTCGGTGTAAAGCCCTATTCGGAATGGTTGTCGCGACCGAAACCGTTAGCATGACAGGCGCTGAACGAGGCTTCCTCATCATCGGCTTCTGCCGGCTCCCTTGTTGTCTATGTGAAGAAATGCCACCGATATTGCCGATCCAATGCATGTTGCGGAGAGGCAAGGAAGACAAATATGACACAAAATATCTACGACGATCCGGGCTTCTTCGAGGGCTATAGCCGCCTTCAGCGTTCCATCAACGGGTTGGCGGGTGCGGCCGAATGGCCGGCGATCCGTGCCTTGATGCCGGACATGAAGGGCCTCGACGTCGTGGATCTCGGCTGTGGTTTCGGATGGTTCTGCCGTTGGGCGGCCGAGCAGGGAGCGGCCAGCGTATTGGGGCTCGACGTCTCGGAAAAAATGCTGGAACGCGCGCGAACGGAAACGGCGGATGCGCGGGTTCGCTACGATCGGGCCGATCTTGAAAGGCTAGAGCTTCCCAAGGCGAGCTTCGATCTGGTCTACAGTTCGCTCGCCTTCCACTATATCGAGGATTTCGCCGGCCTTTTGGCGACCATCCGCCAAGCACTCAAACCGGACGGGCGTCTGATCTTTTCGATCGAGCATCCAATCTATATGGCGCCGCGACGGCCGGAATGGCTCGATGATGCCGAGGGTGGCAAGATCTGGCCGCTCAATGCCTATCAGATCGAGGGACCGCGGTTGACGAACTGGCTCGCCGAGGGCGTCATCAAGCAGCATCGCACGATGGGCACGACGCTCAACCTCCTGATCAAGTCCGGCTTCATCATCGCCCATGTCGAAGAGTGGTCGCCGAGTGATGACGACCTCACCGCGCATCCCGATTGGGCAATCGAGCGCGAGCGGCCGATGTTTCTCCTGATCTCCACCCGGACCTGAGGCATGCTTCAGCATGCCGTGACGGCCTAGAAGGCTGAGCCGATCTATTTTTCTTTTTGTTGATAGATTTTATAGAAAATTAATTGCTCGCAGAAGACTGCTTCCGCAAAATGTCGTTTCTTGAGGCGCATCCTCCCCATCGATAATGTGAGGCTGTCGGCGCGATTTAGGGAAGAGTGCGATGAACATGAAAACGTCCGTGGCAATCGAGAAGGCGGTGCCTGTCGCCGATCCCGACATTGCGCGCACCGAGTTTCGCAATGCCATGGCGCGGATGGCGGCGGCGGTGAACATCGTCACGACCAATGGTCCGGCCGGGCTTGCCGGCTTCGCGGCGACCGCCGTCTGCAGCGTCACGGACAGCCCGCCGACCCTGCTCGTCTGCCTCAATCGCGGCGCTTCCGTTCATCCCGCCGTCACGCAAAATGGCGTGCTCTGTGTCAATGTCCTGTCGGAAGCACATCAGGATCTATCGCGGCTTTTCGGCGGCAAGACCCCGGTTGCCGAACGCTTTGCTGCGGCCGCATGGTCGGAACTCTCGACCGGCGCTCCGGTGCTGGAAGATGCTCTTGTCTCGTTCGATTGTCGCATCGTCCGTCAGGCCGACGGCGGCACGCATGACATCCTACTCTGCGAAGTCGATGCCATCCGTCAACGTGACGAGGGACAGGGGCTTATCTATTTTGACCGGGCCTATCATCCTGCGGGTCAGGCTGAATAGGCTAGTTGTCCAAGCCTCTTCCGAAATTATCCACGCCGCCAAGGTCTTCGTCGTCTTGCGGCGAACAGGTCCGTTCACGCCAGAAAGTCTTCGATCGCCTTTAAGACCAGAGCAGGATGCTCTCGGTGCGGCACATGCCCGGTATCCGGCATGATATAGACCGGACCACGCCCGGCGGCGATCCGGCGCGGATGGGCTTCGGAGCCATATTCGTCGCGGTCTCCATGAATGGCGAGCACCGGACAATGAAGCTTTTCAAGTGCCGGATCGAGCGACCAGCCGGCGCGTTCGGGAGCGAGCCAGGTGTCGATCCAGGCGTGCAGCACCCACTCGGCCTTGCTGCCGTGATATTTGGCAAGCCGGGCGAAGGTTTCGGCCGATTTGAATTCCTGCTGCGCGGTCCGGATGCCCTGAAGGGTCTTTTCCTCCACGAAAGCTTGGGCGGCAATGGTGATCACGGCGTGGCAGCTTTCGCCAAATCTTGCCCCCGTCTCCACCGCCATGCCGCCCCCGACGCTGTGCCCGCAGGCGACGAAGTCCCGAATGGACAATTGCTCGCAAAGAAGCGGTACGAAACGCTTGGCTTCCGATGCAATAAAATCCTGCGTCAGAAGATCGTCGCGAGCATCGGACCGGCCAAAGCCTAGCCGATCATAAGCGATGACCCGGCGACCAAGGGAATGGGCGAGTTGTTCCGGGAAATCCCGCCAGAGCGTGATGCATCCGAGGGAATCGTGAAACAGGATGATCGGTTGCTGCGATCTCAGGACGGTTGGCGTCCATGATTTGGCGTAGAGGCGCCCGCCGGAACTCTCGATCCAATGGCCCGTTTCAGCGATCTCTGCCATTTGGTCAGTAATTTTCCTGATACCACTCGACGAAGCGCTTTACGCCTTCATCGACTTCGATCTGCGGCTTGAATCCCGTCAGCGCCACCAGGAGATCCGGCACGGCATAGGTGTTGTGGACGTCTCCGGGCTGCATGGGCAGCATCTTGCGGATCGCCTGCTTGCCGAGCATCGTCTCGATCGTCTCGACGAATGTCATCAGCCCGACGGGCTGGCCGCCGCCGATATTGACGATCCGGAAAGGGGCATTCTTCGACAGGGTGTCGATGACCGTTTCCGACACGATCCGGTTTTCCTCTGACGGCACGACACCGATGAGACGCACGATGCCTTCGACGAGATCGTCGATATAGGTGAAATCACGGCTCATCTTGCCTTCGCCGTAGATCTCGATCGGCCTGTCGTTCCTGATGGCATCGACGAACTTGAACAGCGCCATGTCGGGGCGGCCCCAGGGGCCGTAGACGGTGAAGAAGCGGAAAGCGGTCGTGGGCACGTTGAAGAGATGGGCGTAGCTGTGCGCCATCAGCTCCATGCTCTTCTTGGTCGCCGCATAGATCGTCATCTGCTCGTCGGCCTTGTCGCTTTCGGCAAAGGGGATCTTCTCGTTGGCGCCGTAGACGGAAGAGGTCGATGCCAACAGCAGGTGCTTCGGCTGCAGGTTTCTTGCCAGTTCCAGAATGTTGAACGAACCGACAAGGTTGGAATCGACGTAGGAACGCGGATTTTCGAGGCTGTAGCGGACGCCCGCCTGGGCGGCGAGGTGGACGATCACGTCGGGCTCGGCGAGTTCGGCGGCATGATCCAGCGCTGCCTTGTCCTCCAACATGCCTGTTACGGCCTTGAAACCATTGGAACGCGCGAGGATGGCGGTGCGCTTCTCCTTGAGCCGAACATCGTAATAGGGCGTCATCCCGTCGAAGCCGACGACAAAATGGCCCTCGTCGAGCAGGCGCTTGGCAAGGTGGAATCCGATGAAGCCGGCAGTGCCGGTGATGAGATAACGCATGATCCCGCCCTTACTTACAATGTTGCGTCGCTGGAAGGTCTGCCGACGCTCGTATAGGCAAAGCCGTGCTTTGTGACCTCGTCATGGCGGTAGATGTTTCTAAGGTCGACGAGAACAGGCGCCTTCATGACGGATTTCAGCCGGGCAAAATCCAGCGCGCGAAACTGGTTCCATTCCGTCACGATGACGAGCGCGTCTGCGTCGCGCGCGGCGCTATAGGCATCCTCGGCATAGGCAATGTTGTCGATGACCAGGCGTGCATTGTCCATGCCTTCGGGATCGTAGCCCGTCACGGTGGCGCCGGCATCCTGCAGTGTCTGGATGATCGAGATCGCCGGGCTGTCGCGCATATCGTCGGTGTTCGGCTTGAAGGTCAGGCCGAGGACCGCGATCGCCTTGCCCCTGATATCGCCGCCCATGGCCGCGATTACCTTGCGGCCCATGGCGCGCTTGCGGTTGTCGTTGATCGACACGGTGGTTTCGATCAGGCGCACGGGGCTATCGTAATCCTGCGCCGTCTTGGCAAGCGCCAGCGTATCCTTCGGGAAACACGAGCCGCCGTAACCTGGTCCGGCGTGCAGGAACTTCGAGCCGATGCGGCCGTCGAGGCCGATGCCGCGCGAGACCTCTTGCACATTGGCGCCGACCTTTTCGCAGAGATCGGCCATCTCGTTGATGAAGGTGATCTTCATGGCGAGGAAGGCGTTGGCCGCGTATTTGATCAGCTCGGACGTGCGGCGGGAGGTGAAGAGCAGCGGCGCCTGGTTGAGGTAGAGCGGCCGGTAGACTTCGGTCATGACGCCGCGGGCGCGCTCGTCATTTAGGCCGATGACAATGCGGTCGGGACGCTTGAAATCCTCGATGGCGGCACCTTCGCGCAGGAATTCCGGATTGGAGACGATGGCGACATCTGCTTGCGGATTGGTTTCGCGCACAATGCGCTCCACTTCGTCGCCGGTACCGACCGGTACGGTCGATTTGGTGACGATGACCGTGAAGCCCTTGACGTGCTCGGCGATCTCGCGGGCGGCGGCATAGACGTAGGAGAGGTCGGCATGGCCGTCGCCGCGTCGCGAAGGGGTGCCGACCGCGATGAAGACGACGTCGCTTGCAGCAACGCTCGCCTCCACTTCCGTCGTGAAGGAGAGACGTCCGGCGCGGACATTGTCTGCCACGAGCTGCTCCAGGCCCGGCTCGAAAATCGGTATTTCGCCGCGCCGCAATGCCTCGATCTTGCTCGTGTCCTTGTCGACGCAAATGACATCATGGCCGAAATCGGCAAAGCAAACACCTGACACAAGCCCCACATAACCCGAGCCGATCATCGTGATGCGCATGAAATCTCAATCCTTTTGCTGGCGCCGGGCTTCGCATGAAAACGCAAAGGCGGCTAGGGCGATTGTCTGCGCTTATACACAGGATCGCAGGTGACGCCTATATGCGATGCTGGGTTTAGGAGGATTGCGACAGAAGTGTCACAAAAGCTTGGTTGATTTCCTGCCGTCCTATTCGCGTGATCGCCTTGTTTTCCAAGTGAAACGAAGCCTTTGCACTTTAAGCTTATCCTCCCATTGCTTGTGATTGGCAGCATGTTGTCACATGATGAATTTGGGCGCGGTCGTTCCATAGGGGCGGCGGTGTAGTGGGCGGTTCGGGACTATTGCATGAAATCGACTTTTGCCGTGCGGACAATGCGGGCTGGCGAGCTGGAGCTTGCTCTGGAATGGGCTCGGCAAGAAGGCTGGAATCCCGGTATTGACGATGCGCCCGCTTTCTGGGAGGCAGACCCTACCGGTTTTCTGATCGGCGCCATCGGCGAGGTGCCTGTCGGTTGTATATCGGTCGTTCGTTATGGTGAGGCCTTCGCTTTTCTTGGTCTTTACATACTGCATCCGGAGTTGCGTGGGCGGGGATACGGCAAGCAGCTCTGGAACAAGGGCATGATGCTTGCCGGCAATCGCATTGTCGGGCTGGATGGGGTCGTCGCGCAGCAGGAAAACTACCGGCGGCACGGTTTCGAGACGGCCTATCGGACACTGAGGTATGGCGGCATCCCCAAAGTGCCTGAGGTGGACGAACAGCAGGCAAGGCAGGTGATGCCGGTCGTGGACGGCAAGCTCGAAGCGCTGGTGCATTATGATGCGGAAATCTTCCCCGGGCTGCGTCATTCCTTCATCCGGGCCTGGTGCGGTGCTCCCGAAAGGCGTGCATCCTTCATCGTCGGTGGTGGCAGCCGGGTTCGCGGCTACGGCACGATCCGCCGCTGTTTCGAGGGTTACAAGATCGGTCCGCTTTTCGCCAACAAGCCGGAGGTTGCGCTTGCGTTGATGAGCAAGCTGCTTGCCAAGACCAATGGGCAGCCTGTGTATCTTGATGTGCCGGTCGATAATGCTCAGGCGATCAGGCTTGCGGAGGATTGCGGTCTGTCTCCGGTGTTCGAGACGGCGCGCATGTATCGCGGCAAGGCACCGGAAATCCCGCTCGATCGCGTGTTCGGTGTCACCACGCTCGAGCTCGGCTAGATCTGGCTCGTCCGACTGCTGGGAGCAGGCGGCAACATTAACGTTAACAAACGAATAACGGTCCCGCCGGAGGTTTAATCAACCTTAACGGCTGCTTCTTCGACCCAGCCGCTATATAAGTCCTGCGGGGGCGCCAAGGGGAAGTTGAACAATGATTGTTCATTTTCTGTTGGAGTCGGCTATGCATGTCATGGAAAGTATTAACCGGCAGACCTGGCGTAATCCCTGGGCCTTGCGCGACTATCGCCGCAGCAGCGGCTATCTCAACGAAGGCGAGCGTGCCGCCTTTGCTATCGCTGCCCCGCAGACGGGCAGGGGACGCATTCTTGATATCGGTGTCGGCGGGGGCCGCACCGCGCAGCTCTTGCGGGATGTCGCCAGCGACTACATAGGCATTGATTACACGCCGGAGATGGTCGCGCTCTGCCGAAAGAACCATCCAGACTTTCGGTTCGAGCATAGGGATGCACGCGATCTCTCGGCATTCCGAGATGCCAGTTTCGATATGGTCGTCTTCAGCTATAACGGCATCGATTCCGTCGATGCGGCAGGGAGGCTAGCCATCCTGAACGAGGTGGCGCGCGTTCTTGTTTCCGGCGGTGCTTTCGTCTTTTCGACGTTCCATCGCGGCTGGGGTGGCTTCGATCATCGCATCGACTATCGCCGGCTGGAATGGACATCCAATCCGGTGCGGCTCGGTTTGCGAACCCTGCGCTATGTCGAGGGCCGCATTTCCGGCACGCTGCGCCAGCGTCGGCTCAGACCGCTCGAAGAGCGAGATGGCGAACATGCGATCCTGCTGCATGGCGCCCATGATTTCGGTGTCATGGTCTATGCGACGACGCCGGCGCAGGTCCAGTCGCAATTGGCTGAGGCCGGTTTTGCCATACCGGTGCTGCTCCTCGATCTCGATGGCAAACCGATCGGTGCGGTGGCGTCGTCAGAGCATGAATATTTCCATGTCGTCGCTCACAAGCCGGGCCTTTGACAGGCAAGGCAATCGGCCAGATAAGGGTAATCTGGAGGCCCTGTCTGGCCGATGGCCGGGAAAATTCCTGTTGGAGGCGCTGATTCGTCATGCAAAAAGCCGAATCTCCTGAGACAACAGGGTCGCTTTCCCAAAAACAAAGCTTTATAGATGCGCGGGTTTGAGCAAGGCGCGCCGCCGCGCGCAGGAAGCGGGAATGGATAAATGACGAATGTTGTAGTGATCGGCTCGCAATGGGGTGACGAAGGCAAGGGCAAGATTGTCGACTGGCTTTCGGAACGCGCCGATGTGATTGTACGCTTTCAGGGCGGCCATAATGCCGGTCATACGCTTGTCGTCGATGGCGTCAGCTACAAGCTCGCGCTTTTGCCTTCCGGCCTTGTGCGCGGCAAGCTCAGCGTCATCGGCAACGGCGTCGTGGTCGATCCCCATCACTTCGTCGCCGAAGTGGAAAAGCTGCGCGCCCAGGGCGTTGCCGTTACGCCTGACGTGCTTCGCATCGCCGAGAATGCGCCCTTGATCCTGTCGCTGCATCGCGATCTGGATGCCATGCGCGAAGATGCCGCTTCCAATAGCGGCACGAAGATCGGCACCACGCGCCGCGGCATCGGCCCGGCCTATGAGGACAAGGTCGGCCGCCGCGCCATTCGCGTCATCGACCTTGCCGAGCCGGAAACGCTGCCGGCCAAGATCGACCGGCTGCTGACGCATCACAACGCGCTGCGCCGCGGCATGGGCGTCGACGAAATCTCCTTTGACGCCCTGCATGAGGAGCTGAGCTCTGTTGCAGAACATATTCTTCCCTATATCGACCAGGTCTGGCGGTTGCTCGATGAGCAGCGCAAGGCCGGTGCCCGCATCCTCTTCGAAGGTGCGCAGGGTGCATTGCTGGACAATGACCACGGCACTTATCCGTTCGTGACCTCGTCCAACACGGTTGCCGGCCAGGCGGCCGCCGGTTCGGGCCTCGGTCCGACGGCGCTCGGCTATGTGCTTGGCATCACCAAGGCCTATACGACCCGCGTCGGCGAGGGGCCGTTCCCCTGTGAATTGCATGACGAGATCGGCAAGCACCTGTCGACGGTCGGCCGCGAAGTGGGCGTCAATACCGGCCGTCCGCGCCGTTGCGGTTGGTTCGACGCCGTGCTGGTGCGCCAGACGGTGAAGACCTCGGGGATCACGGGGATCGCGCTCACCAAGCTCGACGTTCTCGATGGCTTGGACGAGCTGAAGATCTGCGTCGGCTACAAGCTCGACGGCAAGGAAATCGATTACCTGCCGGCAAGTCAGGCCGCGCAGGCCCGCGTCGAGCCGATCTACATCACGCTCGAGGGCTGGAAGGAATCGACCGTCGGCGCTCGTAAGTGGGCCGATCTGCCGGCGCAGGCGATCAAATATGTGCGTCAGGTGGAAGAGCTGATCGGTGCGCCCGTGGCGCTGCTTTCGACCAGCCCGGAGCGCGAGGACACCATACTTGTGACTGACCCCTTTGAGGGCTAAAGTTGCGTATCTATGACGAATCCCGGCCCGGCTGCACACCGGGCATCATGAGAAAGTACTGATGGCGGATTTTGTAGCAGTTATTCGACGGGCCGTTGACGGCCTGACGGACAATACTCCCGAGATGCGGGTCAAGGTTTACGATCGAGCTCGTGGTGCCGTGCAACGGCAGCTCGAGAGCATGAAGCCGCGCCCGCCCGAGGAAATGCTGCGCCGCCAGCTCGACAAGCTTGAGGCCGCGATCGTCGAGGTCGAGGCCGAACATGCAGAGGCCCTGCCGGGCGGCGAGGAGCCGCCGGTTGCCGAAGCGCCCGTGCCGCACGAAGAGGCCGCTGCCGAGTCCGTTCAGGACCATCATGCGAGCGAGGAAGTACATGCGGAAGAGCCTGCGCCGGCTCCCGCCGAGGCGCGTGCCTCTGAAGAACTCAGCGTCGCGCAAGCCGAGCACGAGCAGCATGCCTATGAGGAACCGGCCGCACCTGCCGAGCCGGATCATGCGCATGAGCACCAGCCGGCAGAGGAATGGCGGGAACCGCATCACGAAGAGGAGCCCTATGCTCCGGCCGCTGAACATGCCGGCGTCGAACACCATGCCGAAGTTCACGAGGAGCCGGCTCCTGAGCCGGTTTATCATGAAGAGCCGAAGGGTGATGGCAACGAGCCCCAGCCAGAAGAGGCACCGGCAGTCACTGCCGAGCCTGCCCCCGCGCCGCGCGTGCCGCTGCCGGCTGACGATGTCATAAGCCAGGTTGAGCAGATCTGGGCGGAGGTGGATGCTCCGGCTTCCCATGCTGCGTCCCAGCCGTCCGCCTCCCGCTACAACGAGCCGGTCATGCCGGCCGCAGCCTTTGCGGAAACACCCTTCGGTCAGCCCGTCGAGGGACCTGTCAACGCGAAGGCGGCAGCCACCAATACCGGCTTTGCCTGGGACGCGGATGTTTTCGAGGAAATGCAGCCCGCACCGGCTGCTCCCAAGCCGGCGCAGCAGTCGGCTCCGCAGATGCCGGAAAATGCCTTCGACGATGTCGATCTCTTTGCGGATGTGCATCCGTCCAGGAAGCCGGCGTCCGAGGCCGATGCCGCCAATGACGGCTGGCGCGAGCTCAAGGAGCTTGCGGGTTTCGACAAGCGTGCTGAAGACGAACGAGCCGGCGGCGCTGCTGTTTCGCCCGATCTCGATCAGGCGATGGCAGCGAAGCTACAGGGCCGCAGCTTCCGCATGGAGCCGAAGCGCCGTCGTATCAATGTCACCGGCATCATCGTCACACTCGTCGGCCTCGCAGTCGTCGGAGGCGGCGGTTACGCAGCCTGGCTGAATCGCGATGCGCTCAACAACATGGTGACGAAGCTCGTCAGTTCCGCTCCGAAGAATGCGACACCTGCGACTTCGGATACGGCAAGCAGCAATGCACCGAGCAACGGCAAAGCTGCAGCTGCCGCCCAGCAGGCGGCTGCGCCGCAGCAGACCAACACGGCCGCTCAGCAGCCGGCAGGCGCCGGCAATACGGATGTTGCGGCTTTGGGCAGCGACCCGAATACGGTCAATACGAAGTTCACGCAGCGTCTTCTGGCCAATGGCACGGAAGAGGACGAAGGGCCGGCTCCGAATGGGCAGCCCGGCGTCGTGGAAGGCAAGTCCGTAGCCGAGCAGAATGTTGCCTCTGCAGCACCTGCCGCCGCGGCAACGCAGCCGGCCGCCAACAATGCCGGCACCGCTGCTCCGCAGACCCAGGCGCCCGCAACTGCGGCGCCGAATACGCCATCCGCCTCGACGGATCAGCAGGCACCCGCTGCCAACCAGCAGCAACAGGCGACTGCCAACCAGCCGCCGCCCGTGACGCAGCAGACCGCTCCGGCAACCGATGGGCAGAAGGTTTTCCTTTATGAGGAGCGCCTCGGCCAGACGTCGCCCACGGCTTTCCAGGGCACGGTCACCTGGTCGCTACAGGAAGGCAAGGGGTCTGACGGCCGGCCTGAGCCTTCGGTGCAAGGTCTCATCACCGTCCCGGATCGCGGCTTGACCGCGACGATCACGGTATCGCGGAATTCGGACTCCTCGCTTCCGGCGAGCCATCTGATCGAGCTTGCCTTCCAGGTGCCGCCGAATTTCGAAGGTGGGGCGATCGATAACGTCCAGCGCGTTGCGTTGAAGGCGACCGAGCAGGATCGCGGCGATGCGTTGATCGCGGTACCGGCCAAAGTGACCGACGATGTCTACATGGTCGCGCTCAATGATTTCCCGGATGCACGCAAGACCAATCTCGATCTTTTGAAGAGCCGCAACTGGATCGATATTCCGGTGGTCTATCGCAATGGCCGTCGCGCGCTTCTGACCATGGAAAAGGGGCCGACCGGTACGGATGCCTTCAACAAGGCGATTGCGGAGTGGCAGGCTCTCGGCGGCGTTGCCTCAAGCGGCCAGTAAACCAACCGGACATCGATGACATGCAAAAGGCGGGCTCCAGGCCCGCCTTTTTTATCCGTCAAATCTTCTAAGCGGCAGCTGTTACGCGGTCGCCTCGACGACACGCAACGCCTTGGCGCGTTCCAGCGCATCCTTCTGAACGGCTTCCTGCACCTTTTCGAAGGCGCGAACCTCGATCTGTCGCACGCGTTCGCGGCTGATGTCGAATTCGGACGACAGGTCCTCCAGTGTCACCGGCTCGTCGGCGAGGCGGCGTGCCTCGAAGATGCGGCGTTCGCGGTCGTTCAGGACGCCCATTGCGCGCGCCAGCATGCGGCGGCGCGTGTCGAGCTCGTCCTGTTCGATCAGCACGTCTTCCTGGCTGTCGTGGTCATCGACGAGCCAATCCTGCCACTGGCCGGAATCGCCTTCGGAAGCCTTGATCGGCGCGTTCAGCGAAGCGTCGCCAGAAAGGCGGCGGTTCATCGAAACGACCTCTTCTTCCGAAACGTTCAGCTTGGTGGCGATCTCGGTGACATGCTCGGGCTTCAGGTCGCCGTCGTCGATGGCCTGGATGCGGCCCTTCAGGCGGCGCAGGTTGAAGAACAAGCGCTTCTGGTTGGCGGTCGTGCCCATCTTCACCAGCGACCACGAGCGCAGGATGTATTCCTGGATCGAGGCCTTGATCCACCACATGGCGTATGTTGCTAAACGGAAACCACGTTCCGGGTCGAACTTCTTTACAGCCTGCATCAGGCCGACATTGCCTTCCGAGACGACTTCGCCGATCGGCAGGCCATAGCCGCGGTAACCCATGGCGATCTTCGCCACGAGGCGCAGATGGCTGGTAACGAGCTTGTGGGCCGCCTGACGGTCGGCATGTTCCGCATAGCGCTTGGCGAGCATGTACTCTTCCTGCGGTTCCAGCATGGGGAACTTGCGGATCTCGTCGAGATAACGATTGAGGCCGGCTTCTCCGGCAGCGATGGACGGTAAGGTATTACGGGCCATGATTGTGCACCCTCCTATTCGAGATTTGGTTCCTTCTGGGGGCGTATTTTGCGCGCCTTCTGCGAAGCGGACCAAGGCGTACGGGTCCTGCGACCCCGCACTTAACCAATGTAAAGATAAGTACGGCGAAACGGTGATTCAAGGATGCGGTCACGCAAGTGTTATAGCGGCGTGACCGCAGGTCTCGCCGGAGCATCGCCCTTGGGATTATCCTCCCGAATTGTCCGGTGCCATGTGGCGCGGCCATATCGACCTCCCAAACGCGGTCGCGTTTTCGGCCAGCACAGGCGCTCGGACTTCGGTCCTTCATACACGATATTATAGGGCGGGAGGCGGCAGGCGTCCAGTCATTGTGATGTTCGGCGCCTATTCCCTGAGCGCCGCCGCCAATTCTTCCATATCCTCAGGCAAAGGCGCCTCGAAACGCATGATTTCGCCGGTGCGGGGATGCTCGAATTGCAGCATATAGGCATGCAGTGCCTGGCGCGTGAAACGATGGACGGCCTGTTTTGCGGCTTCCGGCAGGAGATTGGCCTTGGTCTTGAAGCCGCCGCCGTAAACGGCGTCGCCCAGCAGCGGGTGGCCAATATGCGCCATGTGAACGCGGATCTGATGCGTTCGGCCGGTTTCCAGATGGCACTCGATCAATGAGGCGAGGGCGGTTGCGTCCGGTGTCTCATGGAAACGCTCCAGCACCTCGTAATGCGTGATCGCCTCGTCGGCATCCTGCGAATCCGGACGCTTGACGGCGCGGCGCGTGCGGTCGCTGCTCGATCGGCCGAGAGGGGCATCGATCGTGCCGACAAGCTGGCGGGGACGCCCCCAGACGATCGCCTGATAGGCGCGCTCCAGAGAGGTCGTGCGGCCATGATCGGCAAATTGCAGGGAGAGATGCCGGTGAGCCACATCGTTCTTGGCGACGACCATGACACCGGTCGTATCCTTGTCCAGCCGGTGCACGATGCCTGGGCGGCGAACGCCGCCGATACCGGAAAGGCTGTTGCCGCAATGGTGGATCAGGGCATTGACCAGGGTTCCGGTCCAATTGCCGGCGGCGGGATGAACGACCAGTCCGGCCGGCTTGGAGATGACGATGACATCGTCGTCCTCGTAAAGCACGTCGAGCGGAATATCCTCGCCCTGAGGCGTCGGATCTTCCGGTTCGGGCAACATGATCTCATAGACGTCGCCGGGGCGCACCTTGCGCTTGGCGTCTGTTACCGCTGCGCCCTTGAGCGTAACGGCGCCGTCCTTGATGAGGCCTTGCACGCGGCTGCGGGAAAATTCCTCGCCGATCTCCGCTGTCAGCCATGAATCCAGCCGTCCTTCGGCATTTTCATCGGCGGTTAGGACTTTTCTATTGTCCGCGGCTTCTTTAAAGGGGTCGCTCAAACATATTCTCCGGCGCACAAAGCGCTCTACTGGAAGCAAGGACGCATCGATGACGAATCTCGAGCCAGATGATCAAGAGGAAAAGCCCCTCGATCCGGCCTTGGAGAAAGTCCGACGCAAGATGATCCGCCTGCAGATCGTCTCCGCGGCCGTCATGGTGGTGAGCCTTATGGCCGTCTTCGGCGCCGTTGTCTACAAGACGATGAAGCCAGCGGCGAAGCCCGTGGGGCAGGCGGCTTCCGGCATCCCGTCCGATGCCCCGGTTGCCGTGACGGCATTGCTGCCGGCGGGTTTCACGGTACAGTCCACGGCGCTATCCGGCAATCAGGTGCTGTTCTACGGTACGCTTGCCGGCGGCCAGCGCCAGGCTATCGTTTTCGACTATGGTATCGGCCGCATCGTGGCGACCATAGCGCTGTCCAACTGACGGCATGACGATGACGAGCGCGCGGCTCATCGAGATAACGCATCCCGACGATCCGCGCATCGCCGAATTCCGCAATATCCGTGAACGCGATCTGACCGGTCGAGAGAACCGGTTTATCGCGGAGGGGACTGTCGTGCTGCGGCTTCTCGCCGGTGCGCATGCGGCAGCCGGGGATTTCCTCGCTGAGAAAGTGCTGTTGCTCAAAAACCGCGTGGCCGGGTTGAGCGATATCATCGACACCTTCCCAGCGGATGTCCCGATCTATGTCGCCGAAGCCGAGGTGCTCGATGCTATTGTCGGCTTCCATCTCCATCGCGGTGTTCTGGCGCTGGGGCGAAGAACAGCTGAAGACGAGACGAGCGGCCTATTCGACCGCCTCCCAAAGAAGTCGCTGGTGCTCGTCGGCTGCGGCATTTCCAATCATGACAATATGGGTTCGATGTTCCGCAATGCCGCGGCCTTCGGCGCGGCTGCGGTGCTGCTCGACGAAAGCTGTTGCGATCCGCTTTATCGCAAGGCGCTGAGGGTTTCGGTCGGATCGATCCTGACCGTGCCCTATCGCCGGCAATCAAGCGGCGTTCAGCTGCTTGCGGGGCTTGCCGAGCATGGCTTTGCGATCTGGAGTCTGTCGCCGCGAGGTGCGGTCGATATTCGCGATGTCCCGGCTTCGGAGCGCATGGCGCTCGTGGTCGGCACGGAAGGGGAGGGCTTGCCGGAAAGCATTCTCTCCGCCTTCGGCAGTGTGCGGATTCCGCAGGCGCCGGGATTGGATAGCCTCAATGTCGCGACGGCGAGCGGCATCGCCCTTTTCGAGATGGCCGCGAAGAACGGGCGCATCTGAGCGGGTTGCCCCTTGGAGCTTACGGATGCTTCGGCAGTATGGCGGCGACGCGGTCGGCTAGGCTGATGCGCGCGCCGGGTTCGGCGGCCTCCTGATCCTTCGGCAGGAGATCGAAGATCGGCGAGCCGTCGCCTTCCTTAAGTGCCGTCAGCGCCACCATGTTGGCGGCGATCTTGGCAATCTCCTCGCGCATGGCATCGTCATGCGCTGGCGTGCGGGCCTTCAGCAGGCGGTCCGATAGGGCCGCCGCGCGATTGCGAACCTCTTCCGTCATCTGGGCGATTTCGTCTTCCACTTTTCGTTCCGGTTCCGCCATCTGCGGCGGCTCGCTTATGGTTCCTTGCTCACCGGCGCTGCCCGCAATTATCGATGCGGCAGCGAGTTTCGGCGTTCTTGTGGCCCTCTTCGGCGGTGTGAGGCCAGCGGCGCGCAGCGCCTTGCCGGCTTCCTTCGATTCCTTGATGGCAGCCTCCAGCCGCTCCCTCAGGCGAACGACATCCTGGGCGTGGCGTTCGATCGCGGTTTCCTTGTCGGCGCTGCCGGCAATCTCGCGGTTGAGGCGTTCCTCAAGCCGCTTGTTCTTGTCGCTTTCCTGGCGTAGCGATTGTTCGGCATCCGCGGCGCGCAGGCTTGCCGCATTCAGCTCCCGGCGCAGCGTATCGCGCTCGTCGCGTAATGTGTTGATGCGCAGCTTCAGACTCTCGATCTCGGTTTCGCGGGCTGCCAGATCGATCCTGAGATTGTCGGCATCGGCACCCATTTTCGTCATCCGTTTGCGCAGGCTGTCAATATCCGCCTCTTTCTCGGCGCTGGCCTGCTCGGCGGCGTGGATGCTCGATTTCAGCTGGCTGATATAGCTCTCTTCCTGGCGCAGACGCGAGCGCAGTTCGCCTGCCTCCACCTCCAGATCGTCGATGCGCGTCTGCAGCTCCCCGCTTGCGGCGGAGAGCCGGCTCGCTTCCTGCTGAAGTTTGCCATTCTGAATCTGCAGCGCAACGGTCTTGTCACGCTCCTGCGTCAGGGCATGTTCGGTTCGCGCGTTTTCGGCTGCGAAGAGCGCGCGCGCCATGTCTTTCTGCGCGCGCACTTCCTGCGGGCTCAAGGGCATAGTCGCCTTCAAGCGTTTCTCGGTGAACCAGACGATGCGACGATGGATTGCCGGCGCGATGAGAAAGACCAGTAGAGCGGCCGTCAGAAAGCCCAATCCGAACAAGAGAGCAAATTGAATCACGACGCAGCCAGTATCCTGGAGTTATGTTCGATATCGATAAAATGATTAATCATGGGTTAGCCATGCGGGCAAGCGTTTAACGCGGATATGGTTTATCGGCGCGGAGCCGGTTTTGCGGAAAGAAAAGGCCCGCAACTGAAGCGGGCCAAGGCGTGGGCTGCTTGGGAGATCGTATCAGAGGATCGGTTCAGAAAGGATTCCAGGTCGGGTTCGGCGTGACTTTGAGATAGCCCATGTTGATGCCGAGGCGTGCGCCAAGGCCGGTGCGGATCGGAACGAGCACGATGTTGTTGTTCTTCAGGACAGTCATGCCGAAGCCGGCAACCACGAATGCCTGGCCGCTGACGCCGCCGAAGCGGGTGTAGACGCTGTTGATGCTCGGCAGATCATAGACCAGCATCATGACGCGGGTGCCCTGGCCGCCGTAGTCGAAGCCGAGCGATGGTCCCTGCCAGTAGAGCGGATGCTCGCCGGCATTCTTGGTGTTGAGCTGGCCTTCGCCGTAGGTCAGGCCTGCGAGGAACGCGCCGGAACCTTCCTGACCGAGGATGTAGCCATTCGGCAGGCCATACTGCTGGAAGGCGCGCTCGACCACCTTGGCAAGGCCGCCGCTGGTGGAGCCGAAGAAGGAGTGGCCGGCATCGACGATTTCCTGGGCCGAATATTGATTGGTGGGCGCGGCAGCGGCCTGACGGGCCGGCAACGCGAAACTCACAAATGCGACAATGGCCAGAATCAGGCCGAGGCCGAGCGTTCTGGTGCCGGGGCTTGGCATTCTCTTCAGGAATTCATAGCGCATGGAAGTCTTCCGTTCATCATGGTCGGTGCAACAGGGACGAATAGGCGACGCATTCGCCTGAATGCGCCATGCATGGCACGCCCCCATTTTTTCAGACCATTTCGCCCATCTCTCGCAGGACGAATCGCGTGCGAAAAAGTCTGATGGTGATGAATGCATTTTGCGTCGATGGTCTTAACAATCGGTTTACCAAATATGGTGTCATTATGGCGCGCGGTACACTGGCTGCGAAACCCTCGAGCAACCTTACCGTGGCAAGGTGGAACTACTCGCTTTGCCCTGTCAGCATTCAGGAGACAATGAATGTCGAAAAATCCCAATCTCACTCTGACCGGACCGGATCTGGCCGCGCTGCTGTGCAGCCGCGTCTGCCATGATGTGATCTCGCCGGTCGGGGCGATCAACAATGGCCTGGAGCTGCTCGACGAGGGTGGTGCCGACGCCGATGCGATGGATCTGATCCGCACCAGTGCGCTCAACGCGTCCGTCCGCCTCAAATTCGCGCGTCTTGCCTTTGGCGCGTCCGGTTCGGTCGGCGCGTCGATCGACACCGGCGAGGCGGAGCGGGCCGCCAAGGATTTCGCCGCCGCCGAGAAGAAGACCGAAGTCAGCTGGGTCGGTCCGCGCGCGATCATCGCCAAGAACCGCGTGAAGCTGCTGCTCAATCTCTTCCTCGTTGCCTATGGCGCCATTCCGCGCGGCGGCAATATAGAGGTGACACTCGAAAATCCCGAATTCGAGGCAAAGTTCACGATCACCGCCAAGGGTCGGCTGATGCGCATACCACCGAAGTTCGCCGAGATTTGCTCCGGCACGCTGGAGGAAGCCATCGATGCTCACTCGATCCAGCCCTATTACACGGTTCTGCTGGCCGAGGAGAGCGGCATGGAGCTCTCCTACAATGCGACTCCGGAGGAATTAACCTTCGTAGCGACCATGGCTGCCCAAGCCGCGGAGTAAGCGGCTCGATCCATTGATGTGTTAGCCCGCAGTCGGTCATCGGCTGTGGGCTTATCTTTTCGTGTATCGAAAATTCTGTGCAATCTTTGAGTTGTCCGCTCAATTGATAATGTAGCGGTAACGAATCCTTAGCTTGCTGCTCCTATCGTTTCAATTTGAAGCCGACATCGATGATGGCGGCTGATGCCAGGGAGCTCACACATGCAGCGGTTCATGATAACGGATACATCGGATGTCGTACGCAAGGTCGGCAAACGAATCCTGTCCGAGCTGGATTTTCTCGTGAGCGAAGCCGGAGATGCGCGCGAAGCGCTGATGCGCTGCCAGGCCGAAATGCCAGATTATCTGATCGTCGATGCCGGCATGGAAGGGGCACTCGAGCTCATCGCCAGCATCCGCGCCATGCCCGATGGCAAGGACGTGAAGATCTATTACTGCGTTATCGAGGCCGACCTTCGCAAGCTGATGGCCGGAAAGCGCGCGGGCGCAACGGATTTTCTGCTGAAGCCATTCGATCGCAAGATCCTGACGGCCATCTTCGGCAATCGCGCCGCGGCCGCCTGATTTCAACGAGACACATAGAAACAGAGATAGCCGCCCTTCGAGGCGGCTATTATTTTGCGCTGCGCTGACGCCAACAAAAAATCCCGCCTCGAAAGACGGGATTTCTGTGTGTCGGCGGTAAAGGCGGGGAGGCGGCTCAGGCGCTTTCGGCGAAATCGCTGCTGTCGGGCTCGCGCAGCACATAGCCGCGGCCCCAGACCGTTTCGATGTAGTTGGCGCCGCCGGCGGCATTTGCCAGCTTCTTGCGGAGCTTGCAGATGAAGACGTCGATGATCTTCAGTTCCGGCTCGTCCATGCCGCCATAGAGGTGGTTGAGGAACATTTCCTTGGTGAGCGTCGTGCCCTTGCGCAGCGAGAGCAGCTCCAGCATCTGATATTCCTTGCCGGTCAGATGCACGCGCTGACCGCCGACTTCGACGGTCTTGGCGTCGAGGTTGACGATGAGCTCGCCGGTCATGATCACCGACTGGGCATGGCCCTTGGAACGGCGGACAATGGCGTGGATGCGGGCGACCAGCTCATCCTTGTGGAAAGGCTTGGTCATATAGTCGTCGGCGCCGAAGCCGAGGCCGCGAACCTTGTCCTCGATACCGGCCATGCCGGAGAGGATGAGGATCGGCGTCTTGACCTTCGAGAGGCGCAGCGTGCGCAGCACTTCGTAGCCGGACATGTCGGGAAGGTTGAGATCGAGAAGGATGATGTCGTAGTCGTAGAGCTTTCCGAGATCGACGCCTTCTTCACCGAGATCGGTGGTATAGACGTTGAAACTTTCGGATTTGAGCATCAGCTCGATGCTCTGCGCTGTCGCGCTATCGTCTTCAATGAGTAGAACCCGCATAATTGTCCCCTTTACCGCCGCCGAAAGGTCGTCAGCCCCTTAACGCGATACCGATCAAATCACTGCTTGATTTGGAAGCTGCCATGCAATGGTTAACAAATTCTGATTCACTCTGGCAAGTCGTATCGAATTTATTAAATAATTTTTCCATTGCACTGTTTTCCAACGACAATCAGTAAAATCGACTCCTAAAGTATTGCATTAACAACCAACGCCAAGTGATTCATCTGACTCACCAATGCCGACATGTCGAATTCCGACCACAACATTTACCGAGCCTTAAATCATTGCGCCTATCATTAACGATGCCCGTAAACGAAAGGTTACCAGCGGTAGGCTTTTATTAAGATCGCTGGAAATTTTTTTAACCAAGCCGTCTCAAAGCGGTTCGGCGAACGGGAATATCGAGAGCCGGGGTCTCGCATCACGGGAGTAATGCGTATGAAGTCACGTGAGAGCCTTGTTCGCCTGAAAGAGTTTCAGGTGAACGAAAAACGCCGTCAGCTGCAGCAGCTGCAGATGATGATGGCGGAATTTGACCGCATGACGAAGGAACTGGAAAGCCAGATCGTCGTCGAGGAGAAGAAGTCCGGCATTTCCGATCCGAGCCATTTTGCCTACCCGACCTTTGCCAAGGCTGCCCGCCAGCGTGCGGACAATCTGCAGGTGTCGATCCGGGAGCTGCAGGTTCAGGAAGAGGCGCTGGAAAATTCGCTTGAGGAAATGCAGGCCGAATATGCCAAGGCCGCAGCGCTTGAAGAGCGTGATGGTTCGGGTCCGGCGCGGGCACGCGCCTGAGATCGCAATTCCGTCTTCTCCTTCGGATCAAGCATGATTGCGTTCCGGTACGGAGCTTATCTTCGGAATGCGAAGAGTATGATGGAAGCGCATGAAGGCTGCGCATGACTGGCCGTGACGGGGCCGGCCATGCGCAGCTTTTGCGTTTTCGAAGATAATCCGACCGATTGGACGGATTTTGTCCCGCTCGGTCATGCGATGCGCGCGTGCGACGCGTGCTACCGTACTTAAAGCACCGCGTTTTAGAGATTAACGACGTCGCGCCAGTCATCATGACGTTGCGCCTGAGCCTTGAAGAAGGGACAGAGCGGGATGATTTTCCAGCCGCCACGGCGCGCCTCTTCGACGGCGTGAAGCGCCAGCGCCTGGCCGACTCCCTTGCCACGCAGGGCATCCGGCACGCCGGTATGATCGACGATGATCAGCTTGGGAGACGTGCGGGAAAAGGTCATCTCCGCCTCGTAGCCTTCGACCGTTGCAACATAACGGCCGCCGGATGCATTGTTTTCGTTGCGGATATCCATGATTTTCTCCCTTGTCGCATCTGATGCAACGAGGATTGCATGTGCTTGGACGTCTGCCAACCGTCGAGATTGTTAACGGATCGTCTCCGTTTAGGTTGATGTCAAAAATATGGAGCGGCCAAGCCCTTTAGCGTAGGCGAGGCGAGCAATGCGCAGGTGCCCTTCAATAAAATAATTCGGGCCTCTTTCGCAAGAAAAGAGGCCCGAACACAAAATAGAATAAAGGTGGTGCTGTCGCTGCTGTCAGTGGCGATACTGCTGTATGCGGGTCGTCCGGAGGCCGGCAAGGCCATGGGTATTGATGGACGACTGCCAGGAGAGGAACTCTTCGACGGTCAACGTATAACGTTCGCAGGCTTCTTCCAAGCTGAGCAGACCACCACGCACGGCGGCGACAACCTCAGCTTTACGACGAATGACCCAGCGGCGCGTATTCGGCGGCGGAAGGTCTGCTATCGTCAGCGGGCTGCCATCGGGGCCGATGACATACTTCACTCGGGGACGTATCATTTCGGTCATTGGACTCTCTACACACACTCAAGACCACGTGTGGCACTCTAGCTTGCCACATTTAAAAATTGCCTAAGCACATGGTAAGACTTTGCTAATAATTTTAATCAATGTGGCGAAGTGCTGATTTGCGTATGTTTCGCCTAAGAAAAATGCGCAAAAGCCCCTGTTATTTCAGGGAAAATCGCATTCATTCTATGATTTTTTGTCAGTGAAAACTTACGCTTTCGGGCCGAAATTAGCCGGTCCGCTCCGCTACTGGCGCGCTCAAGAAAAGCTGCAGGAATTGTTTTTACTTGCAAAAATAAACTTACGCCGAGACGCCGTGCTTCTGTCCGCCCCAGCAGATGAAGTGTGGATTGGCGAAGTCGGCGTCCGCGTACTGGTCGGTCTTGCCGTAGGTCAGAAGGCCACCCTCGACTGTGACGGTCTTGCCGCCCGCCGCCCGCAACACGGCATCGCCGGCTGCCGTATCCCATTCCATGGTCCGGCCGAAACGCGGATAGACATCTGCCTTGCCCTCAGCGAGCAGGCAGAATTTCAGCGACGAACCGATCGATGTACAGCCGGAAACCGCATTGTCGGTGAGAAAGCCTTCGGTTTTCGCATTGCTATTGCAGCGGCTGGCAAGCGCCGTCAGCTTGGCCGGCGGTTCACGCACCGCAATATTGACGCGGCTGGTAATGGTAAAATACTTGTCCACCATCAGCTTGCGCGCCCTGCCGGGCTCGCCAGTAAAGGCGACGCCGAGCGCCGGTGCGTAGACGATGCCGATGAGAGGAATACCGTCTTCGATATAGGCGATGTTGACGGTGAATTCATCGCGATGCTCGATGAACTCTCGTGTGCCGTCGAGCGGGTCGACGAGAAAGAAGGCGCGGCCGCGCACATCCGGAATCTTGCCGGCTGAAACCTGCTCTTCGGCAATGGCCGGGATATGCGGAAAATCGCGCTCGAGGTGTCTGAGAATGATGTGTTCGGCCCGCTCGTCGGCCAGTGTGACGGGGCTCATGTCCTGCTTCAAGGCAACGGAATAGCCGGCACGATAGACCTCCAGGATGGCCCTACCTGCCTCAAGCGCTGCCTTTTCAAATGTTGCAAGCATGTGCTTCTTCGTCTTCCGCGCGCAGTCCGCGCCTAAACTCTCCGGACATTATATATAAGAATATATAAGAAGTTGCGATTGCGAAGTTTAGACTTCCGATGCCCCCGGCTTTCCTGGCCATAGCGCTTGCGCGAGGGTTTAGCAACAGCGGTCCGGAAAGGCAGGCCTTTTGGCAGGCTGGCCATGTATCCCTTCCGCAGCGGATACCGTCCATCACTGCGCATTCGGAAAAGATCATGTTCTGTTTGCGAAGCTTTTTCGCTCTTTCGGGACTTGTCGTTTTTATTGCATATGCGAATGTGCGGCCGGGTAGTGATCAGGATGAATGCATGCGTTATTCGGCTTATCAGCTTCTAAAACAGGCGTTTTCAGGCAATCGCCATTGGCAGCCGGTGTGGCGGACGCCGGAGCCGAAACCACATTATGACGTGATCATCGTCGGCGGCGGTGGACATGGCCTGGCAACTGCCTATTACCTCGCCAAGGAATTCGGCATTACCAATGTCGCAGTGCTGGAAAAGAGCTATATCGGCTCCGGCAATGTCGGCCGCAACACGACGATCATCCGTTCCAATTATTTGCTGCCCGGCAACGAACCCTTCTACGAATTCTCGATGAAGCTGTGGGAAGGGCTTGAGCAGGATTTCAATTATAACGCCATGGTGTCCCAGCGCGGCATCGTCAATCTGTTCCATTCCGATGGCCAGCGCGATGCCTATGCCCGGCGCGGCAATGCCATGCGCATGCACGGCGTCGATGCGGAACTGCTCAATCGCGAGCAGGTCCGCCGGATGATGCCCTATCTGAATTTCGATCATGCCCGCTTTCCGATCCTCGGCGGCCTTTTGCAGCGCCGCGGCGGCACGGCGCGGCACGATGCGGTTGCCTGGGGCTATGCGCGCGGCGCCGACAGCCGCGGGGTCGATCTCATCCAGCAATGCGAGGTGATCGGCATTCGCCGCGACGAGGGCGGTGCTGTGACGGGGGTCGAAACCAACCGCGGCTTCATCGGCTGCAACAAGCTGGCGCTTGCGGCCGCAGGTCATACGTCGATTCTCGGCAATATGGCTGACCTGGAGCTGCCGATCGAAACGCATGTGCTGCAGGCTTTCGTTTCCGAAGGGCTGAAGCCTGTTATCGACAATGTCATCACCTATGGCGCGGGACACTTCTATATATCCCAATCCGACAAGGGCGGCTTGGTCTTCGGCGCCGATATCGATTACTACAGCTCCTATGCGCAGCGCGGCAATCTCGCCACCGTCGAGCATACGATGGAGGAGGGGGTGGCGCTTATCCCCGGTCTGTCGCGCGTGCGCGTGCTGCGCACCTGGGGCGGCGTCATGGATATGAGCATGGACGGCTCGCCGATCATCGATCGCACGCCCATCGAAAATCTCTATCTGAACTGCGGCTGGAACTATGGCGGCTTCAAAGCGACGCCGGCCTCGGGCTTCTGCTTCGCGCATCTGATCGCCAGGGGCGAGAGCCACGATGTCAGCCGCCTTCTGCGGCTTGACCGTTTCGAGCGCGGCTTTGCGATCGACGAAGGCGGCAAGGGTCCGCAGCCGAACCTGCATTGAGGGCACAATACCAATGGCAAGCTTGATCAACTGCCCGCATTGCGGCGTGCGACCCAAGGAAGAATTCTCCATTCGCGGTTCGGCCTCCGTTGTCCGGCCGGCGCCGACCGCGCCGGATGAGGACTGGAACCGCTACGTCTTCATCCGCGATAACGAGCGCGGCCGGATTGAGGAATATTGGCATCATAGCGCCGGATGCCGCCGCTGGCTGGTCGTCGAGCGCAGCAATGTCACGCATGAGGTCTTTTCCGTTACCGATGCCGAGGACAAGGCAAAGGAGGCGGCGCGATGACCTCTTATCGTCTGTCGAGCGGCGGTCTCGTCAATCGCAGCCGCCCACTGTCTTTCCAGTTCGACGGCAAGGAAATGAAGGGTCTGGAAGGCGACACACTCGCCGCCGCCCTGCTCGCCAATGACCAGATACTGGTTGGCCGCAGCTTCAAATATCATCGACCGCGCGGCATCCTGACGGCCGGTTCGGCGGAGCCCAACGCGCTCGTCACCATCGGCAAGGATGGCCGTACCGAGCCAAATACGCGTGCTACCGTCGCCGAACTCTATCAGGGCATGAGTGCGGTGAGCCAGAACCGCTGGCCGTCGCTGAAGTATGATTTTGGCTCGATCAATGGGGTATTCTCACCCTTCCTCGGGGCTGGCTTCTACTACAAGACCTTCATGTGGCCGGCTGCATTCTGGGAAAAGGTCTATGAGCCGCTGATCCGGCGTGCTGCCGGCCTTGGCAAGGCGGTCATGCAGGCCGATCCGGACCGTTACGAGAAGGCCTGGGCGCATTGCGACCTGCTCGTGATCGGCTCCGGTCCGGCGGGCCTGATGGCGGCTCTGACCGCCGCCCGCGCCGGCTTGCGTGTCGTATTGGCCGACGAAGGCTTTAGACTTGGCGGCTCGCTATTGTCGGAAAAGCTGACGATCGGCGGCGCTTCCGCTGATGTTTTCGTGCAGGCAACGCTTGAGGAATTGCAGAGCTTCGAGAACGTCACCTTGATGCCGCGTACCACCGTATTCGGTTGGTATGATGGCAATGTTTTCGGTGCCGTCGAGAAGGTGCAGAAGCATGTGGCGATGCCATCGGCCGACCTGCCGGTGGAGCGGCTCTGGCGCATCGCCGCCAAGCGCGCCATCCTTGCCTCGGGCGCCGAAGAGCGACCGCTGGTGTTCGGCGGCAATGATCGCCCGGGCGTGATGATGGCCAGTGCCATGCGCAGTTATCTCAATCGCTATGGCGTCGTTGCCGGGCAGAAGGTTACCGTCTTCACCAATGGCGGCTCCGGATACCGAACTGCCGCCGATCTCGCCGCTGCAGGCGTGGAGATTTCGGCAATCCTCGACACGCGAGCCGCGTCGGCCGATGTTGCTCCTCAAGGCGTGCGCGTGGTTCATGCGGCAAGCGTCCACGCGACCAAAGGCAAGTATCGCATCAGTGGCGTCATTGCAGACCGCGGCGGGCTGGATGAGCTGATCGCCTGCGATGCGCTGGCCATGTCGGGTGGCTGGTCACCGATCATCCATCTTGCCTGCCAGCGGGGTGCCAAGCCGGTCTGGTCCGACGAGAAGCAGGCCTTCATCGCACCGATCATCTCTGGCGAGCTGGAGATTGCCGGTTCGGCTGCGGGTATCGAGAGCGTTTCCGGCTGCCTCGCCGATGGCGCGCAGAAGGCGCGAGGGGTCATCGAAAGCCTGGGCCGCACGGCTCATGCGGAAGATTTGCTTGAAGTTGATGGCGAGTACGATCCATCCTTCGCGGCGATCTGGCATGTGCCGGGCGCGAAAGACAAGGCATTCGTCGACTTCCAGAACGACGTCCATACCAAGGATCTTGGCCTCGCGCTGCGCGAAGGCTTCGGCCATGTGGAGCATGCCAAGCGCTATACGACAAGCGGCATGGCGACGGACCAGGGCAAGCTTGGCAATGTCAACGCCGCCGGCATCATCGCCGGCATGCGCGGCATCAGCCCGGCCGCCGTCGGCACCACGACATTCAGGCCCTTCTACACGCCAGTGTCCTTCGGTGCGCTGGCGGGAACCGCACGCGACAAGCATGCGCAGCCGGTTCGGGAATCGCCGCTGCATGGATGGGCGAAGAAGAATGGCGCGAGCTTCGTCGAGGCCGGCCTCTGGTATCGTTCGTCTTGGTTTGCCCGACCGGGCGAGAAGGGCTGGCGCGACAGTGTGGACCGCGAAGTCCTCAACGTCCGCAACAATGTTGGGATCTGCGACGTGTCGACTCTCGGCAAGATCGAGATTTTCGGCAAGGATGCGGCTGAGTTCCTCAATCGCCTCTATTCCAACGCCTTCCTGAAACTACCGATCGGCAAGGCGCGCTATGGCTTGATGCTGCGCGAAGACGGCATGGTTTTCGATGACGGCACGACGAGCCGGCTGACGCCTGACCATTTCTTCATGACGACCACGACGGCGATGGCCGGCGAAGTGATGACGCATATGGAATTCTGTGCGCAGACGCTTTGGCCGCAACTCGACGTTCGCTTCGTGTCCTCGTCCGATCAATGGGCGCAGATGGCGATTGCCGGCCCGAAGGCGCGGCTGGTGCTGGAGCAGATCGTGGAAGACGATATCTCCGACGCGTTCTTTCCCTTCCTTGCTGCAGCCGAAATCATGCTGAAGGGTGGGCTCAGGGCACGCCTGTTCCGCATCTCTTTCTCGGGCGAGCTCGCCTATGAACTAGCGGTGCCGGCCGGCTATGGCGAGGCGGTGGCTGATGCCATCATGGAAGCCGGCAAGGCGCATGGCATCTGCCCCTATGGCGTCGAAGCGCTCAACGTGCTGCGTATCGAGAAGGGGCATGTCACCCATAACGAACTCGATGGCCGCACCACGCCTGACGATGTCGGGCTTGGCCGCATGATGTCGACGCAGAAGCCGGATTTCATTGGCAAGCGGCTATCTACCCGCTTCGGCCTGACTGCCGCCGACCGCGGCCAGCTTGTGGGCTTGAAGCCGATCGATACGGCCAAGGAAATTCACGCCGGCGCGCATATTTTGAAGGAAGGCGCGAGACCTTCGACGGTGAACGATCAGGGGCATGTTTCCTCAGCGTGCTTCTCGCCGACGCTCGGCCATTCCATCGCGCTCGCTTTCCTGAAGTCGGGCCGGGAACGCATCGGCGAGCGCGTGGTCGTCTGGGACGGATTGCGGGGTGAGGAAGTGGCGGCGGAGGTTTGCAGCCCTATTTTCGTTGATCCCGACAACAAGAAGCTTTTGGGGTGATGGATTGATGAGCGTCGCGTTTCAGAACAGGCATGTACTGGAAGATCATATTTCCGGCTTCGAGGCTGCCGCAAATCCGAATCATCTCGCCGTCGTGCGTCATCCGGCCATCTTCTCTGTGCTCGCCAGGGCCGGCGATCAAGACGGTATTCTGGCAAGCCTGAAGGCATTGAAGGATGTATCGGTTCGCGATGTCGGACCGAGGGAATGGTTCGTGGTATCGGAGACGCTCAGCGCCGATAGCGTCGCGCGGGATCTCTTCACGCTCGATCCCGCCCGGACCTCCTTCTTCGAGCAGAGCGACGGTCGCGTGCTGCTTCGCATCTCCGGCCCGAGCGTTCGCCGTATCCTTGCCAAATGCGTGGCTGTCGATCTGCATCCGCAGGTCTTTGCCGAGGGGCAGTCGGCCAACATGCTGTGCTGCCATGTCAGCGTCAATGTTGCCCGGACCGGTCCGGATCATTTCGAAATCATCGTGCCGCGCTCCTATGCCGGCAGTGTCTTCGAAGAGATCATGGAGATGGGGCGGGAGTTCGCGCTCACGGCCGGTTTCGCCGACTGAAAAGCCTCGTGGCGGCGGAGGTCGAGCGCCTTGCCGACCGGCCGTTGCCGTCGATAGCCGATGGCGCGATCCGAACAATTGCGATGGCGCAAACAGACATATTGGTTTCGCAGTTCGGGCTATTTGGTCTCTCGGATAGTCTCTAGGTTTCCTCTCAAATACGGTCGGTCGCGCGGGAAGACACCCGGCGGCTTCGTGCCGAAAACAGGGGATTCCCAATGAAAAGCCATGCCAAGGTCGTCGTCATCGGTGGCGGTGTCGTCGGATGTTCGGTGCTCTATCACCTGACGAAATTCGGCTGGACCGATGTCGTTCTGCTGGAGCGCTCCGAGCTGACATCCGGCTCGACCTGGCATGCGGCCGGCGGCATGCATACGATCAATGGCGATCCGAACGTGGCTAAGCTGCAGAAATATACGGTCGAGCTCTATAAGGAGATCGAGGAATATTCCGGCCAGGACATCGGCCTGCACCTCACCTCCGGCCTGATGCTGGCGGCCACCCCGCAGCGCTTCGACTGGCTGAAATCCATTCTCGCCAAGGGCCGCTACAATGGCCTGGAAGCGACGCTGCTGACGCCGAAGGAAGCGCATGAAATGATGCCGCTTCTCGATCCTGATCAGTTTGTCGGCGCGCTTTACGACCCCGTCGAAGGCCATCTCGACCCCTATGGCACCACGCATGCCTATGCTCGCTCGGCCAAGAAGAACGGTGCGGAAATCTACCTGCATACCAAGGTGGAAGAGCTGGTACAGCGCGAGGATGGTTCCTGGCGTGTCATCACCAACCAGGGCGAGATTATCGCCGAGCATGTCGTCAACGCCGCCGGTCTCTGGGCGCGCGAAGTCGGCCGTATGGTCGGGCTGGAGCTGCCGGTGCTCGCGATGGAGCATATGTATCTGATCACCGAGGACATGCCCGAGGTCATCGACTTCAACAAGACGACGGGCAAGGAGCTGATGCACTGCGTCGACTTCGACGGCGAGATCTATCTGCGCCAGGAGCGGCAGGGCATGCTGATGGGCACCTATGAAAAGGCCTGTCGCCCATGGTCGCCGGTAACGACGCCCTGGGATTTCGGTCACGAGCTGCTGGCCGAGGATATCGAGCGGATCACGCCGGAACTGGAAGTCGGCTTCCGCCATTTCCCGGCCTTCAACAATGCCGGCATCAAGAAGATCATCAACGGCCCCTTCACCTTTTCGCCTGATGGCAATCCGCTTGTCGGCCCCGTGCGTGGCTTGAGGAACTATTGGTCGGCCTGCGCCGTCATGGCCGGCTTCAGCCAGGGCGGCGGTGTGGGGCTCGCACTCGCCAACTGGATGATTTACGGCGATCCGGGCTTCGACGTCTTCGCCATGGACGTTTCGCGCTATGGCGACTACGCGACGCTCGCCTATACGAATGCCAAGGTACGCGAGAACTATGCTCGCCGCTTCTCGATCCGCTATCCCAACGAGGAGCTGCCGGCAGCACGTCCGCTGCTGACAACGCCGATCTACGACAAGCTGAAGCAGGCCGGCGGCGTATTCGGCGCTTATTATGGTCTCGAGCAGGCCCTGTGGTTCGCGCCGCAGGGCGAGGTCGACCAATTCTCCTGGCGCCGCTCCAACGACTTCGATGTCGTCGGGGCCGAAGCAAAGGCGGTGCGCGAGAGCGTCGGCCTGATGGAGACCTCCGGCTTTGCCAAATATTCGATTAAGGGACCGGGGGCGGAAGCTTTCCTCGATCGGCTGTTGAGCTGCCGCATTCCGGCCATTGGCCGGATGACGCTGGCACCGATGCTGAAGCACGACGGCAAGCTGATCGGCGATTTCACGCTGGCGAAGCTGGGCGAGGGGGATTTCCTTCTCATCGGCTCCGGCATTGCCGAAGCCTATCACATGCGCTGGTTTGAAGGACTGCTGCCGAAGGACGGCTCGGTTCGGCTCGAAGCACTCGGTCTTTCGCTCCTCGGCCTGTCGATCGCCGGTCCGAACGCCCGCAAGCTGCTGCAGAAGCTGACCCATCAGGATCTCTCGACCGCCGCCTTCCCGTTCATGTCCATTTGCCGCATGGATATCGGCATGGCGCCTGCGATCGTCGGCCGCGTTTCCTATACGGGCGACCTCGGCTATGAAATCTGGATGAAGCCGGAGCATCAGCGCTATATCTTTGACCTTCTGATGCAGGAAGGTGCCGAGTTCGGCATCCGGCTCTTTGGGCTGAGAGCGCTGAATGCGCTGCGCCTCGACAAATCCTATGGCAGCTGGGCGCGTGAATACCGACCACTCTATGGGCCGTTCGAGGCCGGCCTCAACCGATTCGTGGCGCTGTCCAAGGAGGCCGATTTCATCGGCAAGGCGGCCGCCGCCAAGGAAAAGGCGCAGGGCGGCACGTTGCGCCTGCGGACCTTCATCCTCTCGGCCAGGGATGCCGATGTCATCGGCGATGAGCCGATCTATCACAACGGTGCGGTCTGTGGCTGGGTGACGTCAGGCGGCTATGCGCATGCTTCCGGTCTTTCCGTCGCTGTGGGCTACGTGCCGAAGGAAATCGCCGGCGAGGTGCAAGGCTGGTCGATCGAACTGCTCGGCGAGCTCTTGCCGGCAAGGCTGCAGGCCGAGCCGCTGTTTGATGCGGATGGTGCCAGGATGCGGGCGTAAAGTCGCGGTTCAGGCGATCACTATGGCGGGCCTGACGAGGCCTGCCTCTGACAAGAGCTCTTCAGAGTGCAGGCGCCGCTTCACGGTTTTGGCTAATTTTGAGCCATGGCCTGCCGCTTTCGTGTCATTTTTGGTCGGATTCGCATCAGCGCACGGCGATTTGAAAAGAATTTGTCAATTTCTCGCCTTTTTGGCTTCACATTTCCTTCGAAACCAGTATGGAATCGCGCCCATAGGCCTCTAGAAGGAACCTAAAAAAGCAATAAGAGATGCGGTCGTATGACGCCGCATCCAGGGGAAATGATATATGGATTATTTTATCCAGCAGCTCTTAAACGGGCTGACTCTCGGGTCGATCTACGGCCTGATCGCCATTGGTTACACCATGGTTTACGGCATCATCGGCATGATCAACTTTGCCCACGGTGATGTGTTCATGCTCGGCGGTTTCGCCGCTCTTATCACATATCTCGTTCTCATTTCGCTCTTTGCTGGCCTGCCGGTCGCGATCATGCTGCTTGTCATGCTGATCGTCGCCATGCTGATGACGAGCCTGTGGAACTGGGTGATCGAGCGGGTAGCTTATCGGCCGCTGCGCGGATCGTTCCGCCTCGCGCCGCTCATCACGGCAATCGGCATGTCGATCGTTCTGTCGAACTTCATCCAGGTTGCACAGGGCCCGCGCAACAAGCCGATCCCGACGCTGGTGGGCGATGTCTACAATTTCGGCGGCGTCTCGCTGTCCCTGAAGCAGATCATCATCTTCATCATCACCGTCGTGCTGCTCGCCGCCTTCTGGTACATCGTCAACAAGACGGCGCTTGGGCGTGCCCAGCGGGCGACCGAGCAGGATCGCAAGATGGCGGCGCTGCTCGGCATCAATGTCGACCGCACCATCTCCATCACTTTCATCATGGGTGCGGCACTCGCTGCTGTCGCCGGCACGATGTATCTGATGTATTATGGTGTCGCCAACTTCACGGACGGTTTCGTGCCGGGCGTCAAGGCTTTCACGGCGGCGGTTCTGGGCGGCATCGGCTCGCTTCCGGGCGCTGTTCTCGGCGGCCTGATGATCGGCTTCATCGAGTCCTTCTGGTCTGGCAATTTTCCCATCGCGTATAAGGATGTCGCCACGTACGGCATCCTTGCCTACGTGCTGATCTTCAAGCCGACGGGTATTCTCGGTCGGCCGGAAGTCGAAAAGGTATAACGCCATGGCAAATTCAAACTTCGTTGCAGGCAAGACCGCGCCCGGTCTTGTCCAGAAGGGGATTACGGACGCCCTCTGGACCGCTGTCATATCCTTCGGCATGTTCGTCCTCTATATCGGTCTCAAGACCGATCAGAATATGGACAACAAGCTGATTATCGTGCAGCGCTGGGGTCTTCTGGCGATCATTGTCGCGATCGCTACCGTCGGCCGCTTCATCATGACGGTCTTCGTCCAGCCTTATCTGGCAGCGCGAAAGGCAGCCAAGGCCAAGGTCGTGCAGGTAGAGGGCGAACAAAGCTTCGTCTCCAAGCATTTCAACAAGATCGCCCTTGTGTTTCTGCTGATCTATCCGATAGCGGCGGTGGCAATCCTCGGCCCGCAAGGGGCGCTGACCTATGTCGACAATTTCGGCATCCAGATCCTCATCTACGTGATGCTTGCCTGGGGTCTGAACATCGTCGTCGGCCTCGCCGGTCTGCTCGACCTGGGATATGTCGCCTTCTATGCGGTCGGCGCCTATTCCTATGCTCTACTGTCGATGCATTTCGGCCTATCCTTCTGGCTGCTTCTGCCGATTTCGGGCATTCTGGCAGCGCTTTGGGGGATGGTCCTGGGCTTTCCGGTGCTGCGCCTCAGGGGTGATTACCTGGCAATCGTGACGCTTGCCTTCGGTGAAATCATCCGCATCGTGCTGACCAACTGGACCGATGTGACGCAGGGAAGCTTCGGCATCTCCAACATCACCAAGGCATCGCTTTTTGGCCTGTATACCTTCGATATGAAGGATCCGCACAACTTCGTCCGCAGTTTCGGTCTGCCGATCTCGTCGGCCTGGTACAAGGTTTTCCTGTTCTACGTGATCCTGCTGCTCTGCATGCTGACCGCCTATGTCACCATCAGGCTGCGCCGCATGCCGATCGGACGTGCGTGGGAAGCATTGCGTGAGGATGAAATCGCCTGCCGTTCGCTTGGCATCAATACGGTGACGACGAAGCTGACGGCTTTTGCCACCGGCGCCATGTTCGGTGGCTTTGCCGGCTCCTTCTTCGCGGCACGTCAGGGTTTCGTCTCGCCGGAATCCTTCGTGTTCCTCGAATCCGCTGTGATCCTCGCTATCGTCGTTCTCGGCGGCATGGGGTCGCTGAAGGGCATCGCGATTGCCGCGATCGCCATGGTTGGCGGCACCGAATTGCTGCGCAACATGAGCTTTCTCAAGACCGGGCTGGTCTTCGGCGATACGACGATCATTCCCGGTTTCGGGCCGGACTTTACACCGGAACTCTACCGCATGCTGATCTTCGGCCTCGCTATGGTGGTCGTTATGATCTTCAAGCCGCGCGGCTTTGTCGGCACGCGCGAGCCGACCGCTTTCCTCAAGGAGCGAAAAGCGGTTTCAGGCAGCTTTACCAAGGAGGGCCACGGCTGATGAACGCTGTGACCGCAAACCCCAGCGACGTCCTCTTGAAGGTCGACCACCTGTCAATGAAGTTCGGCGGCCTGATGGCGATCAACGACTTCTCGTTCGAGGCCAAGCGTGGCGATATCACCGCGCTGATCGGGCCGAACGGCGCCGGCAAGACGACCGTGTTCAACTGCATCACCGGCTTCTACAAACCGACGATGGGCATGCTTACGCTGCAGCAGAAGAGCGGCAAGGAATATCTCCTGGAACGGCTGCCGGATTTCCGGATCACGCGCGAAGCCAAGGTGGCGCGTACCTTCCAGAATATCCGTCTGTTTTCGGGCCTCACGGTGCTCGAAAACCTGCTGGTGGCGCAGCACAACAAGCTGATGCGTGCCTCCGGCTACACGATCCTCGGCCTGCTCGGCATTGGTCCCTATCGAGCCGAAGCGAAGAATGCGATCGAATTGGCGCGCTTCTGGCTCGAAAAGGCCGATCTCATCGATCGCGCTGACGATCCTGCAGGCGACCTTCCCTACGGCGCGCAACGCCGCCTGGAAATCGCTCGTGCCATGTGTACGGGGCCGGAACTGCTTTGCCTGGACGAGCCGGCTGCCGGTCTCAATCCTCGCGAATCTCTGGTTCTCAACGAATTCCTTCGCAGCATCCGCAAGGACACCGGCACATCGATCCTGCTGATCGAACACGACATGTCCGTGGTCATGGAAATTTCCGACCATGTCATCGTGCTCGAATATGGGCAGAAGATCGCCGATGGCACGCCGGATGAGGTCAAGAATGATCCTCGCGTGATTGCCGCCTATCTGGGCGTCGAGGATGAGGAAGTGGAAGAGGTGATTGCCGAAGTCGAGCACCTCCAAGAGGGTGAACATTGATGGCGGGGCAACCACTTCTCAAAGTTGCGGGTGTCGAAACCTATTACGGCAATATCCGCGCCCTTGCCGGCGTCGATATCGAAGTCAATAGCGGCGAGATCGTCAGCCTGATCGGCGCCAACGGCGCCGGCAAATCGACGCTGATGATGACGATCTGCGGCAGCCCGCAGGCGCGCACCGGTTCGGTCACCTTCGACGGCCGCGATATCACGCGCATGCCGACGCATGAGATCGCGCGGCTTCGCATCGCGCAGTCGCCCGAGGGTCGGCGCATCTTTCCGCGCATGACCGTCTATGAAAACCTCCAGATGGGCGCGAGTCTCGACAAGCTCAAATATTTCAACGAGGACGTCGAGAAGATCTTCACGCTCTTCCCGCGTCTGAAGGAGCGCCAGTCGCAGCGCGGCGGAACGCTTTCGGGCGGCGAGCAGCAGATGCTGTCGATCGGCCGCGCACTGATGGCGCGTCCCAAGCTGCTGCTGCTGGACGAACCCTCGCTTGGCCTGGCGCCGCTGATCGTCAAGGGCATCTTCGAAGCCATCAAGGTTCTGAACCAGACCCAGGGGCTGACCGTGTTCCTCGTCGAGCAGAACGCCTTTGCGGCGCTCAAGCTTTCCGACCGCGCCTATGTGATGGTCAACGGCCGGGTGACGATGAGCGGTTCCGGCAAGGAACTGCTCGCCAATCCGGAGGTGCGTGCCGCCTATCTCGAAGGCGGTCACCATTGAGTTTCGTTTCGCGGAGAATTTGAGATGCAGGGACTTCTCTTCGACACCGATACCGGCGGGCGCATGGTCATCCGCGCTGTTATCGTCATTCTCGGTTTCTGGACCGCATGGCGCGCTGGCCGCGCCGTTGCATCCAGCTGGGAAACCTATCCGCTTGTCGTCATCTACAGCTTTCTGATCGGCCTTGGCCTGCAGTTTCTGCACCATGCGCTGTTCAATGGCCCGGTTTTCGACGTCACCATCTATATCATCGATGTCGTGCTTCTGCTTGTTTTTGCGACGGCGGGATACCGGTATCGACGTACCGATCAGATGGTGAATAATTATTACTGGCTCTATGAAAAGACCTCGGCCTTTTCGTGGAAGAAGAAGAATTGACAGTGCGCCTAAACTAGGCACAGTCTGCGTACAACCAAGAGCGTCACCCAGCCCCATAAAAACAGACGGGAACGGGCAGGGGTCATGCTTCCAGAGTTCGGAATGCAAGCGTTACCGGCGTGATGATTGGTGGGTATCGCGCAGGGCAGATCAAACGGAACCCGCTTAAAAATTGGGAGTAATAATATGAAGAAGTATCTTCTGTCGGCGGTGGCCTTGTCGGCGATGATCGCTTTCGGCGGCGTTGCGAAGGCCGACATTATTGTTGGCGTCGGTGGTCCGTTGACGGGCCCGAATGCTGCGTTTGGCGCGCAGCTTCAGAAGGGTGCAGAACAGGCAGCTGCAGACATCAATGCGGCCGGCGGTATCAATGGCGAAAAGATCAAGATCGAACTCGGCGACGACGTCTCCGATGCCAAGCAGGGCGTTTCGGTCGCAAACAAGTTCGTCGCTGACGGCGTGAAGTTCGTTGTCGGTCACTTCAACTCGGGCGTTTCCATCCCGGCTTCGGAAGTCTACGCCGAAAACGGCATCCTGCAGATCACGCCCGCTTCGACGAACCCGAAGTTCACCGAGCGCGGCTTGTGGAACACGTTCCGTACTTGCGGTCGTGACGACCAGCAGGGCGAAGTTGCCGGCAAGTATATCGCCGACAATTTCAAGGGCGCCAAGGTTGCCGTCGTTCACGACAAGACCCCGTATGGTCAGGGCCTGGCCGATGAAACCAAGAAGAACCTCAACGCCGCCGGCGTGACGGAAGTTCTTTATGAAGGCATCACCCCCGGCGACAAGGACTACTCGGCCCTGATCGCGAAGATGAAGCAGGCTGGCGTCGACTTCGTCTACTACGGCGGTCTGCACACGGAAGCTGGCCTCATCATGCGTCAGATGGCTGACCAGGGCGTGAAGGCTCACTTCATGTCGGGTGACGGTATCGTCTCGAACGAGCTGGCGTCGATCGCCGGCGACGCCGTCGACGGCACGCTGATGACCTTCGCGCCGGATCCGCGCAAGAACCCGGCTTCCGCCGATCTCGTCGCCAAGTTCCGCGCTGCCGGCTACGAGCCGGAAGGCTACACGCTGTACTCCTACTCGGCTCTGCAGGTTATCGCTGCCGCCGCCAAGGCTGCCGGTTCCAACGATCCGATGGCTGTTGCCGACGCGCTGAAGGCAAAGGGTCCGTTCAAGACCGCAATCGGCGACCTCGGCTTCAACGCCAAGGGCGACATCACCCGTCCGGACTACGTCATGTACAAGTGGTCCAAGGGCTCCGACGGCAAGTACAACTACGCCGAAATTTCGAAGTAAACTTTGCGACGCCGGTTTCCGGCATCAGCAAGATTTGGGAAGCCCGGCCACTGGTCGGGCTTTTTCATATCTGCGATATCGGTTCGCCATTTCCTTCATGCCGAAGCTGCTTTAAGTCTCCCCTGTATCGGCAGGAGGATCACAGCATGAGCAAACCCCGTATTCTCGTGACCCGGCGCTGGCCGGCTGCGGTCGAGGCGGTGCTTTCGGAGCGTTTCGACACCACTTTGAACAGGGATGACGCAGCACTCGATGCGGGGCGGCTGCGCGAGGCGCTGCTCACTTATGATGCGGTCCTGCCGACGGTTTCCGACAAGCTTCCGGCCGCGCTTTTCGAGGGGGCGATCCGCTCAAAGATCCTTGGCAATTTCGGTGTCGGCTTCAACCACATCGATATCGCTGCTGCCAAGGAAAAAGGCGTAACCGTCACCAACACGCCGGGCGTGCTGACGGATTGCACGGCTGATATCGCCATGTTGCTGCTCCTCTCCGTTGCCCGACGCGGCGGCGAAGGCGAGCGCGAGGTTAGAGACGGCGCCTGGACCGGTTGGCGGCCGACGCATCTCGTCGGCACGAAGGTGACGGGCAAGACTGTCGGCATCATCGGCTTCGGCCGTATCGGTCGTGCCTTCGCGCAGCGCTGTCACTTCGGCTTCGGCATGGATGTCGTTTTCTATAATCGCTCGGCAATAGATCCGATGGAAGCTTCGCGCTATGGCGCCATGCAATTGCAAACCGTCGAAGATGTTCTGGAAGTCTCCGACTTCGTCTCGCTGCACTGTCCGGGCGGCGCCGAGAACCGCCATCTCATGAATGCGGCTCGTCTCGCAGCCATGAAGCCCGGCTCTTTCCTAATCAACACGGCAAGGGGCGATGTGGTCGACGAGGCGGCGCTGATATCGGCATTGGAGCAGGGAACGATCCGCGGTGCCGGTCTTGACGTCTATGAAGCGGAGCCGCACGTTCCCGAACAGTTGCGGAAGTTGGAGAATGTCGTGCTTCTGCCACATCTCGGCAGTGCCACTGAAGAGACGCGCACGGCCATGGGCATGAAAGTCGTCGACAATATCACCGCCTTCTTTGCCGGGCGGGAGCCGTCGGACCGCGTAGTCTAGGCAGAAACACAGAAACCCAGACTGTGATACGACGTTGCCGGACAGGCGGCGCGTCCAAGAGGTGGCGGCGTCAATCACTTGAAGTGCTGTCATATGTGCCGTTTTCCGGCAAGGAGGAACAGTGTCTGAGAATGACTATGATGCGTTCGCAGCCGCCTATCAGGCCGACAATGAGAACAATGCCTGGAATGCTTATTACGAGCGACCTGCAATTCTCTCTCTCGCCGGTGACGTTGCCGGACTTCGCGTTCTCGATGCGGGTTGCGGAGGTGGGGCTCACGCCGCCGCCCTCGTCGATCGGGGAGCAGTTCTGACCGGCGTCGATGCGAGCGCGGGCTTGCTCGAAATCGCACGGCGCCGCCTGGAAGGGCGGGCGCGATTATTGCTGGCCGACTTGAACGAGCGATTGCCTTTTGAAGACGGCGCCTTCGATTTGGTCATGGCCTCCTTGGTCATGCATTATCTGCACGATTGGTCGCGGCCTCTTTCGGAATTCAGGCGTGTCTTGTCCGATGGCGGCCGCCTGATTTTTTCGACGCATCATCCGTTCATGGATCATGATCCGGCCAGCGGTGAAAGCTATTTCGAGACCTATAATTTCAGCGAGACGTGGCATCGCGGCGGCAAGGACATCACCATGCGATTTTGGCATCGGCCGCTGCATGCCATGTTCGATGCGTTGAGATCGGCCGGATTTCGGATCGATATCGTGAGCGAGCCGCAGCCAGATCCCAGGGTCAGCACTCTTTTCCCCGACGCCTACAAGAGCCTGACGACCAAGCCGCGCTTCCTCTTCTTCTCGGCCGTGAAAGGGTAGATGCGCTTCGCAGGGAGAGCTTTGTGTCGACCTGCTGCCGATACCTGTTCAGCCCACTGAAACTCACTGCCTTTCTTTTCGGCGTTTGACGAAAAATGCGGCTGATGTGGCCGGTTTCAGGCCGACATCGCGGGAGATCGCATAAGGCACAGGAATTGCTTGCATTTATTCCTTGCCGGGCTTCAATGGCCGGGCTTTGGCATGACGTGATGTGTGGAGAGGCTGATGGCAATGATGGCGGCAGGCACGAGACCGCAGCGGGCGCGGGGTCGCGGCCATCTTGCGGCGAAGTCGCTTGGCGGCCGTACGCGCCTTGCCGAGCTTTTCCAGGAAGGAGCGGCCAAGATCAGGCTGCCGGAAACTTTCGATCATTCGATGGAGGCGGTCATCATCAACACCGCCGGCGGTCTCACCGGCGGCGACCGGATGGATTGGAGTGTCGTTGCCGGGCCGGGCACGCGCATCGACGTGACGACACAGGCTTGCGAGAAGATCTACAAGGCTTCGATGGGCACGGCTGAGGTTGAAACCTCGATCAAGATCGGTAGTGGCGCTCGGGTCGATTGGCTGCCACAGGAAACCATCCTGTTCGATCGCGCCTCGCTTTCACGTGCATTGAATGTCGAGCTTGACGAAACGGCCGAATTCCTTGCTGTCGAGGCGATCCTGCTCGGGCGGAAAGCCATGGGCGAGGCGATGGAGCAGGGGCTGTTTCGCGACCGCTGGCGCATCCGCCGCGGCGGGCGGCTGCTCCATGCCGAGGAGCTGCGGCTGGGTGGTGATGTGGCTGCATTGACGGCGAAAATGGCGGTGCTTGACGATCAGGTGGCCTTTGCGACCTTGCTCTATGTCGGCCCGCTGGCCGAGACCTATCTCGGCCGGATCAGGCCGCTCCTCGAAAACCATATGGCAGGCGCCAGCCACTGGGGCGAGAAGCTCGTCGTGCGGCTCGCCGCCGCCGATGGCTTCGCGCTCAGAAAAATTCTCATTCCGATCATTTCCGCCTTGCGCGACGGAGCGCCCGTGCCGAAAGTCTGGAATCTGTAAATTGAGCAAACAGCAATCACATAGGTAGGCGATGAACCTCACTCCGAGAGAAAAAGACAAGCTGCTGATTTCCATGGCGGCGATGGTGGCGCGGCGGCGGCTGGAGCGTGGCGTCAAGCTCAATCATCCCGAAGCCATCGCGCTGATCACGGATTTCGTGGTCGAAGGCGCGCGCGACGGCCGTCCGGTCGCCGAGTTGATGGAGGCTGGTGCCCATGTCATCACCCGTGATCAAGTGATGGAGGGAGTGGCCGAGATGATCCATGATGTTCAGGTCGAGGCGACATTTCCCGACGGCACCAAGCTCGTGACCGTCCACGAACCCATCCGGTGACGTTGCCATGCTGGAGCTGAGGCCTAATTGCGAATGCTGCGACAAGAGTTTGCCTCCGGAAAGCAAGGAGGCGATGATCTGCACGTTCGAGTGCACCTTCTGCGCCGATTGTACCAATACGGTGCTGGACGGCGTCTGCCCGAACTGCGGCGGTGACTTCGCGCGGCGTCCCATCCGCCCGGCGGCGTTGCTCGCCAAATATCCCGCTTCGACCAAGCGTGTTCTGAAAGCTGAGGGATGCGAGCCCGTCCGGGCCGCATGAGGAGAGAACCATGATCCCAGGTGAAATCATTGCCGCAAGCGGCGACATCGAACTCAATGCCGGAGCGCCGACCGTGACGCTTGAGGTTTCCAATACCGGCGATCGGCCGGTGCAGGTCGGGAGCCATTATCATTTTGCCGAGACGAATGCCGGGCTTTCTTTCGATCGCGACAAGGCAAGGGGCATGCGGCTCGACATTCCCGCCGGAACAGCCGTGCGCTTCGAGCCGGGGCAGACACGCTCGGTAACGCTGATCCCGCTGTCGGGCAAGCGCGAAGTCTACGGCTTCCGTCAGCAGGTCATGGGCAAGCTGTAGCTTCTGGGGGATGTTGATGAAATTGTTTGTGCCCGCCGTAGCTCTTGCTGCAGCTATGATCTGTGGTCCTGCCTTTGCGCAGAACAATTCGGATGAACCGAAGATCGATTGCGCGAAAGCGGAGGCGCAGACGGACCTGAATATCTGCGCCGCGCTCGATTTCGACGCGGCCGACAAGGCGTTGAATGCGCAATACAAGAAGACGCGCGCGGCGATGGTCGCCATCGACGCGGATCTCGACAACAACATGAAGGGCGCCGAAAAGGCGCTTATCAAGGCGCAGCGAGCCTGGGTGGATTATCGCGACGGCGAATGCGAGGCCCAAGGGTTCCAGGCGCGTGGTGGCTCCATGGAGCCCATGCTCGTCTCCGGCTGCAAGGCGGACCTGACGAAGAAGCGGACCAAGGAATTGAAGGACCTCGCCGATGGACCGGAGGGCAACCAGTGAGTTCCAGGCGTAGCGTAATGATTGTCGGTAATGGTGAGGTTGCGGCAGGTGCCTCAGCCGTCATCGATGCCGCCGATCTTGTGATCCGTTTCAACGATTGCCGCTCGATGGGGGCCGGCGGCAGCCGGACCGACGTCGTTGCGGTGTGCAATACCGGCCGGCCGGCGCGCGCCATGCTCGGCTCGGCCGAATGGCGCAAGAGCCCTGCCGTTGCTTCCGCATCCGAGATCTGGAGCGTGCGCGATCCGGTCAAATTCGCGGCGCTGCGCGCGCCGCTGGCGATCTCGCATCCGGAACTCGACGATTTCTGCGACGACTATACCGACCAGTTCACCGCCTTCTGTCAGGCAACCGGCAAGCGGCATGTCGTGATCGGTCAATCCATTCACGAAGGCGTCGATGCGGCACTCGCAGAGCATGATCCCGGCTCCTACGTTGTGCCGAGCAGCGGCATGATCGTGATTGCCGATGTGATGGCGCGTTATTCCGACGACGATATCGCCATTACCGGTTTCAGCCACACGGGCTGGGAAGAACATCCCTTCGCCGCCGAGAAACGGCTGGTGGACGCCTACATATCCCTCGGCCGCCTGAGGCGACTTGCCGACACGAACCTCCTCTCTGCCTCCCAAGGAGATTGATTGATGCCCTACAGGATTTCCCGCGCCGCCTATGCCAACATGTTCGGACCGACCGTCGGCGACAAAGTGCGTCTGGCCGACACCGAATTGTTCATCGAAGTGGAGAAGGATTTCACCACCTATGGCGAGGAGGTGAAGTTCGGCGGCGGCAAGGTCATTCGCGACGGCATGGGGCAAAGCCAGGTGACGCGAGCAAATGGCGCGGTCGATACCGTCATCACCAATGCGCTGATCCTCGACCATTGGGGGATCGTCAAGGCAGATATCGGTTTGAAGGACGGCCGCATTGTCGCGATCGGCAAGGCCGGCAATCCGGACATGCAGCCCGGTGTCAACATCATCGTCGGACCCGGCACGGAAACAATCGCCGGCGAGGGCAAGATCGTCACCGCCGGCGGCATGGACAGCCATATCCATTTCATCTGCCCGCAGCAGATCGAGGAAGCGCTGATGTCGGGTATCACCACCATGCTTGGCGGCGGCACCGGGCCGGCGCATGGAACGCTGGCAACAACTTGCACGCCCGGCCCCTGGCATCTGGCGCGCATGATCGAATCCTTCGACGCTTTTCCGATGAATATCGGCCTCTCGGGCAAAGGCAATGCGTCTTTGCCCGCTGCCTTGGAAGAGATGGTGCTCGGCGGTGCCTGCTCACTCAAGCTGCATGAGGACTGGGGCACGACGCCGGCGGCGATCGACTGCTGCCTCAGCGTTGCCGACGAATACGATGTGCAGGTGATGATCCACACGGATACGTTGAATGAAAGCGGCTTTGTGGAAGATACGATCGGTGCCATCAAGGGTCGCACCATTCACGCCTTCCACACGGAAGGCGCGGGCGGTGGCCATGCGCCCGATATCATCAAGATCTGCGGCCAGTCGAACGTCATTCCGTCTTCGACCAATCCGACGCGGCCCTATACGGTTAATACGATCGCAGAGCATCTGGACATGCTGATGGTCTGCCATCACCTATCGCCGTCGATTCCTGAGGACATTGCCTTTGCCGAAAGCCGTATCCGTAAGGAGACGATCGCCGCGGAGGATATTCTCCACGATATCGGCGCCTTCTCGATCATTTCATCCGACAGCCAGGCCATGGGCCGCGTCGGCGAAGTGGCGATCCGCACCTGGCAGACCGCCGACAAGATGAAGCGCCAGCGCGGCCGCCTGGCGCAGGAGACCGGAGACAACGACAATTTCCGTGCGAAGCGCTACATCGCCAAATATACGATCAATCCGGCGATCGCGCATGGCGTCAGCCACGAGGTCGGTTCGATCGAGGTCGGAAAGCGTGCCGATCTGGTACTCTGGAATCCAGCCTTCTTCGGCGTGAAGCCGGAGATGGTATTGATCGGCGGCTCCATCGCGGCTGCTCCCATGGGCGATCCGAATGCCTCGATCCCGACGCCGCAGCCGATGCATTATCGGCCGATGTTCGGCGCTTATGGCAAGAACCGGACGAATTCCTCTGTGACCTTCGTTTCGCAGGCGGCGTTCGATGCCGGGCTTGCCGGCAAGCTCGGCGTTGCCAAGGCGCTGCTGCCCGTCAAGAACACGCGCGGCGGCATTTCCAAGGCATCGATGATCCACAACAGCCTGACGCCGCATATCGAGGTGGACCCGGAAACCTATGAAGTGCGGGCCGATGGCGAGCTTCTGACCTGCGAGCCGGCAACCGTGCTGCCGATGGCGCAGCGCTATTTCCTTTTCTGAGGATATTTCGGACGCAGATTATCGGCAGATATGAAAACCCCGGTTTTCCGGGGTTTTCTTATGCTGCGCACTGGGCGCAGCAATATCAATGACATGGCATGGTGGCTTGCCATTGCGCATTTCTGCCGGCAAACCGGATTTGGTGGATGTACCTTCCCGTCTGTTCACAACTTGGGAAATGCGCCGCATTTTAATCATTCCATTAAAGACCTGGAAGCGTCTTCACCCCTATCTCACATGATTGAAATAGTGGGCTGAGGAAGGTGAATCGCATGAAGCAATGGATTTCGCTGCAGGCCGAACTCGGTAATTTTCAGCAGCGACGTGCGATTTTTATTTTCGCGCTTAAGATGAGTTTCGTCGCCGTCATCATGTCGCTTGCCATCATCCTGGTGCTGCTTTTTGTGATGCAATGGCTTGATCTTCTGCCATTGCCGATCTTCGAGGCGATGCGTTTTGGTGTCTTGCTGGCATGGATCATCGGGGGCACCGTGTCCGGCGCGCTTGCGGTGCTGGCAGGCTTTTCCATCCACAGGCTCGCGGTCTCCCGTGCTGAGTTCGAGCGGTTGAGCCGCACCGACATGCTGTCCGGCCTGCTCAACCGCCGTGCTTTCACCGAGGCATTGAGTATGGCCGGAGACGGCGCTTCTCTGGCGATTTTCGATCTGGATCGGTTCAAGGCGATCAACGATCGTTTCGGGCATGCATCCGGTGATGCCGTGATCGTTGCGGTCTCGCGGCTATTTTCCGATGCTTTCACCGGAGAAGACGTGATTGCCCGGCTTGGCGGTGAGGAATTCGGCGTCATCATTCATGGCGGCGATACGGCCGAGCGTATCGCGCGCGTTGAGGAGATCAAGGAGCAGATCGCCGAACACTCGATCGCCATTGAAGGCGGGTCGGTGAAGATCACCATTTCCGCCGGGATTGCCGATATCGGCGCGGATCGCAAGACGGAGACCGTCTACGCCGCCGCCGACAAGGCGCTTTATCTTGCCAAGACGCTCGGCCGCAACCGTGTCATGCACGAGCGCGAGCGTCTGTCGCAGGTCTGGCATCGCTGCGCCACGGAGCAGGAACAGGAGGCAACGACGGATGTCAGGGAACTGCAGCGCTATGTGCAGCGGATGTGAGGCTTCCATGCGCCATTGATGCTTGCGCGGGAGGCGACTATTTTGCATGGTCTGATAAAGTATTAAACTGGAACAGTCATGCTACGCGTCACTTCCTATCTGCCGGCCGGCACTCCTTCCTCCAATCCGATCGATCGTGTCGTCCTGCCGCATGATCTCAGGCATCTGCGCCGCAAACTGCTGCATCTCGAAAATGGCGAGATGGTCATGCTCGATCTTAAGGAGCCGGTTCTGTTTGCCAGCGGCGATCTGCTGGTGCGCGAGGATGGCGAGCTGATCGAGATCGTTGCAGCTGATGAAAAACTTTTCGAGATCCGCCCGCGCGATCGCAGGCATCTGATCGAGCTTGCCTGGCATCTCGGCAACCGCCATCTTCCCGCGCAGATCGAGGAGGAGCGTATCCTGATCTTGCGTGACCATGTGATCCGGTCCATGCTTGAGGGGCTGGGGGCTGTCGTGACCGAAGTCAGCGAGCCTTTCCAGCCCGCGCGAGGCGCCTACCACGCCCATGGAGGCCATTCGCACGGCCACGACCATCATCATGGTCACGGGCATGACCACGGACACGATCATCACAACCATTCGCATGATTGAACCGTGATGACCAACGCGGTGGTTTCGGACGATGGCGACCTACAGGCGCTGCTGCGGCTGATGGCGTGGCTATCCCCGGCGTTTCCTGTGGGATCGTTTGCCTATTCCGGCGGTTTGGAGCGTGCGGTGGATGACGGCCTGGTGCGCGACAGCACCGGCCTCAGCAATTGGATTTCTGCAATCATTGAGCATGGTTCCGCGTGGAATGATGCAGTGCTGCTGGTCGAGGCGCACCGGGCGGGCGCGGATGCGCAGCGGCTTGCGACCGTTGCGGAACTTGCCGAGGCGCTGGCTGGCTCGAAGGAGCGGCATAACGAGACCATGCTGCTTGGAGATGCCTTTCTCTCGGCCGCTGCCGCCTGGCCACATGCGATCTTTTCCGGGCTTCCGGCAAGGACGGCCTATCCGGTTGCGGTCGGCGCCGTCGCAGGTGCGCATGGCATTGCCGCCGAGAAGGCGGCTGCCGCCTTCCTGCATGCGCTGGCCTCGCAGATGGTATCTTCCGGCATTCGGCTTGGTGTCAGCGGCCAGAAAGATGGTGTCGCCGTTCTGGCGCGGCTGGAAGGTCTGTTTGCAGATGTCGCGCGTCGCGCTGCTCAATCCAGCCTAGACGATCTTGGCGCTGCGACCATACAGGCCGATATTGCGAGCCTGCGGCATGAGACCCAGGGCACGAGGCTCTTCAGGTCATGATGGGCGTTACAAAGAAGATATTGAAATTGAGGCATCGCCTACGTCATTCGCCTGTGTGCGACCGCCCGACGCTTAGCTATGCTATCACTTTATCGGAGTTGCGAGCATGAAATCGAGACATGGACCCTTGCGCGTGGGGATCGGTGGCCCGGTCGGTTCCGGCAAGACGGCGCTGACGGAGAAGCTGTGCAAGGCGATGCGCGAGGACTATTCCGTCGCCGTCGTCACCAATGACATCTACACGACCGAAGATGCGGAGGCGCTGGTGCGCATGCAGGCGCTGCCTTCGGATCGCATTGTCGGCGTCGAAACGGGCGGCTGCCCGCACACGGCCATCCGTGAAGATGCGACGATCAATCTGCAGGCCATTGCCGGCCTGAACGAGCGGCTTCCTGACCTCGATGTCGTTTTCATCGAATCCGGCGGCGACAATCTGGCGGCAACCTTTTCGCCCGATCTCGCCGATATCACCATCTACGTGATCTCGGTATGCCAGGGCGAGGAAATCCCGCGCAAGGGCGGCCCCGGCATTACCAAATCCGACCTTCTCGTCATTAACAAGAAGGATCTGGCGCCTTTCGTCGAGGTCGATCTCGAGGTGATGGATCGCGATGCCACCCGCATGCGCCAGGCACGCCCCTTCGTCTTTTCCGACATGAAGCGCGGCGACGGTGTCAGCAAGATCGTCGATTTCCTGAAGGAACAGGGCGGCCTTTGAGCCGCCCTGTCATTATCCAGACATCTGCTGAGGTGTTCTATTCTGCTGCGAAGGGCGGCAGCTTTAGTACATTGGTGCCCACCGACCTGTTTCGTCCATCCTTGTTTTCGATGGCCTCCAGACGCTCTTCCAGATTGGTGAGCGACTGGCGGTTTTCGTTGACGGCGACGGCCAGGCCTTCCTTGGTCACGACCTCGTCGTCCGCATCTTTCTTGCCGACAAGCCTGCCGAAGAGGTAGCCGAGCAGGCGCGACAGGTCGTCCATGATCAGGAAGAAGGACGGCACGACCACAAGGCTGAGTACCGTCGAGACAATGATGCCGCCGATCACGGCTATCGCCATCGGTGCGCGGAAGGAGCCGCCTTCGCCGACGCCGAGAGCGGACGGCAGCATGCCGGCCGACATGGCAATCGAGGTCATGATGATCGGGCGGGCACGCTTGCGGCCGGCTTCGACGACCGCTTCCAGCCGCGGCATGCCCTGATGCATCATCTCGATCGCGAAATCGACCAGCAGGATGGCGTTCTTCGTCACGATACCCATCAGCATCAGAATGCCGATCATGACGGGCATGGACAGCGCATTGCCTGTCATAATCAAGGCCAGCGCCACGCCGCCGATCGCCAATGGCAGCGACAGCAGAATGGTGAAGGGCTGGATCACATCCTTGAACAGCAGGATCAGCACAGTCAAAACGAGCATGAGGCCGAGAAGCATGGCATTGCCGAAGCTCTGCTGCATTTCCTTCTGGACCTTGGTATCGCCGCTTTCTGCCAGATGCACGGTTGCCGGGATCTTGGCGTTGTTGACGATATTGAGGAAGTGTTCCGATGCCGTATCCAGCGCCACGCCTTGCGGCAGGTCGGCCCCGATCGCGACGACGCGGAAACGGTTGTTGCGCTTGATGGAGGAAAGGCCCTCCGAATAGTCGATGTCGGCCACGCTCGATAGCGGCACGGTGGTGCCGGTGGATGCCTGTCCGGTGGTGCCCATCGATGTCTTGATGCGCAACGCACGGATCGCGGCCAGATCTCGGCGCATGCCGAGTGAGGCCTGAACGCGGATTGGGATCTGGCGATCATCGAGCGAGATCTTCGCAAGTGAAGCGTCGATATCGCCGATGGTCGCCACGCGAATCGTATCCGAAATCATCTGCGGCGTGATGCCAAGGCGTGCCGCCTCGTCCTTGCGCGGGAAGATCTGCAACTCGGGCCGCGGCAGGGCGCCGTCGGCGCTGACATTGGCAAGCGCCGGATCGGCGCGCAGCTTGGCTTCCAGAATACCGACGGCCTGATTGAGGTCCTTTTCGTTGCGCGAGAGGAAGTTATAGGTCAGGTCGCGGTCGCCGCGATCGTTCAGCTTGGTGATGCGGACGTCGGGTATCGAGCGCAGCTTGGCAAAGACTTCCTTTTCGATCTCCCATTGCGGGCGCACGCGGCCATGGACGGTAACCTTCGGCAGGTGGGGGCCGATGACAGGCAGCGAGCCGAGAACGTCGTTCACGACCTTCTTTGTCAGCGACTGATCGAGCTTGCCGAGTGTCAGCGTCACCGTGGCGCGGCGCAGTTCCAGATCGCCCTTCGGCGAGGCGCCGCCGAGTACGAAGACGCTTTCAACGCCATCGATACCCTTCACGCGCCGATAGATCTCGTTGGTTGCCTGTTCCGTATCATCGAGCCGGGCGTTCGGCGGCAGTTCCGCCGACAGAACGATGCGCGAGGAGTCTTCCGGCGGGATGAAGCTGCCGGGGACGAACATGATGAGAGCGAAGACCGAAGCGATCGAGAAAGCGAAAGCGGCAAGCAGCGTCGGATAACGCGTGTACCACTTCTTCGTCGTCAGCCGCACCAGCCAGCTATAGCCCCGCATGAAGCGGCCGTCATTGTCGTGATGGTCATCGACGCCGTCTTCGGTGCGCATCAGATAGGCGGCCATCATCGGCGTGATCAGACGCGCCACCAGCAGCGAGAAGAACACCGAGAAGGCGACCGTCAGGCCGAACTGGATGAAGTACTGCCCCGGAATACCCGGCATGAAGGAGACGGGCACGAAGACCGCGATGATGGTGAAGGTCGTCGCAATGACGGCCAGACCGATTTCGTCTGCAGCGTCGATGGCGGCGCGATAGGGCGTCTTGCCCATCTTGATGTGGCGCGCGATGTTCTCGATTTCGACGATGGCATCATCGACGAGAATACCGGTTGCCAGCGTCAGCGCCAGGAAGCTGACGAGGTTCAGCGAGAAGCCGATCTGGTTCATGATCCAGAATGTCGGGATCGCGGAGAGCGGCAAGGCAACCGCCGATATCAGCGTCGCGCGCCAGTTCCGCAGGAACAGGAAGACGACGATGACGGCCAGTATGGCGCCTTCGATCAGCGTATGCATCGCCGATTCGTAGTTGCCATAGGTGTAGTAGACGGAGTCGTCGATCATCTCGATCGAGACGTTCGGGTTCTCCGCGCGCACCTTGTCGAGCGTGTCGGCAACCGTCTTGGCGACGGTCACCTCGCTGGCGCCCTTGGCGCGGAATACGCCGAAGGTGACGACAGGGGCACTGTTGAACCGCGAAAAGGACTTCGGCTCCTGATAGGTGTCCTTGATGGCGCCAAGATCGGAGAGTTTTACGAAGCGCCCGTTGGTGAGCGCGATCGTCGTATCGGCGAGCTGGGCGACATTGCGGGCGTCGCCGAGCACGCGGATCGCCTGCTCGCTGCCGGCAACCTGGCCGCGGCCGGAACCAAGATCGATATTGGTGCTGCGGAGCTGCTGGCTCACCGAAAGCGCTGTTATGCCATAGGCATTCAGCTTGTTGGGATCGAGCTCGATGCGCACTTCTCGATCGGCGCCGCCATAGCGGTCCACTCGGCCGATGCCCGCCTTGCCCTGCAGCGCGCGCTTGACCGTATCGTCCACGTACCAGGACAGCTCTTCGAGCGTCATGTTCGGCGAGGACACGGCGAAGCTCTGGATCGCCTGGCCGACGACATCGACCTTGGAGACGATCGGCTCATCGATGGTCGATGGCAGGTTGCCGCGGATGCGGTCGATGGCGTCCTTGGTGTCCTGAACGGCCTGCTCGGTCGGCACCTCCAATCGGAAGACGACGACGGTCTGCGATTGGCCGTCGGTGATCGTCGATTGTATCTCGTCGATGCCGTTGATGCTGGCAACGGCGTCTTCGATCTCCTTCGTCACCTGCATTTCTAGCTCGGCCGGCGAGGCGCCGCTTTGCGTCACGGTGACATTGACAATAGGGACGTCAATGTTCGGGAAGCGGGTGATGGGCAGATTGAAAAAGGCATGCGCGCCCACGACCATCAGCAGGAAGAAGCCGAGGAGCGGGGCGACCGGATTTCGGATGGACCAGGCGGAGAAGTTCATCTTGTCGTTCTCGCTCAGTTGGAGGCTTGCGACGTATCGCGAACCGGCGTGATGTGGTCGCCGTCGCGAACATAGGCACCGGCCTTGGCGACGACATCATCACCGGCTTTCAGGCCCTTGACGATCTCGACATAGCCTGAATCCTGGATGCCGGTTTCGACGCTCACGAACTTGACCACGCCGTTTTCGACCTTGCGGGCGGAAGAACCGTTTTCCTCGCTGTTGACTGCCGTCAGCGGCAGGGCGACGCCATCTTCCTGGCGAATGATGATCTCGGCGCTACCATACATGCCGGCGCGAGCCTTCTCGCCTTCGTCGATCGTGATATGCACCGCGCCGAGGCGGGTGACGGGATCAACGATCGGAGCAACGAGACGGACCGTTCCGGCAAGCTTTTCGCGACGGCCTGAAAGCGCGATCAAGGCCTTCTGTCCGCTCGTGATCTTGGTGATATCGCTCTCGGACACATCGACCACCAATTCGAGCTGGCTGTCGCGGATGATGGTGAAAAGCGGATCGCCATTGCCGTTGGCGATGGCGCCGACGCGGGCATTGCGCGACGCGACGGTGCCGGCGACGGGGGTCTTAATGCCTGTTCTGGCAAGCTTGAGATCGGTATCGGCGATCTGGCTGTCGGTAACCTTCAGATCGGCCTCTGCAACGGCGATCGCCTGCTCGGCGGAAACGACGCGCGCCTTGTTGGCGGCGGCGGCGGCATTCGCCTGTTCCACCGAGGAGGTCGACATCGTGCCCTTGGCGCCCATTGTGACGGCGCGAACACGCTGCAATTCTGCCTCTTCGGCATTGGCGCGGGCTTCGGTGAGCTGGGCGTGCAATTGCGCAAGGCTTGCTTCGCCTTTGGCCCGCGTCGCCTGCATCTGGCTCTTCTGCAGAATAAGAGCATCATCGTTCAGCGTGGCAAGTGTGCTGTTCGCGCTGACCTTGTCGCCGACATCTGCGTTGAGAGAGCGGATGGAGAGGCCATCCACCTGCGGCTGGATGTAAACCTCCTCGACAGCCTTCACCGTGCCGGTCGCGACCACCTTGTCGGTCAGGTGGCGCATCGTGGCTGTGGTGATGACGATTGCGGGCAGGTTCTGTTTCGGCGTGGTAACCGGGGGCTCTTCCGCCAGGGCGGCAGACACGCCCAGCAGGGAAAGCAGGATTGCGGTCGTGCTCAGAAGTCTAAACGGCGTAAGGGCCATGCGTCCGGTTCCAGTTCGGCGTTTGATAAAATGGGATTTCGCTGTTTTCCGTCGCGAACACGGGGATGCGATGCATGTGGGCCGGCTTCTCCGGCGGATCAATATCCGTCTGTCATGCCTTGCAGTTCCCTCATCCTAAAATCGCTCATGTAGATGGGATCGATTTTCAATTCTCGCAAGATCACGAGAAAATGATTTCGCGGGCATTTCTATCGTCTACAACCTTGCGAAGCAATCACGGCATTGTGATGTCAGCATTCGAATAGTTGATGGCTGAGGGCTTTTCAGCCAGACGGCGCGACAAAGCCAGCATTTTGTTGCTGCTGTTACAAAATGAAAAAAAACGCGCAAGGCGGAAACCTCACGCGTTTTAGTCTCTGTGAGTGCTCCGAGCTTATTTCAGAGCAGCGTCCGTGATCTCATGCGTATAGGCGCCATCCGGCTTCTTGTTGATGATCTTCTGATCGAGCAGGGCTTCGACCGTGCGGTTATAGGTCTTCATGTCGAGCTTGCCGCTGCCGATCAGCTTGGCGACTTCGCCCGCCATGCGCTTCTGGTGGTTTTCATCCTGGCCGCCATTGTCCATGACGATTTCGGCGGCTTCATCCGGATGCTCGACGGCATATTTCCAGCCCTTCATCGACGCGCGGACGAATTTCACCATGTCGGCCTTGAACTTCGCATCCTTCAGCTTGTCTTCTTTGACGTAGAGGCCGTCTTCCAGAAGGTCGTTGCCGAGCTTCGTATAGTTGAAGACGGTCAGGTCTTCGGCCTTGAAGCCGGCATCGATCGCCTGCCAATATTCGTTATAGGTCATGACGGAGATGCAGTCGGCCTGCTTCTGGACGAGGGGCTGCACGTCGAAGCTCTGCTTCAGAACGTTGACGCCATCCTTGCCGCCGTCGGTCTTGAGGCCGAGCTTATGCATCCAGGCGAAGAAGGGATATTCGTTGCCGTAGAACCAGACGCCGAGGGTGTGTCCCTTGAAATCCTTCTCCGTCTTGACCGGGCCATCCTTAGGGCAGATCAGCTCCAGACCGGATTTTTCGAAGGGCTGGGCGATATTGATGAGCGGCACGCCCTTTTCGCGGGCAACCAGTGCGCCGCCCATCCAGTCGACGATCACATCGGCACCGCCGCCGGCGATTACCTGCTCCGGAGCGATATCAGGCCCGCCCGCCTTGATATCGACATCGAGGCCTTCTTCCTTGTAGAAGCCCTTGTCCTTGGCAACGAAGTAGCCGCCGAACTGAGCCTGGGCCACCCATTTCAGCTGCAGGGTCAACTTATCCGCCGCCATCGCGCCCTGGGTGGCGGCAAGCGTCATAGCACTTGCCATCAATGCAAACATTATTTTTTTCATGTCTTCACCCTTTCCCTCTGAAGTTATGCCTTGATCCCTTGGAAGGGATCCTGGATTACGTCTGCCCACCACGGATAGACGGATGCCAGAACGTCACCATTCGTTCGATGATGGCGACGATACCGTAGAAGACCGAGCCGGCAATCGCGGCAACCGCGATCTCAGCCCAGACCATATCGAGGTTCAACCGGCCATTTTCGGTTGAGATGCGGAAACCCATGCCCGACATGGGCGTGCCGAAGAACTCCGCCACGATGGCACCAATCATCGCCAGGGTCGAGTTGATCTTCAGCGCATTGAAAATAAAGGGGGCGGCGGCGGGCAGGCGCAGCTTGAACAACGTCTGCCAATAGCTCGATGCGTAGGTGCGCATCAGGTCGCGTTCCATATTGCCGGCCGCGGCAAGGCCCGTCACCGTATTCACCAGCATCGGGAAGAAGGTCATGATGACGACGACGGCGGCCTTCGACTGCCAGTCGAAGCCGAACCACATGACCATGATCGGCGCGACGCCGATAATCGGCAGGGCCGAGACGAAATTGCCGATCGGCAGCAGGCCGCGCCGCAGGAAGGCGAAGCGGTCCGCAAGAATGGCGACGATGAAGCCGCTGGCGCAGCCGATGATATAGCCGATCAGGACGGCGGTGAGGATCGTCTGGCGGACATCGATCCACAATGTCGGAATCGAATTGGCGATCCTGGCACCGATGGCGCTTGGCGGCGGCAGAAGGACCAGGGAGACGCCTGCGCCGCGAGTGACGGCTTCCCAGATGATCAGTATCCATATGCCAAAGATCGCCGGGATCAGCAGCCGCAGCGTATAGTTGCCGGCGGTCGAGTGCGAACGCATCGACGACAGGACGGAAACGCAGCGCCAGGCCAGCAGCCATGAAGCGGCAATCAGAATGAAGAAGGATAGCTGTGCCTTGCCTTCATTGCCGGAAATTCCCGCAAGCAGCAGCCATGCCGCCGCATGCGCGCCGAAGAAGAGGACCGCCGCGCTCAAGTCTGCAGATAGGCGCATGAAGGAGAGGGCGGCCGCCGCAGCAATCAGAATGAAGATGACGAAGGTCGTTCCGCTGCTGACGGGTGCCGCGGCATCCGCTGCAAGCAGCGGCAATGCGGGGATGGCTGCAAGACAGAGAAGAAGTGCAAGAATGCCCTGCCAGGAGAAAAGAAAGGATCTCATGCCGTTCTGCCTCCCATCGAACGGTCGACGATGCGCGCCGCAATGCTGACGATACCGACGAGAACGGCAGCGAGGACGGAGCCGGCGACCAAGGCGGCCCATATATCGATGGTCTGGCTGTAATAGGAGCCTGCCAGAAGCTTCGCGCCGATGCCGGCGACCGCGCCCGTCGGCAGCTCGCCGACGATCGTTCCGACCAGGCTTGCGGCGATCGCGACCTTCATGGAGGTGAAGAGGAAGGGGACCGAAGCCGGCACGCGCAGCTTCCAGAAGGTCTGCCAGCTGCTGGCATTATAGGTGCGCATCAGATCGAGATGCATGATTTCCGGAGAGCGCAGGCCCTTCGTCATGCCGACCGTGACCGGGAAGAACGACAGATAGGTGGAAATCAGCGCCTTCGGGATCAGCCCGTCTATGCCAAGGGCACTGAAGACGACGATGATCGTCGGCGCGATGGCAAGGATCGGGATCGTCTGGGACGCGATGATCCACGGCATGAGGCTGCGGTCGAGCGCGACGAGATGGACGATGCCGACTGCAAAGAGGACGCCGAGAATCGTGCCGAAGGCAAAGCCGACCGCTGTCGGCGCCAGCGTTATCCAGGCATTGTAGACGAGGCTGCGATTGCTTGTCGGCACCCGCAGGAAAGTGTTTTCAAAGACATTCTGCGCTACCTGGTGCGGCGCGGGCAGGGTCGGCTTCGGCTGGGATAGCGTCTTGCCGATGAATTCTACCATCGTCGGTGTTACGTTGCCGCGCCGGTCGAGATCGCGCTGGAATGGCGCATTGAGAATGACGGCGAAGACATACCAGAGCAGGACAATCGCCAGGATGATCGTCGTGACCGGCAGGAACTTGTGCTTGAAGAACTGTTCCTTTTCCATGTTCATGCCCTTCCTTGCGCGGGAAGCAGCATGAGGATCATGGCGATGATGCCAAGACCCACGCCGGCAAGTTGCTGCAGGCTCAGCCGTTCGCCGAAGACGATGAAGGCGATGACATTGACGACGACGAGCTGTGCGATGGAGGAAGCGGAGATCGCCAGGCCAAGTCCGCCCTCGCGCATCAACCGCACCATCATCAGATTGCCGACACAATAGAGCGCAAGCGACAGGATCAAGACCAACATGTTGTTGTTGGCGATATAGGCGCGCGAAGCTGTAGCACCGCCGATGAAGATCGCCATCGCGCCGACAAGCCAGAGGAGGAATTGTGGGTTCATGATATTCCTCCGATTGCGGAGCGGCGTTGTTTTCCCGGCTCCGACAGTACGGCAATTGCATGAGAATGAGGCTGCTTCAGCGCACCTCCTTCTCCCCTCGGGGAGAAGGTGCCGCCAGGCGGATGAGGGGGCTTGCCAAGAAAGCGGAAGCCGATGGCTTTGAAGCGGTTAACCCCCTCATCCGACCCTTCGGGCCACCTTCTCCCCGAGGGGAGAAGGTAAAGACCGCACCGACCTGCTCCTATATGCGATTGCCTTGGGCTCGGTACGGTGAGGGGCCGTCGCGCGACGGAGCCGTCCATCATCCTATTCCTCATAGCTATGCCCTGCTCTCAGCCCTTCCCGGACGCGGTGGGCGATTTCCAGGAATTCCGCCGTTTCGCGAATGTCGAGCGGCCGCTCCGTCGGTAGCGTCGATTCGATGACGTCGGTGACGCGGCCCGGACGCGGTGACATGACCACGATCTTCGTCGAGAGATAGACTGCTTCCGGGATGGAGTGGGTTACGAAGCAGATGGTCTTGTTCGTCTGTTTCCAGAGTTTCAGAAGCTGTTCGTTCAAATGATCGCGGACGATTTCGTCCAGTGCGCCGAAGGGCTCGTCCATCAGGAGAAGATCGGCATCGAAAGCCAGTGCACGGGCGATCGAAGCGCGCTGCTGCATGCCGCCGGAGAGCTGCCAGGGAAACTTGTGTTCGAAGCCGTTGAGATTGACGAGTTCCAGCGTCCGGGCGATGCGCTTGGCCTGCTCTTGCTTGTCATAGCCCATGATTTCGAGCGGCAGGGCGATATTCTTCTCGATCGTCCGCCAGGGATAAAGGGCTGCGGCCTGGAAGACATAGCCATAGGCGCGATTTTTTCGAGCATCTTCCGGCGACATGCCGTTGACGCTGATATCGCCCGATGTCTTACGCTCGAGGTCGGCGATGACACGCAGGAAGGTGGTCTTGCCGCAGCCCGAAGGGCCGATGAAGGAGACGAAATCGCCCTTGCGAACATCGAGATCGACATTGCTCAGCGCATGCACCGGCCCGTCATTTGTATTGTAGGTGAGACAGAGATTCCGCGCAGAGACGACGGAGGAAGCGGATGACGTCATTAACACCTACCAGTCCTGTTTTCGCCGCATGTTTGAGGCGGATTGCGTGTTATCCTGTTTGGCATTGCCGCAGTCCGGAGAGGCGAGAAGCCTTTGGGGCTGCTGAACAGAGGGGAGCAATGCCGTGAGTGTCTCATCGAAGCCCACCTGCCGTGTCGTGCGGCCCGGCAGTACCTATGCCGGAAAACAGGGTCTCAATTATTTTGAAGGGATTGCCGCCGAGACAGTGGGCTCGACGGGGATTTGCATGCATCTTCTGACCATCCCGCCGGGTGCCCGCGCCAAGGCGCATCTTCACGCCTCGCATGAGACGGCGATCTACGCGATTTCCGGAGAGACGCATTGCTGGTTCGGCGACCAGCTGGAAGAGCATGTCATCGTGCGCGAGGGCGAGATGTTCTATATTCCGGCCGGCGTCCCGCATCTTCCCGCGAACTTGAGCGACCGGCCGGCGACAGCGGTCATCGCCCGCACCGATCCGAACGAGCAGGAAAGCGTCGTCCTGCTGCCGGATATGGAACGGTATGTGCCGTGCTAGAGCCGTCTCGCTTTTCTTCGAATCGCGAAAATGCTCTATCTTTTTGTTTTTACACAATTCCGGACGGAAAACTGCTACGCGCTTTTCCTGGAATTGCTCTAGATGGCCGATGAGCCGAAGCGCCGTGCCCAAGCGTCATACCCCGCTTGCGGGGATGCCGCTGCGCTGCACTTTGCGCGGCGCGGTGACTTCTTTCCAGGTGGAAAGTGCCCGGTTGACGGCGGTGAAGGGCTCGCGCTTGACGAACTCGCCGTGGCCTTCTCGGGTCTTGACCGTGCCTTCCTCGATGGCGACGATGCCGCGCGTCAGCGTATAGCGCGGCAGGCCGGTCACTTCCTTGCCCTCGAAGACGTTGTAATCGATCGCCGACTGCTGCGTCTTGGCGGTGATGGTTTTCGAGCGCTTCGGGTCCCAGACGACGATATCGGCATCGGCGCCCACAAGGATCGCGCCCTTCTTCGGATAGACGTTGAGGATCTTGGCGATGTTGGACGACGTGACCGCAACGAACTCGTTCATCGTCAGCCGGCCGGTGTTGACGCCGTAGGTCCAGAGCATGGGCATACGATCCTCAAGGCCGCCGGTTCCGTTCGGGATCTTGGTGAAGTCGTTGAGGCCGAAGCGCTTCTGCTCGGTCGTAAAGGCGCAGTGGTCGGTCGCGACCACCTGCAGAGAGCCGGAGGCGAGACCGGCCCAGAGGCTATCCTGATGCTGCTTGTTGCGGAAGGGGGGTGACATGACACGGCGGGCGGCATGGTCCCAATCTGCATTGGCATATTCGCTTTCGTCGAGTGTCAGGTGCTGGATCAGCGGTTCGCCATAGACGCGCATGCCCTTCTGGCGGGCGCGGCGGATGGCTTCATGCGCCTGTTCGCAGGAGGTATGGACGATATAGACGGGCGAGCCCGCCATATCGGCGATCATGATGGCGCGGTTCGTTGCCTCGCCTTCGACTTCCGCCGGGCGGGAATAGGCATGCGCTTCCGGGCCGTTATTGCCTTCGGCCAGCAGCTTTGCCTGCATCTGCGCGACCACATCGCCGTTTTCGGCGTGGACGAGCGGCAAAGCGCCAAGCTCGGCGCAGCGCTGGAAGGAAGAGAACATCTCGTCGTCATCCACCATAAGCGCGCCCTTATAGGCCATGAAATGCTTGAATGTGTTGATGCCCTTCTCGCGGACGACGGTTTCCATCTCGTTGAAGACCTGTTCGCCCCACCAGGTGATCGCCATGTGGAAGGAATAGTCGCAGGTCGCGCGGGTGGACTTGTTGTCCCACATGGTCAGCGCTTCGAGCAGCGACTGGCCGGGCGAGGGGAGCGCAAAATCCACCACCATCGTCGTGCCGCCGGCAAGGGCCGCGCGGGTGCCGCTCTCGAAATCGTCAGAGGAATAAGTGCCCATGAACGGCATTTCGAGATGCGTGTGCGGGTCGATGCCGCCAGGCATGACATAACAGCCGGACGCATCCAGCACTTCGCTGCCGGAGAGATTCTGCCCGATTTCGACGATCTTACCGCCTTCGATCTTCACATCCGCCTTATAGGTCAGGTCGGCCGTGACGATGGTTCCACCCTTGATGACTGTGCTCATGGTGCATGCTCCAGATGTGTTAGGTTCCGATGCTGGGAGACGCGGCAGTCAAGCCACGATCTCCGCCGTCTCAACGACTGCGTGGAACAGCACATCCGCGCCGGCCGTCGCCCATTCCTTGGAGATTTCTTCGGCCTCATTGTGGGAGAGGCCGCCGACGCAGGGGCACATGACCATGGTGGCGGGGGCAACCTTGGCGGCCCAGCAGGCATCGTGACCGGCGCCGGAGATGATGTTCATATGGCTGTAGCCGAGTTTCTCAGCCGCGTTACGCACGGAAGTCACGAGCTTGGGATCGAAGGTGACCGGCTCGAAATGGCCGATGGCTTCGACAGAGCAGCCGACGCCGAGGGCATCGGCGATCTTCTTGCCTTCGGTTTCGATCTTGGTACGCATGCGATCGAGCTTTTCCTTGTCCGGCGTGCGGATGTCGACGGTGAAGACCACCTTGCCAGGCAGGACATTGCGCGAATTCGGCGAGAAGAAAACCTGGCCGACGCCGCCGACGGCCCCCGGCTGGTTTTCCATGGCGACGCTCTGCACCATCTCGATGATCCGCGACATAGCGAGGCCGGCATTGACGCGCATGGCCATCGGCGTCGAGCCTGTATGCGCTTCCTTGCCGGTCAGCGTGAATTCCAGCCACCAAAGGCCCTGACAGTGCGTGACGACGCCGATCGTCTTGTTTTCGGCCTCCAGGATCGGGCCCTGTTCGATATGATATTCGAAATAGGCATGCATCCTGCGAGCACCGACCTCTTCATCGCCGAGCCAGCCGATGCGCTTCAGCTCCTCGCCATAGGTCTTGCCGTCGGGATCTTTGCGGCCATAGGCATAATCAAGTGTGTGCACGCCGGCAAAGACGCCGGAGGCGAGCATAGCGGGCGCGAAGCGCGCGCCTTCCTCGTTGGCCCAGTTGGTGACCACGATGGGATGTTTGGTCTTGATGCCGAGGTCATTCATCGTGCGCACGACTTCTAGCGCGGCAAGCACGCCGAGCACGCCGTCATACTTGCCGCCGGTCGGCTGGGTATCGAGATGCGAGCCGACATAGACGGGCAGCGCATCTGGATCGGTGCCGGCGCGGGTCGCGAACATCGTACCCATCTTGTCGACGCCGACGGTCAGGCCGGCCTTGTCGCACCAGGTCTTGAAAAGGCTGCGTCCCTCGGCGTCGGCATCGGTCAGCGTTTGGCGATTGTTGCCGCCGGCAATGCCGGGGCCGATTTTCGCCATGTCCATCAGCGTATCCCAAAGGCGATCGCCATTGATACGCATGTTTTCTCCTGGCGCTGCCACCATGATGCAATCCTCACCCGTTTGTCCTGGGGCACGCAAGGCGCATGCCCGAAATTGTTCCCGTTGGTCTTATTTCAAATTCCGGAGCGCCGTCTTGTTTTTCTTGCCCGGAAATCGCCAGTTGCCTTTAGGAGACATCTGACAGATAATTTGACCGATTGGTAAACATTACAACTTCCGTGGCGCGGCTCAAGACGAAAAGCACGAAAAATTCCGATAAAATTTCAGGCGATTGCCAGATCCGATGCATCGACAGGGTGAATGAGGGAACGGCCGAAAGGCTTGGATTTCAAGGAGAAACAGAGCAGATATGGCCATCCCCAGAGCCGCCAGGACGCAGCGCCGCACCCGTATCCAGGAAGAGAAAGAGGAAATCATATTGGAAGCCGCTCTGGACGTATTTTCCGTCAGCGGTTTCCGCGGTTCGACCATCGATCAGATCGCCGAAGTTGCCGGCATGTCAAAGCCCAATCTGCTCTACTATTTCCGCACCAAGGAGGCGATGCATCGGGCCTTGATCGACCGGGTGCTGTTTACCTGGCTGGAGCCGCTGCGCGCCTTCGATGCTAATGGTAACCCCGAAAGCGAGATCCGCTCCTATATCCGCCGCAAGCTCGAGATGGCGCGCGATTTCCCGCGCGAAAGCCGGCTTTTTGCCAATGAAATGCTGCAGGGCGCGCCGCATGTTGAGGACGAGCTGCGTGGGCCGCTGAAGGCGCTCGTGGACGAGAAGGCCGAGGTCATTCGCGCATGGGCAAAAGCCGGCAAGATCGCCAAATGCGATCCCTATCACCTGATCTTTTCGATCTGGTCGACCACACAGCATTATGCGGATTTCGACGTACAAGTGCGCGCGGTGCTTGGCGACGAGCATTCGGGCGAGGGACGTTTCGAGGATGCTGCCCGCTATCTGGAACAGCTTTTCGTCGACGGGCTTCGGATTCGTCAGGGCTGAGCCGCGGCTCGATCCTTCGGGGGATTGCGCCTAAAATAATAGGCGACCGCAGCAAGCTGCGGTCGCCTTTTGAATGATTGCGGACTTTACCGTTATTCCGCCGCCTGACGCGCCATCGGATTGTTCGGATGGGTCGTCCAGTTGGCGTAGTTCGGGTCGACGACCTTGCCGGTGCGCTTGTCGAGGCTGCCGGCCGGCAGTTCTTCCATGGTGATGCAGTTCTCGACCGGGCAGACGTTGACGCACAGATTGCAGCCGACGCATTCCTCTTCCATCACCTCGAAGCGCCTGACGCCATCGACCATTTTGGTGATCGCCTGATGCGAGGTGTCCTCGCAGGCGATGTGACAGCGGCCGCACTTGATGCAGGCATCCTGGTCGATCTTCGCTTTGGCGATGTAGTTGAGGTTCAGATACTGCCAGTCGGAGACATTCGGCACGGCGCGGGCGATAACATCGTCCAGAGTACGATGTCCCTTCTCGTCCATCCAGTCGGAAAGGCCGGTAATCATCTCCTCGACGATCTTGAAGCCATAGGTCATGGCTGCCGTGCAGACCTGCACGTTGCCGGCGCCGAGCGCGAGGAATTCCGCTGCATCGCGCCAGGTGGTGATGCCGCCGATGCCCGATATCGGCAGGCCATAGGTTTCAGGATCGCGGGCTATCTCGGCCACCATGTTGAGCGCGATCGGCTTCACCGCCGGGCCGCAATAGCCGCCATGGCTGCCTTTGCCGCCGACAGTCGGGTTCGGAGCGAAATTGTCGAGATCCACCGAGACGATCGAGTTGATCGTATTGATCAGCGACACGGCATCGGTGCCGCCGGCCTTGGCGGCGCGGGCAGGTTTGCGGATATCGGTGATATTGGGCGTCAGCTTGGTGATGACGGGCATGCGCGTGTACTGCTTGCACCAGCGCACGACCATTTCGATATATTCCGGCACTTGTCCGACTGCGGAACCCATGCCGCGCTCGGACATGCCGTGTGGACAGCCGAAGTTGAGTTCGATGCCGTCGGCTTCCGTTTCCTCGACCAGCGGCAGGATCGCCTTCCAGGCATCCTCGACGCAGGGGACCATGATCGAGGCGATCAACGCGCGATCCGGCCAGTTCTTCTTCACCTGCTTCATTTCGCGCAGGTTAGTGTAGAGGTCGCGGTCGGTGATCAGTTCGATATTGTTGAGGCCGAGCAGACGTCGGTCGGCACCCCAGATCGCGCCGTAGCGCGGGCCGTTGACGTTGACGACTGGTGGACCTTCTTCACCGAGCGTCTTCCAGACGACGCCGCCCCAGCCCGCCTTGAAGGCGCGCTCGACGTTATAGGCCTTGTCGGTCGGCGGCGCGGAGGCCAGCCAGAACGGGTTCGGAGACTTGATGCCAACGAAATTATTGCGGAGATCAGCCATATCGGTTCTCCTTTCAGGCGACTGCAGCGGCCGGCGTGGCGGCAGCGAGCGCACGGTTGATGGATTCGGCCGCATCGCGACCCTGTGCCACGGCCGAAACCGTCAAGTCATCGCCGCCAAGCACGCAGTCGCCGCCGGCCCATACGCCTTCGATCGAGGTCCGGCCTTCGCCATCGATGGCGATACGGCCGGATTCCATGCGCAGCGCGCCGAGGCCTGAGGCTTCGAACGTCTGGCCGATCGCCTTGAAGATCTGGTCGGCAGCAATGACGCCGACATCGCCGGTGCCAACGAGCTTGCCGTCGCGCAGTTCGGTATATTCGACCTCGATGCCGGCGACCTTGCCGTCCTTGTCGAGGATGCGCTTCGGGGCGAGCCAATGGCGGATAATGATGCCCTTGGAGGTGGCCAGATCCTGCTCGAATTCCGAGGCGTTCATGTGCTCCTTGCCACGGCGATAACAGATCGTCACCTCTTCGGCGCCGAGCAGTTTTGCCTGCACGGCTGCGTCGATCGCGGTCATGCCACCGCCGAGAACGACGACGCGGCGGCCGATGGCGATATCGGCCTTGTTGCTGGCCTGGCGCAGTTCGGCGATGTAGGCGACGGCATCAGCTACGCCCTCGAGATCCTCGCCTTCGGCGCGCAGCGCGTTGACGCTGGCAAGGCCGAGGCCGAGGAAGACGGCGTCATATTGCTGAGAGAGGTCGGAAAGGCTGAAATCGCGGCCGAGCGCCTGGCCGTTCTTCACCTCGATACCGCCGATGGCGAGCACGTAATCGACTTCCTTTTGCGCGAAGTCGTCGACGGCCTTATAGGTTGCGATGCCATATTCATTCAGGCCGCCGGCCTTCTCGCGGGCATCGAAGATGGTAACGTCATGACCCTTGACCGCAAGACGGTGTGCGCAGGCAAGACCGGCCGGACCGGCGCCGATGACGGCGATCTTCTTGCCGGTGGATTCGGCGCGCGTATAGAACTGCTTGTTCTCAGCCATCGCCGTATCGGTTGCATAGCGCTGCAGACGACCAATCTCGACCGGGCGCTCTTCGGCAGTGTTGCGCACGCAAGCCTGCTCGCAGAGCTGTTCGGTGGGACAGACGCGGGCGCACATGCCGCCGAGGATGTTCTGATCGAAAATCGTCTTGGCCGAGCCGATGGGATTGCCCGTCGAGATCTGGCGGATGAACATTGGAATGTCGATGGAGGTGGGACAGGCCGTCATGCACGGCGCGTCGTAGCAGAAATAGCAGCGGTCGGATGCGACCAGCGCCTCATGCTTGGTGAGGCGCGGGTGAAGATCGGAAAAGTTTGCATCATATTCGGCGGGCGTGAGCCTGCCTTTATGAATCCCAGTTTCCAGTCGTCCCATTGAAGTTCCCTCTTATAGTAAACGGCTAGTACTGGAACGGTAACTCAGCTTAAAAAATTTATCAAACGGTAAAATTTTGATCGCAAAGCGTGCCTCGATACGCCTTCCTGTGGGAGAACGAGAACGTTTTCGATCACTGGAGCTTTTATCTTAAAGATATGATTTAAATAGTTTTTCTTCTTTTCTGCAGGCTGTTCGGAAAGATTTGAGGCAAGACAATGACTGCGAGCGCCTGTCTGCAATTGGAGGGACGCCATGTCAGAGGCTGTGCTGAAATGTAAAAAGTTGATGAATTTTTTTGGATCTGGGTGGAACCAAGGCTTTGCAGCATCGTTATGTCGATGTCCTGATGATGATCGCATCTCCTGATGCACGCCCAATACGTCTCAGGACTCTACTCACGGTCCCCTCCCGATGAGTGCAAAGCAGCCAGTGCGCCGCCCTCGCACTGGCTGTTTTATTGTGCTCCCGCTGGCCGCTAGCGGCGTCTTAGGATTTCATATTCAGTTTCGGGAATGGTGAGCCGATAGCCGATGCTGCCGTCGTCAATGGCGAAGTCTGCGCGGCCATTCATGGACGTCGGCACGACGCGTTCAAGCACCGTGCGGCTGAAGCTATTGTCCTCGAATTCATGGTCAGCGGGCGCGTAGAAACGCTCAGACCAGGCGACCTCAATCGCCTTCTTGCCGTCGAGCTCGGCTTCCTTGCAATTCAACGTGATGCTGGTGGCGCCGGTCGAGATGGCGCCATGCGAGGCGGAATTGACGATGAGCTCGTGCAGAGCAAGCCCCAGATGCACGGCGGCATTGGGCGTCAGATGTGCGTTGATGCCGTAGATCGGCATGGGCACGCCCGCATCGGGCCAATAGGGGGCGAACTGCTTTTCCGCCAGTTCGAACAAATATGCACCGCGCCAGCTGGAATCCGTGATGAGATCCTGCGAATTCGACAGGGATTGCAGACGGCCGCGGAATTTGATGAGGAAATTGTCGACGGAAAGCGTGTGGCGGGCGGTCTGCGTGGCGATACCCTGAATGATGGCGAGCAGGTTCTTGGAGCGATGCGACAGTTCGCGCAGCAGCGACTTCAGTACTTTTTCGCGGTGGCGGCTCTCGGTGATTTCGGAGATGACAGACAGCACGCCTTGCGGCTTGCGCCCGCCGATGCGTTCCATTTTGAGCTCGTAAATCCGTGCGCCGTCGCCGCTGGCGATCTCAACCTCGGCGGTTGCTGGCTTGCCGCTTTCGAGCACGCCCCGTTTCAAACGCAAGAGGTGCTCGCCATCCTTTTCTCCAAAGAGATGCGAGTCATTGCCGCCCATGACGACAGACGACTGCAGATGGTCCGGCAGATTGTCGGCATAACGGATCGAAAGATTTACATCCTGGAACAGGATGGACACACTGGCGCTCGCAAGCGCCCGCTCCATCAGAGCGGCTTTGCCTTCCAAGCTCAAAGGCGCGCCGGGTAATGGTTCAGACGTATTCACCGGCTTGCCTTTCACACGCATTTCGAGAACCCCGCCGATAGGGCATTCTCACTCGTAACAACTTGAACCGACCTATAGAATCGCCCCGGATAACAGTCGGTAAACCGGCCGTTTCGAACCCAAACGCCCGGTTATGGTCTTTGTTCCGCCATGGGGTTTTCACTTGGATCAGGCGGCCACCTTTGTGGTTTCGTTAAAGAAGAGTGCCTGGCTGATGAGGGCCTTCACCATGTCTGGATTGAAAGGCTTAGTCACGAGGAAGGTCGGCTCCGGCCGCTCGCCGGTCAGCAGCCGCTCGGGGAAAGCCGTGATGAAGATGACCGGGATGCTGGCGGTCTTGAGGATGTCGTTGACTGCATCGATGCCCGAACTGCCGTCGGCGAGCTGGATGTCGGCAAGCACCATGCTCGGCTTCGTCGCATTATAAAGAGCGACGGCTTCGGCGTGGGTGCGGGCAATGCCGGTGACGCGGTGTCCGAGGCTCTCCACCATCTGCTCGATGTCCATTGCGATCAGCGGCTCATCCTCGATGATCATGATATCCGTTGCCACCTGGCGCGAGATTTCCTGGGAGGCGGTATCGAGCAGGTGCATGGCATCGCTTTCAGAGACATCGAGAATATCGGCGATCTCGCCGAGGCGGAAACTTTCGACAGATGCGAGCAGGAAAGCCTGACGCGCAAGTGGCGAGACCTTGGAAAGGTTTACGGATGCGCGCTGTTCCCAGGCGAAAGGTGAGGCCGGTTCAGGAATCTGAAGTGTCACGGAACCGAACAGCTTCGTGAACAGTTTATAGAGTGCGACGCGGTCGCTGTCGGTGTCCGGAAAGATGGATATGTCGGCGATGATGGCTTCCAAAACCGCAGCAACATAGGCGTCCCCCGACGTCTGTGTTCCGGTCAAAGCACGTGAATAACGCCGCAAATACGGAAGATGCGGCGCAATGCGTGTGGAAAGTGTCATCAATGGCTCCCGCCTTTATCAAATTCTAATTAAATACAGCCCGGAGGCCGCAATGACTAACAAACGTCAGTTGAGTAAAAAAGTTCCTCTTTGTCGGAACTTTTTTTAGGCAGTCGCATTACAATGCTTACAATCGGACGACCTCAACCTTTACGATTCGTTAGGCAACTGTTTTGAATGAGGTCAACCGCTCTCCCAAACGGGGAGGCAAGGGCGCGCCTTATCCATGAACGCGAGACAATTGAGAAGCGAGCAGGCCAAATGACCATCCAGAATCATGAGGACGCAGATAAGAAGGCATCGGACCTGCGTGCGATGGATATCCTCGACCCCAACAATCAGATCGGCAACCGGCTCCGTTCGTTCTATTCCGCCATGCAGGACGAAGCCATTCCTGATCGCTTCCTGGATCTTTTGGAGAAGCTCGATCAAGCCGAACGCTTGGCCTCCGCAAAGGTCTCCGAATAGGAGGTGGCGCCATGGAAACGCAAACGAGCTTCAAGCGCGAACTTCTCGCCGCCCTCCCGAGCCTCCGAGCCTTTGCCATTTCTCTGACCGGCCGCCACGATCGAGCCGACGATCTTGTTCAGGACACGATCATGAAGGCCTGGGCGAAGCAGGACCATTTCGAGATGGGCACCAATATGAAGGCCTGGCTCTTCACCATCCTGCGCAACGAGCTCTACAGCCAGATGCGCAAGAGCGGCCGTGAAGTGCAGGACAGCGACGGCGTATTCACCGAATCGATGGCGACGCATCCCTCGCAATATGGCGCCGTCGACCTGCAGGATTTCCGCAAGGCATTGGACCAGCTGCCGCCCGATCAGCGCGAAGCCATCATCCTGGTGGGCGCATCCGGATTTTCCTATGAGGAGGCAGCCGAGATTTGCGGCTGCGCAGTCGGCACCATCAAGAGCCGCGTCAACCGCGCGCGCCAGCGGCTGCAGGAATTGTTGGATATTTCCGGTGAGGCCGATTTCGGCCCGGATGCCACATCGGCGCCGCTTACCTCCAAGGCATTCGCCTTCTGACAAAAGCCCGGTCCTCTGAACTGACCCCTGAAGGTTGCGTCCAACTTTCGGGGGTCAGTTTACTCCGACCGGGCTTTTCATTTAACAATCCGTGCAGCTTCTCTTTTTTCAGTCGCGGCACTTCCGCGCGTCACGTCCCAGCGGCTCAATCGTCTTCGTCGCTCGATGAAAACAGGTTGCCGAGGAGGAGGGCAGCAGCAACGGCGGCGGTCATCAGCGGCTGCTTGCGTACGAGGCCGACGACAGCGGCTGCCATCGATTCCATTGCCAGTCGGCGTTCGCGGACTCTGCGCTGTTCCTGCTTGTCGATGATTGCCATGATGACGAGCACGATCAGGCCAAGCAAGAGCGCGCCTGCCGCTATCAGCAGCGCCGAAACCGCAGCACCGTAGATCGTCGCAAGCCAGATGGCAGCCGCGATCAGGGCGAAGGCATAGGCCGTCAGCAGCAGGAGGACGGCAATGGCAATGAAAATACCGTTGCGCTTGGTCCGCGCAACGGTACGGTTGAACGTGCCCGACAGAAGTAGGCCGAGGATCGGAGCGATCATCCCGCCACCCTAGCGGCGAGACAAAAGCAGGGCGACGGCAAGGCCGAAGGCGGCAGCCGCACCGATGGTGGCGACGGGATGCTGGCGTACAGTTCTGCGCACTTCACGCGAGCCCCTTGCATAGCCGCGCTGCAAATCGTGCAGCAATTCTTCACCGCGGACCGCGAGATCATCAAGTCCCGACTCGGCATTTGCGCGCCATTTCTTGCTTTGCTTTGCGCCATTCTCGCCGATCAGCTTAGCAAAGGCCGCAACTTCTTCGCGGAGCGAGTCGATCTGTTCTTCGATGGTTGCTTCGACATCATGCAGGCTGCTGCCATTGCGCTTGCCGCGCGTCGAATGGAGGAAGGATGTGGCCATGTTCAGCTCCCTTTCGCTTTGGGCGCCCCTTGGGGCACCTGTTTTCGTGATGATCGGAATTTTCCGACACACCAGAACATTCCACGCTCGGAACATCGATTCCGACCGCGTCATCTCAACGCGCGGATGCAACAAAAAGTTCCGGATGTGCGGGCGTCAGTCGACCAGTGCGCTGTGGGCGAGAACGAAGGGAGCACCGTCGGAGGGAACGCGGTTGACGCGCAGGTTGCAACCGAAGACATGCTGCAGGTGCTGGTCCGTCAACACGTCCTTGATCGATCCCGTGGCCTGCAGCCGACCGTTCTTGAGCAGGACCATCCGGTCGGCAAAAAGCGCGGTCAGGTTGAGATCGTGCATGACGGCGATGACGCCGCCGCCACGCCGGCAGAATTGCCGTGCAAGCGTCATGATGGTGAGCTGATGGCTGATGTCGAGGCTGGAAACAGGTTCGTCGAGCAGCAGCCAGCAAGGCTTGCCGTCAACGATGGGCTCGGAAATCTGGCAGAGCACGCGCGCGAGCTGGACACGCTGCTGTTCGCCGCCGGAAAGCTCCTGATAGAAGCGGCCTTCGAAGCCGCCGAGATCGACGGCGGCAAGCGCCTCCGTCGCGATACGATCGGCTTGCTCCGGATGGCTATTGCGGCCGCTGGTCAGGCCCATGCGCACGATCTCGCGGATGGTGAAGGGGAAGGATATCGAGCTTGCTTGGGGCAGGACGCCGCGCATTTCAGCAAGCTGCCATGGCTCCAGGGTCTTGATTTCAACACCGTTCATATGGATGCCGCCGCTATAGGCGAGCTCGCCGGAGATGGCTTTCATCGTCGTGGTTTTGCCGGAGCCGTTCGGCCCGCAAATGGCGGTCAGCGTGCCGGCCTCGGCCGTGAAGGATATATCCTGCACGACCGGTTTGCCGGCAAGCCGGATGCTCAAATTGGAGACATCGATCATCGCGAACTCACAGGTTGAGACGCGAGCGCTGCCTGAGCAGCATCCACAGGAAGAAGGGACCGCCAACGCCAGCTGTCAGAATGCCGATCGGCAGCTCGGCCGGAGAAACGATGGTGCGGGCGACCACATCGGCAGCGACCAGCAACGAGCCGCCCAGCAGTGCCGAAGCCGGCAGCAGGAAACGATGGTCGGGGCCGATGACGATGCGCAGGATATGCGGGACGACGATGCCGACAAAGCCGATGCCGCCACTGACAGCGACGGAGGCGCCGACCGCCGCAGCGACGCTGACGATGGCGATACTCTTCAGCCGCTGCACCGATATCCCCATGTGGAAAGCGGCCGCCTCGCCGAGCGTCAGCGCATTCAGCCCGCGCGCCATGAAGGGAAGGGGCAGAAGCGAAAGGACGATGATCGGGCCGGCACCTGCGACCTTGCTCCAGGTCGAGCCCGCCACCGATCCCATGCTCCAGAAGGTCAGGTCGCGCAACTGCCGGTCGTCGGCCATGTAGATGAGGATTCCCGTTGCCGCCAGCGCCAGCGAACCGAGCGCGATGCCGGCCAGCAGCATGGTCGCGATGGAGGTCTGCCCGTACCGGGTTGCGACTTTATAAAGCAATATCGTCGTTGCCAGACCGCTGATGAAGGCGGCGATGGGAAGAGCGAAGACGCCGAGGATATGCGCAACCGGGGCAAGCACGCCGCCGCCGAGGACGATCATGGCAACCGCACCGAGGCTGGAACCGGCAGATACGCCGATCAGGCCGGGATCGGCCAGCGGATTGCGGAAAAGGCCCTGCATGACAGCACCCGAAACCGCCAGCCCACCGCCGATCAGGAAGCCGAGGACGGCGCGAGGCAGGCGGATCTCGAAAATGACGATGCGGTCGCGGATGCTAAGCGTGCTTTCCGTGCTGCCGGTCAGTATACCCGTTACGACATCGATGACCGAAGCATTCGATGCGCCTGTCGTGATCGAAAACAGAAAGGCCGCTGCCGAAATCACCAAGAGGCTGGCGACAACGAAGATTGCAAGCGTGCTGCGATCTCCCTCGCGTCGGCGTGCCGGGTTTTGCGACATCTGCTTCAGTCCGGCCATGGCATCGTTGAATGCCACGTCAGCCTCCGTAGATCGCCGCGTTCAGCTCGCGAATGGCGCTGGCCGTCCGTGGTCCGAAGCCGAGCAGATGCAGGCCGTCCATGCGCACGATCGCCTTGTGGCTCGCGGCCGGCGTCAGCGAAATGGCCGGCTGCTTCAGGAGGTCCTCGTTCGACATCGACAGCGGCCCCTCGCGATCCATGATCAGGATCACGTCCGGCTTGGCTTCGATGATGGCTTCATCCGTCACCGATTTGTAGCCGGAGAAGCCGCTGATCGCGTTGGTTGCGCCGGTAAGCTTGATGATGCCGTCGGCGGCCGTATTGGTGCCCGAGGCCATGATCTTGCCGTTCTGGTTGCTGAGCACGAAAAGGACGCGCTTGCGCTCGGCCTCCGGGCGCTTGGTTGAATCATTGATGGCCGCATCGAGATCGGCGGCGACCTTGGCTTCCAGGGCCTTGGCCTTGTCCGGCACGCCAAGCAGCGCGCCGACGACTTCGATCTTCTTCAGGATGCCGTCGCGATCGTAGTGTTGCGGCACGGTCTCGAAGGGCAGGCTGGCATTGCGCAACACGGCCAGTGCTTCCGGCGGGCCGGAGCCTTCGACGGCAATGATGGCGGTCGGATTGACGGCCAGAATGCCTTCCGGCGACAGCGCGCGCATATAGCCGACATCGGGAAGCTTGGTCGCTTCCTTCGGATAAAGGCTGGTGGAATCGCGGGCGATGAGCCGCTTTTCCTCGCCGAGCGCATAGACGATCTCTGTCACATCGCCGCCTATGGAGACGAGGCGCGAGGTATCCGGCGTCTTGGCCGTTTCGGTGGCGTGCGCGTGGCGCACGAAACTGCCAAGGCCCGCGATCGGGTTGGCCGGCACGAGCGGTAGGGCCATTACCATCACGGTCAGAGCGACTTCCCACGGCCTGATTCGCTTCAAGTTCTTGAACATCGTCATGACCATCCTCATGCGGCAACGCTGCTGCCTGATCTCGCCAGGCTCTCCAGGATGGCGCGCCAATCGGGGCGCTCATCGAAGCCTTCTTTCCGCTTGCCGAAGAACTGGATAATCATCTCGCCTTGGGTGTTGTAGGCTTCGAGCGAGGTGACATGGCCGTCCTTGGTGGGCTTGCGCACGACCCATGCCTCGGCGATGTGATCCAGCCGCAGGTGCAGATGGAAGGTTGGGTCCATGACATTGATCCAGGGACCCATGGTCTGCACGTTGTAGATCGGGCCGGAGTGGATCTGCACCGTTCCTTCATTGGCGACGAAGCACATGATCGGCAGGCCTTCGCGCACGCAGGCATGCATCATTTCCGCGACGGCACCCGCATCCAGTTTCCACGCATAATCGTCGCCGACGGTGCGGATCGCATCCTGGCGGCCGATTTTCAGCTTCTTCAGCATGCCGAAGAATTCGTGCGTATCGGTCATGCGGCTCCAATGGTCGCGCAGCTCGTCGCGGCTGACGTCGCCATCGGTTGCGCCATTGTCATAGCCGGAACGGTCTTCGATAAATTCCTGTGACTGGTCTTCGATGCGCAGCTCGGCGACCATGGCGTGATAGGCCTCGACATTCGATTCTGGGCGCAGATGCACCTTGTGGACGGCATCGCCGGCCTTGTCGAAGAACTGCAGGCTGAACCTCTTCTGATCGCCATCGGTCTTGGTGACGGCAAAGCCATGAACCCAGCGCTTCGGAAAGATGCGCAGGTCGATATTCTCGCCAAGCACGATCGCCGCCTGCGCGCCGAATTTCATGTTCTCATAGACGCCGATCTTCTCGTGCACGGCGCTTTCGTTGCGCGACAGCGCCATGATTTCGCCGAGCGAGGCGATCCGCTCCAGGAAGCGATCGACGCTGGCATCGATGCGGATGGCCGAAATGCCGACCTCGGCGGCCACGAGCGCCGCTTCGGAAATATCGAGGCGGGCAGCGATGTCGCGCTCGCGCATCTTCGGGTTCTCGGCGCGGAAAGCGCGAATTTCGGCAGGGATCGGGCGAGTCGTCTTATTCATCTGTCATGCCTATTTGTTGAGTATCAACTTGCCTTGGCGCGTAATCTTCATGCGGTAGATGACGCCCTCGTGCTTGATCATGATTTCGGTCTGGCCCCGGAAAATATCCGTGCTCTCGACAATTCTTACCTGCGGTGCGGCCGTGCACTGCACCGGCGGCGTAGGGGTCTTCTCAGCAATCATCCTGTTTAGTTTTGCCTGAAAATTCATCGGGGGCCGAACCGTCGTGCGGCCAAATTTATCTTGACTCTCATACTCATGGTTTCATAAAGACGCAATAGGAGACTGGCAAAGTCAAGTTTAAAAATTTCGACGCTACACGCTAAGGCCTTTGGTCGAGCGAACACGCGTCAAACATATTCAGGAGAGATGTCGATGCTGACGAAAACCATCTTGGCGTTCGCTGCTGCGAGTGTGTTCGCCGCGGCATCTTCCGCTCCTGCTTTCGCCCAGGATGCGACAGCGGCGGCGCCTGCTTCAACGGCGTCTCATAAGCTTAATGTCGAGTTGAATGCGCTGGCTCCTTCGCAGAAGGGATGCATGATGACCTTTGTTGCCGAAAACGACATGGCGACCCCGATCAACAAGATCTCCTTCGAGCTCGCTTTCTTCAACGACAAAAATGCCGTCGACCGGGTTACCGTGCTTGATTTCCGCGACCTGCCGCTCGGCAAGAAGCGAGTGCGGCAATTCGACATGCCGGGCGTCAAGTGCGAAACGGTCTCCCGCATCATCATCAATGACACGCCGGTCTGTGATGGTCCGGCGGCCGGCGAATGCAAGGCCGCCCTAATCACGCGCTCGCAGACATCTGTTCCTTTCGAAGGCTGAAGCCATGGCGATGCGCTCGGCGAAAGTTTCCATAGCACGCCGCGCGGATGGCGGCATGAATGACAACTATCCGAGCGTGCTGCCCGGCCATGAATTGGCGGGCCTCGAGGGCGTGCCGCGACAGCCGGCTGCCGAAGCCGTGGCGCATTACAGCCGTTTCACGCAGATCAGTTCCTATCCGGAGCATCCGAGCGAGGCTGCCCCGGTTGAGATGGCGGAGCATCTGCCGATCGACGCGCTGCCTGAGAGGACGCGAGAAACAGTTGCCGGGCGCAAGACGTCGCTGGTCTTCTCCGGCGTGGGATCCTGCCTGTTTCATGCCGTTATCGTTGTCGTGCTGCTGTTTACCTTTGTCGCCACACCCGAGGACGCGCAGGAAGAGGCGGGCGATACCGTCAGCGTCATCATGATCGGCAATTCCGATGCCGATCAGATGGCTACGGGCGAGGAAAATCCGCAGTCGGAGCCGGAGCAGGTGGCTGCGGAGGCCGTGCAGCCGCAGATGGTGCAGCCGACTGAAATGGCGCCGGAACAGACGCAGCCGCTGCAGCCTGACGTCGTCCAGCCGCAGACAGAGGAAACGCAACAGGCGCAAGCAGCCGAGCCCGTTGAGCCCGTGGAGCAGGCCCAGCCAATGGCAGTCGCATCCGAGCAGCCGCAGATTTTGGCGACGCAGGTACCGGCCGAGACGACGGTCATCCAGCCCGTCGAACCGGTGCAGCCCGTTGATAGCCAGATTGCCGAAGCTCAGCCGACAGAGCCTCCGCCCGAGGTTGTGACGCCGTTGGAGAAGCCGAAGCCAGTTGAGCGGCCGAAGGAAATGAAGAAGCCTGTCGCAAAGGTCGCGAAGGTGAAGTCTGGATCTCGCGGTGAGAGCGAGCAGGATTCCAAGCGCGGGTCCGCCGATGGCACCGAGGCAGCGCAGGCCGATACCAATTCACAGGCAAATGCTCGTCGGACCGGTGCGGGTAGTGCCGCTAGATCTGATTATGCGGGCAAAATACAGACCTGCATCAGGCGCGCAGTTCGAGGCATTTCTGCCAAAGGTAACAATACGACAGTGGTAATGCGATTTAGGGTCGACGCATCCGGTCGCGTGTTGTCTCCTGCAATTTCAAGCAGTTCGGGTAGTCCGGACATCGATCAGGCAGTCCTCGCTGCGCTGCGGCACGTGGGGTCATGCTCTCCCATTCCAAGCGAATTAGGTCTTTCGAGCATGCCATTTACCATTCCGTTCGTGATACGCCGATGATTGGTTTTAAATATGATAAAAATTCTCAACTTTATACTTTACTCCAAAACTCATGTTTACTAAGGTCGCCTCACGCTTGGTGGAATCGAGCGTGGAAGAGCAACCAGCAAACGGGTGATGTATGGCGCGTAAGGGGAAGAGGGATTCTGGCCGTGAGACGCAGACAACGGCGCAGGTTTCCGGGAAATCCACTCTCGATGGGCGCAGCTTCCTCTATGTGGGCGGCCGTGATTGCCAGGTGGCGCATCTTCGCCAGATCGCCAGCAATTTCGGTGCCGAACTGATCCACCATGATGGCGGCCTGCGCGAGGCGGTCTCGCGTATCGATACCGTGCTGCCGTCGGTCGACTGTGTGTTCTGCCCGATCGATTGCATCAGCCATGATGCCTGCCTGCGGGTGAAGACGGGCTGTAAGAAGTTTGGCAAGGCCTTCATTCCCTTGCGCAACGGCAGCAAATCCAGCCTCGAGCGGGCGTTGCAGACCATGAAAGAACGAGACGCATCAAGATGATCGATAACGGCCCTGACGGGTTTATGCTGATCGGCCTCCATAAGCTGGCCGCACAGAACGGCGATGGGTTGGTGCCCGAACTTTATGAATTGCTGATGCGCCGCGCCGAGGAACAACGGCGGGCCGCCAATGTCGCGACATTTCCAGCCTGGAGGACGCGGCAGCCGGGAGAGGCGCCGGAGCAGCCGCTCCATGAAGCAAGCCGCGATGGCGCAAATGTCGTTGCCTTTGCGCCTGCCGTAGATAAGACTGTTGCCCATCGCAAGAAGGTCTGATTGTCGAACGAGGTTGCCATGTACATCGCCATGAACCGCTTCAAGGTCGTCATCGGTTTGGAGGGCGAATTCGAAGAGGTCTGGAGAGGCCGCGATTCTCGCCTATCGGAAGTGCCTGGTTTTCTCGAGTTCCGTCTCCTGCGCGGGAAATCGAGCTTGGAGGAGGGCTATACGCTATTTTCCTCGCACACGACCTGGCATAGCGAAGAAGCTTTCATCAACTGGACGAAATCCGAGCATTTTCGGATGGCGCATCGCAATGCGGCCGATAACAAGCGCCTCTATTGGGGGCCGCCGCAATTCGAAGGCTTCGCTGTCGTTCCGGGGATTTGAGACAGCGTCACCTACCTCGGTAAAATAGCTTCTTTCAGGCCTTGGTCGCACCGGTTCTGAAGAAAGCGCCGAGCGCTATCGCCGCCCAGCCGGCGATCATGCCCATTCCGCCCGTCGGAGCGGCCATCGGAAACAGCGAGCTGCCGCCGAAATGCCTGTTGATGAGATCACCGGCGAAGATCAGGGTTCCCAATCCCAGCAGGACAGCCGCAATCGGTGCGGTGCGGATACGGTCATAGCCGGCATAAAGCGCCAGGAGGGCAGGGGCGTGGGCAAGGCTCATGGTGGAGGCCGCGCCGAGGAAATGCGTGTCGCCGCCATGAGTCGCTGCTGCGGCCAGCGCCACGCCGCCGCCACCGAGGATGCCGGCGATAAACAGGGTGGCCGGACGGATTATGGCGCCGATGCTCATGTTTTCCTCATTCCCTGTTCTGCATATGGAAGGCTAGACGCTCGACGGGCTCCCATATGATCGCCCGCAGTTTTTCGTTTTTGATGGTTTCATCCATGGCGCGGCGGAAGCATAGCAGCCATTCATCGCGCTCTTTCGGGCCGATGGCGGCAACGAAGTGCCGGCTGCGCAGGCGAGGATGCCCGCGCTTCTCGATATAGAGCTGCGGCCCGCCGAGATAGCCGGTCAGATATTCGTAGAATTTCTCTTGCGAGCCTTCGAGGCTCGGCGGATGCACGGCACGGCAATTGGCGGCCTCCGGCAGTGTATCCATCAGTTCGTAAAACCGTGACGTCAGCGCCCGCACCGCGCGGTCACCGCCGATCGCTTCGTAAAGTGTGATGGTTTCTTCGCTCAAGCCCAGGCCCCTGTTTGCGATGTCCTAGATGGCAACTCAGAGACGCTGCCGCAACTGTGGAAGCGGTCGGTGCGGCGTTTCGGCGCTGGTTATTTTACTGTTGTCAGCTGGAACGCGTCGCTTTCGCCGGGAATGAGTTCGAGCGGCCACACCGTCTGGCGTGCCTTCCCGGGGTATTCCTGACTATAGGCGGGCATGCCGGAAAGCAGGATTTCCGCGAGCTCGACGCCAAGATCGTGCACCGAGGTGCGAAAGCAGGTCAGCGCCGGCTGCAGGAATTTGGCGCGGGGCGCCTCGCGGAAGCTGACGACGGCAATGTCGCGGCCCGGAACGATGCCGGCTTCCATGAGGCGACGATAGAGGCCGATCGCCATCAATTCGTAGATCAGGATCACTGCGGTCGGCCTGTCTTGCAGCTTCAGCAGTTCGTCGCCAACCTGGTAACCGCCCTGTTCGCTCGATTTGGCGCGAAGGACCAGCGCAGGGTCATAAGCGATGCCGTGCCGCTCCAGCGCCCGGCGATAGCCTTCCGCGAAGATGAAGCCAAGATTGATCTCGCTTGCCGGCGCGCTGATAGCGATGCGACGATGCCCGTGCGCCACCAGCCGGTCGACGGCGGCATTGGCGACGCCGGCAAAATCGAGGTCGGCCCAGGCATGCTGCGCGCCGGAAAGACTGCGGCCAAGCGCTGCAAACGGGATCTTTGCCTTGGCGAGCAAGTCGAAGCGCTTGTCGACACGCTGCGTCTCCGAAATGATCATCGCATCGGCAATACGCCGCGCCACCATGCGCTTCAGATATTCATAAGGGTCTTCGTCATGCGGGCAGGGGAGCATGATCAAATCGAGATTGTGTCGCGAGAAGACGCTCTGCAACCCGCCCGTCACGGTCAGAAAGAAATTGTCGCTGTTCTCGACCGTTTCCCTGCTGGACTGGATCATCAGGCCGATGACATTTGTTGTGCCCTGTCGCAGGCTGCGCCCCGATTGATTGGCGACATAACCCAGTTGCTCAGCGGCGGCGAGAACGCGCTTGCGGGTTTCCTCGTTGACATCGGGCTTGCCGTTCAATGCGCGTGATACTGTGCCGATCGAAATATCGAGATGCTCGGCAAGCTGACGAATTCCCTTCATCGGCCGCAGTTTTCCTCCATGCGCCATTTTCCAGAGTCCTCCTCTATTGACACAGGAAAATCTTTTCGCATAGTATCGTAAACGTTTACGGAGCGCGTGTCATGAGGGGTAATGCACGGCCCGCAGGAGGACATCGTGAAATTTAATGCCATTTTGTGCGGGTGCGGAGCTATGTCCAAGGGCTGGCTCAGGGCTATCACCTCGACGCCGGAGCTTGCCGAATCCATTCAGATTGTCGGTCTGGTCGATCTCAATCGGGCAACCGCCGAAAGCCTTGCGAAAGAATTCTCTCTCGACGGTGCCGTCATCGGCTCCGATCTCGCCGAGGTCATTGCTGCGACCAAGGCGGATCTGGTCTTTGATATCGTTATTCCGGCTGCGCGTTTCGGCGTGGTTTCGACAGCGTTGAAGGCCGGCTGCCATGTGTTGAGCGAAAAGCCGATGGCGACGTCGCTTGCCGAGGGTGCAGCGCTGATCGATCTCGCCGCCAAAGCTGGCAAGGTCCATGCCATCATCCAGAACCGCCGCTTCATCTCCGGCATCCGTCGCATGCGACGCTTTGTGGAGGAGGGGGCGATCGGCGCGCTGACGGGCGTTCATTGCGATTTCTTCCTGGGTCCGCATTTCGGCGGTTTCCGCGAGGAAATGGACAACGTACTGCTGCTCGATATGGCGATCCATACCTTCGATGCCGCCCGCTTCGTCTCAGGTAAGGTGCCACTCTCAGTCTATTGCATCGAAAAGAATCCGGTGGGCTCCTGGTACAAACATGGCGCCTCGGCGCATGCGCTCTTCGATTTTTCCGATGATGTCGTCTTCAGCTATCGCGGTTCCTGGTGCGCCGAGGGCCGGCGTACGAGCTGGGAGAGCCAATGGCGGCTCACCGGCAGCAAGGGCATGCTGACCTGGGACGGCGAAGAGAATTTCGAGGCCGCTGTCGCCGGCAACGAGCCGGGTCTGTTGCACGGCTTCACGCCGATCGAGGTTCCCGGCCCGAAGCATGAGGAGGAGACGCATGGCCATGCCAGCGTTATCGCCTCCTTCATCGAAGCGATCAAAACGGGCAAGCCGCCGGAAACGGCGAGCTCTGACAACATTCGCAGCCTCGCCATGGTCTTAGGCGCGATCGAGAGCGCCAAGACTGGCCGCCGCGTCGACATTTCAGCACAAGGACAATGACATCATGACAAATCCGGCAAAGGCCATCCGCATCGGCACGATGATCAGGGCGACGAACGAGGATGCCGCCCAGAATATCGCCAAGATCGCCGATCTCGGCTTCGAGAGTTTCGAGCCCTTCTTCTGGCAGACGACTAACGGCCAGAACCTTGCGGAACTCGGCAAGCGTTGCCGCGAGGCCATCGGCGACCGCGACATCACGATCTCGACTCTCGGCATGTTCGGCAATCCGCTCGAAGAACGCGAGATGGACCTGCAGACTCTCCAGGGCTGGAAGGATTGCATCGACAATGCCCATCATTTTGGCGCGACCTGCGTTGCCGGCTTCACCGGCCGTATTCGCAATCAGCCGCTCACCGACAGCCTGCCGCGCTATAAGCAGATCTGGAGCGAGCTTGCCAAGCGTGCCGCCGACAAGGGCATCAAGATTGCCTTCGAAAACTGCGCCATGGACGGCAACTGGGCGACCGGCGATTGGAACATCGCGCATAATCCGGATGCTTGGGAACTGATGTTCAACGAGACTCCGGACGACAATCTCGGCCTGGAATGGGAGCCTTGCCATCAGATGGTCTATCTGATCGAGCCGCTGCCGCAGATCCGCAAATGGGCGAAAAAGATTTTCCACGTCCATGGCAAGGACGCGACGATCCGTTGGGATGTCATCAAGGAACACGGCATCTTCGGCAAGGAGAAGTTCGTCTTCATGCGCACGCCGGGCTTTGGTGACAGCAACTGGACCGACATTATTTCCGAGCTTCGCTTGGCCGGCTGGTCCGGCTCCATCGATATCGAGGGCTGGCATGACCCGGTTTATCGCGATGCGCTCGAAATGACTGGCCAGGTTCACGGCCTGAACTATCTCAAGAGAAGCCGGGGTGGTGATTTCGTCGAGTAAAGCGCGCATTTGCGAATCTGCATCGATTTAGGAGGCGAGTTGTGCGTTAATGAAGTGCCCGGAGCGTCTGATGTTTCGGGCAGGACGGGTACCCAAACGGAGGAACTGCCGAGCGTCCGCTCCTTGTCCCATGTGACAGGCGGGCGCTTGGTGCAGATAAGAGGAAAACGCCGATGGCAGCGCGGGCCATGTCATCGGACAGATACCGTCACGGTTCGCATGGTGGAGGAGAATATATGAATATTTTTTCGAAGCTGGCGATCACAGCCGGCATGTCGCTTCTGTTGGCTGCCGGTGTAGCGCAAGCCCAGAGCAAGACATTTAACGTCTGGTGGTTCGAACTGCCGGATACTTCGCAGGCCAAGGCATGGACCAAGGCGCTCGAAGAGCTGAAAGCCAAGCATCCCGACGTCACGATCAATTTCGAACAGAAGACATTCGAGCAATTGCAGAAGGCTGGCAGCCTCATCCTCAATTCGGATCAGGCGCCGGATGTGCTTGAATACAACAAGGGTAATGCCACCGCAGGTCTCGTTGCCTCACAGGGGCTGCTGACGCCGCTCGACGATCAATTCAAATCGCGCGGCTGGGACAAGATCCTCAATGAAACCAATAGCCAGCTCAGCAAATACGACGGCAACGGCATCTACGGTTCCGGTCCGATTATCGGCATCCCCGTCTATGGCGAATTCGTTTCGGTTTTCTACAATATCGACCTGTTCCAGGCCAACGGCGTGAAAGTGCCGACCACGCTGGACGAGTTCGAAGCTGCGCTGGACACTTTCAAGAAGAAGGGCATTACGCCGCTTGCCTATGGTACAGTGGATTCCAACGCACAGCATCTCGTCTATACGCTTGCTCTGACGCAGGCTGACGACACCTGGGTCAAGAACTATCAGGGGCTCAAGGCACCGCTCGATACCAAACCCTTCCTGTTTGCTGCTCAGAAGATCGCCGACTGGGTGAGCAAGGGTTACATTTCGAAGGATTCGACCGGCCTCAAGGGTACCGGCGGCGCCGACAATCTCTTCTCGTCCGGCACAGCTCCGATGTTTGTCAGCGGCACCTGGAACAACGGCAATTTCGCGAGCTCGATCAAGACCTTCAAGTGGAGCCAGTTCATCTTCCCGACTCCGAAGTACAGCGTGGGTTCGACTGGTAACCTGTTCATGGTGCCGAAGAGCGCCAAGAACAAGGATCTTTCCTACGAGTTCATCGATCTGGTCCTGAGCAAGGAAAACCAGAACATGCAGGCCAATCTCGGTGGCGTTGCCATTGCCGCCGATCCGGCCTCGGTTACCGATGAGGTCGGCAAGCGCAATGTCGAGCTCTTCAACCAGATCTCCAGCAAGGGCGGTCTTGGCTTCTACCCGGACTGGCCGGTGCCCGGCTATTACGAACTGCTCATCCAGGCTACGACCGGTCTGGTCAACGGTTCGACCACGCCTGATCAGTTCGTGGCGCGCCTGAAGAAGGCCTATGACGACGTGCAGGCAGCGCAGTAACACCATCGGCGACAATCACAACGGCAAGACGGCTTTCCTGCCGCCTTGCCGTATCGGACTGGAGGATTTCGATGGATAAGTCGAAGAGCGCCGGCAGGGCGGGGTACTATCTCTATATGATCCCCGGCGTGCTGGGGTTTGTTCTTATCGTGCTTGTACCGCTGATTGCCAATTTCGCGATCAGCTTCACCACGTGGAAGGGCGGCGTCATCCCGCCGCGTTATGTCGGTCTGGAAAACTATGCCAGGCTGCTTCAGGATACCGCTTTCTGGGGCTCCATCCAGCATACGCTTCTGTTCATCATCTCGATGACGATCGTGCCCATCCTTTTGGGGCTGCTGCTGGCGGCAGTGCTGTTTGATTATATCAGTGCGCAATTCGGCGAGACATGGTCGAGCTTCTTTCGGGCAGGCTTCTACCTGCCGCAGATCCTGCCGCTCACCGCTGCCGGCGTGTTGTGGGCCTGGATTCTCAACCCCATCGGCATCATCAATGCCGTGCTGAAGGCGATGGGCCTCGATTTCATGGCGAAGAACTGGCTGGGGGATGCAAGCTATGCGCTCTGGGCGGTTTCGGCCGTCATCGTCTGGGTCCAGGTCGGCTATTGCCTTGTCGTGTTCATGTCCGGATTGGCACGCGTCGATCCTTCGCTCTACGAGGCCGCCGAGCTCGACAATGCGAGCTGGTTCGCGCGTTTCCGCGCCATCACCATCCCGATGCTGATGCCAGAAATTTTCGTCGTCGCGCTGACGACGCTGATTGCGGCGCTAAAGGTCTTCGCACCGATCTATGTTCTGACGTCAGGTGGGCCGGATAATGCGACGACGGTTCCATCCTATCTGTCATATTACCATTTCTTCACGACGAACCGCGTCGGATACGCGGCAGCCATCGCGACGTTGCAGACGGTCATGACCATCATACTCGGCATCGTTTTCCTGCGTATGCAGTCGAAGCAGGCCGAAGGAGGGCATTGAGATGGCAACGGCATCCTCGATTTCCACACACATCGCTTCGACGGATCATCGCGTAAGAAGGGGCTTCGGCCGCTGGGTCGTTCTGGGCATCCTGCTGGTTTTCCTGGCGGGTACCCTCTTTCCGTTCTTTCTTGCGGCAGTCAACGCCATCAAGACGCCCTCCGACTATGCCGCCAATGGTCCGCTTGCTCTTCCGCACAGCTTCGATCTGACGGCACTCAAGAATTTCTGGGCGACCGTCGATTTCCCCCGGAAGCTCTTCAACAGCGTTCTCATCAGCGGATGCACCGCCATTCTGGCCGTCGTCCTTAGTCTGCTGAATGCCTATGCCATCGGCATAGGGCGCGTACGAGGCGGGCAAGGGGTTCTCGTCCTGCTGCTGATTTCAATCATGGCGCCGCAGGAGGCATTGGTCTATCCGCTTTACTATATGTCAAAGCAGGTCGGACTGTTCGACTCGATGCTCTCGGTTATCCTGATCATCGGCGTGCTGCATACCGCATTCGGAACCTATCTTCTGTCTTCGGTGCTGGCGACCTTCCCGCGGGAGATCATCGAGGCGGCGCAGATCGACAATGCCAGCCGCTGGCAGATCCTCTGGATGGTGATCGTGCCGGTGCTCAGGCCGACGCTTGCAGTGCTTGCGACCTTCTTCTTCATCTGGACTTGGAACGAGTTTCTGATCCCGCTGGTATTCCTCGTTTCCAATAACAACCAGACGGTCTCCGTCGCCATGGGCGTGCTGTCGGGCGCCAATACGCAGGACCCGACGGCAATTGCCGCGGCTTCACTGCTCGGCATAACACCTACGATCATCTTCTTCCTGATTTTCCAGCGGACCCTGACGCGCGGTGTCGCGGTAGGTGCCGTCAAATAACCAATGCGGAAGCCCCGTTCGGCGACAGCCGCCGGGCGGGGCGCAATGAATGGCAAGTTCGATGAATTCGATTTTTCCGCAGGAGGCGTAAAGTGGCAGGTATCAATATCAAATCCCTCACCAAGCATTTCGGTGCCGTGCAGGTTCTGAACGACATCGATCTGACGATCGAGCGCGGCGAGTTCGTTGTCTTCCTCGGCGGTTCGGGCTGCGGCAAGTCGACCTTGCTGCGCATGATCGCTGGTCTGGAGACGATCACCAGCGGCGAAATCTGGATCGGCGGAAAGCGGGTCGACCAGCTGCCGCCCGGCGAGCGCGGCGTATCGATGGTCTTTCAGTCCTACGCGCTCTATCCGCACATGACGGTTCGCGAGAACATGTCCTTCGGCTTAAAAAATATCAAAACGCCCAAGCACGAGATCGCAAGGCGCATTGAAGAGGCTGCAAAGATCCTGGAAATGCCGCATCTCTTGGATCGCAAACCCTCGGCACTCTCCGGCGGCCAGCGCCAGCGCGTCGCGATCGGCCGCGCCATCGTGCGCGAGCCTGACGTCTTCCTTTTCGACGAGCCGCTTTCCAACCTCGATGCCGGCCTACGCACACGTACGCGCGTGGAACTGGCGCAGCTGCATGAGCGGTTGGGCGCGACGATGGTGTTCGTGACGCACGACCAGGTGGAAGCGATGACACTCGCCGACCGTATCGTGTTGCTCAACAACAAGAAGATCGAGCAGGTGGCAACCCCCGTCGAGATCTACACGCGCCCGGCGACGCGCTATGTCGCCCAATTCGTCGGCTCGCCCGGCATGAACTTTATCAACATAGCCGGCCTGGATGAAGCGGGCGGGCTGGCAACGGCGACCTTGCCGGATGGCTCTGTCATCAAAACGGCTGTCGCGCTTAACGGCCTTGCTAATTCCGGACTGACGCTTGGTATCCGCCCGGAGCATCTGGTCGTGACGACGGCGGAGAAGGGTGATATCGGCGGCCAGGTCGAGACTGTGGAGCGCCTGGGCGACCGTTCGCTCGTTCATGTCCGGCTCAAGGATGGATCGAAGATCATCGGCACGGATCCCGGCATGACGACGATTACGACCGGCTCGCCGATCGCCTTCGCCGTGGAGGCAACCAAGGTCAGCATCTTCGACGAGAAGGATGCGGCACATCATTCCGTAAACTGAGGAGGAAACAACACGAGATCATCCACAAGCAATTAGGCCTAGACACTACCGATTAGAGCGTTGACGAAACCGTCCAACTGGTATGTTATGTCGCCATGTCCACCGCCCACCATAGAAAGAAGCAGCCCTTGTTCGTCCGCCAGCAGTTGCTGGAGGTGGCGGCGCGGCTTGCTTCCGAAAAGGGGATGACGGCGGTGACGCTGGATGCCGTTTCCGGCGCCTCCGGTGTCAGCAAGGGCGGCTTGCTGCATCACTTCCCCAGCAAGAACATGCTTCTGGAAGCACTGTTCGACAGCCTGCTTGAGCGGCTGGATGCGGCGATCGAGGAAGCGATGCGTGTCGATCCGTTGCCGCATGGCCGCTTTACCCGCGCTTATCTGCATGCCTGTCTGGCGCTGCGCGATCAGCCGCAGGGTACGAAGGACTGGGCACAGGTGACGATGGTGTTGCTCACCGAACCGCAATTGCGGCAGCGATGGCATCAGTGGGTGCGCGAGCGCAGCGAGGAATATGTCGGCACGGACTCCTCGGTGGATGCGGCAATCGTCAGATTGGCGGCCGATGGGATCTGGCTTGCCGACCTGCTCGGCAGTCACGACATGGACGAGAGTGCCCGTCAAAGGCTGATCGACCGGCTGATCGAGCTCACGCAGCTCTAGCCCTATCGGAGATAATGGAATGGCGAACGCATCGGTCTATGCAATGCTGCTGGTTGCGATCGTGCTTGAAGTGATCGGCACGACGGCGTTGCAGATGTCGCAGCAGTTTACGCGCCTCGGCCCGACGGTCGTTCTCGTGGTCTGCTACGCGGCAGCGTTCTATTGCCTTTCGGTAACGTTGCGGGTCATCCCGGTGGGCATCGCCTACGCCATCTGGAGTGCGCTTGGCATCGTGCTGATTTCGATGGTGGGCGTGGTGCTTTTCCGGCAGAAACTCGATCTCGCCGCGATCATCGGTCTCGCATTGATCATCGTCGGTGTGCTTGTCGTGAACCTCTTTTCAAAATCCGTGTCGCACTGAAAACAGAGGTGTTGTTCATGGTTGTTTTTGGCTTTGTCAAATCGCTTTGAACGCATTATGTCTTGCGCTGGATAGGCTGATGGAGGCTGGAAATACGGCGCTTTTCCAAAGCGCTTTGGATCGCATAACCTATTCAATCCTAATGGTATTAGAGGAGTGCCGTAATGACTATTCGTGCCGTCGTTTGGGGCGAGAACATTCATGAGCAAACAAACAAGGTCGTCGCCGAGATCTATCCGGAAGGCATGCATAACACCATCGCCAAGGCGCTGAATGCCGATGCAGGCATCGAGGCTACCACTGCAACGTTGCAGGAGCCGGAGCATGGTCTCAGCGAAGCCCGCCTGAAAGACACCGACGTCCTTCTGTGGTGGGGTCACAAGGATCACGGCGCGGTCAAGGACGAAATCGTCGAGCGCGTGGCAAAGCGGGTGTGGGAAGGCATGGGCCTCATCGTGCTGCATTCGGGCCATTTCTCCAAGGTCTTCAAGCGCCTGATGGGTACGCCCTGCGCGCTGAAGTGGCGCGAAGCCGGTGAGCGTGAGCGCCTCTGGGTCATCAATCCCCGCCACCCGATCGCAGCTGGCCTTGGCGAGCATTTCGAGCTGGAGAATGAGGAAATGTACGGCGAACAGTTCTCCGTTCCGGAGCCCCTGGAAACCGTGTTCATCTCCTGGTTCCAGGGCGGCGAAGTCTTCCGCTCGGGCATGACCTGGCGCCGCGGCGCCGGCAACATCTTCTATTTCCGTCCCGGTCACGAGACCTATCCGACCTATCATAACGGTACGGTTCAGAAGGTTCTGATCAATTCCGTGAAATGGGCCTATAACCCGCTCGGCACCCAGGCCAGCATCCATGATGCGCCAAATGTGCCGGTCGAAAATGCACTGGAGCCGATCGTCGAACGCGGCCCGAAACTGCACCAGGCCGGCGAAGCCGGTTATCGCTGAGGTATCAGATGCGTCTCATAGTAGTTGGCACGGGCGGCATGGCGAAGAACCATGTGGAGCATTTCGCCCGCATTCCTGGCGTCGAAATCGTCGGCGCCGTCGATACGGATGCGACGAGGCTCACCGCCTTTTGCGATACGTTCGATATCAAGAAGCGCTTCTCATCGCTGGACGAGGCGCTGGCCTGGGGTGAGTTCGATTCGGTGACCAACGTCACGCCGGACAAGGCTCATAATCCGACGACGCTTCCGCTGCTCGCTGCCGGCAAGCATGTTCTCTGCGAGAAGCCTCTCGCGGAGAATTATGAAAAGGCTCTGGAGATGACGGAAGCTGCCGAAAGGGCAGGGGTCGTCAACATGGTCAACCTGACCTACCGCAATGTCGCGCAGCTGCAGAAGGCGCGCGAGATGGTGATTTCGGGCGAGATCGGCACGGTCAAGCATGTGGAGGCTTCCTACCTCCAGAGTTGGCTCGTGTCCAAGGCCTGGGGCGACTGGCGCAGCGAGTCCAAGTGGCTTTGGCGCCTGTCGACCGGTCATGGCTCGAACGGCGTTCTCGGCGATATCGGCATCCATATCCTCGACTTCGCCGCCTATGGCGCCGCGACCGATATCGATCATGTCTTTGCCCGTCTCAAGACTTTCGCAAAAGCGCCGGGCGAGCGCATCGGCGAATATACGCTCGATGCCAATGACAGCTTCTCGATGTCGGTCGACTTTGCCAACGGCGCGCTCGGCGTCGTGCATGCGAGCCGGTGGGCGACAGGACATCTGAACGAGCTGAAGCTCCGCATCTATGGCGAGCGCGGTGGCCTGGAGGTGTCCCATAGTCCGAACGGTTCGGAACTGCGGGGTTGCCTTGGCGATGACACGGAAACCGCGACGTGGAGGGTGCTTGAAGTACCGCCGGTTCCGACCAACTATCAGCGTTTCGCCGAAGCTGTCATGAACGGCAGCAGCCAGGACCCAAGCTTCCGTCATGCTGCCAACTTGCAGCGCGTGCTGGATCTTGCCATGGTGACTGAAGTTGAACGGCGCGAACTGAAGGTCTGATATCATAGTCAGCCTTCGGGCAACGCCTTGGGAGTGCACGCATGTCTACCGAGGAAAAAGTTGCCAGCCACTATACGCATGGATCGCTGGAAACGGCGATCCTGCAAGCGCTTGCTGCGGGCGGCAAGGATATTGACAACTTGCGTATCCGTGACCTGGCTGACGTCGATGAATTCCATTTGGGGCGACATGCCGCAACGGTGGATTTCGCGAGGGATCTCGATCTTTCTGCCGGCCTGCGTCTTGCCGATATCGGCTCCGGGCTCGGCGGGCCGGCCCGCCATTTTGCCGACTCCTATGGATGCATCGTATCAGGTATCGATCTCACCGAGGAATTCGTTCAGGTCGCTAATTCGCTGACGGCTCGCTGCGGCCTGGCGGAGCAGGTCTCCTTCCGGCAGGGAAGTGCTTTGGCATTGCCCTTCGAGAGCGGCAGCTTCGATCGCGTCACGCTCATTCACGTCGGCATGAACATAGAGGACAAGGCGAGACTGTTTGCGGAGGTCCGACGCATTCTCAAACCGGACGGCCGTTTCGGCCTTTATGAAATCATGCAGATGCGCGACGGCACGCTCCCCTTTCCCATGCCCTGGGCGATGGAGCTGGAAACCAGCTTCGTCCGTAGCCCGGATGTCTATCGTCAGCTGCTGGAGGAAGCCGGTTTCGCGGTGGAGCTGGAACAGGATCGCAGCGCTCTCGCGATCCGGCTCGCGCATGAGGCGCGCGCCAAGGCGGCCGCGGGCGAGCCGCGAGACCAGGGTTTCCGGACGTTGATGGGGCCACGGGCTGGTGAGCGCATGAGCAACGTCAACGTGTCGGTCGAGGGCGGCCTGCTTGCGCCGATCGAGATGATTGCCCGGGCGGTGTGACGGCTGCTGCCCGTTGACAGCGATGGGCCTGTTTCTATATTGAAAATCCAACGGTAATGGATTTCTGCCGGGCCTTGGTGGCCGAACCGCTGCTCTGATTTTCCCAGGGAAGCTGATGACTCCTACTCAACACGCCCGAAAGGCGAAGGAGTAGAGTCATGTCTTTTTTCTTGCCGTTATTCCATTCAGCTTTCGTAGTCACCGTCTCGATTGGCCTATGGCCGTGTTGGCGGGCGGATCTTGGCGCCGGCATTTTCGATAGCCGATATCGCAATGCCGCTAATTTGGGTCCTTCGATCGGGAATGTTGCGGATAATGACCAATAAACACAGCGGGAGATTGCCGTGATCTATCTTATTGTTTTTATGGGGGCCGGACTCGGCGGTGCATTCCGTCTTGGCGTGAATGAACTCGCCGCACGCGCGGTCGGTGTCGAGTTCCCGTTTGGTACCCTCATCATCAATATTCTCGGGGCCTTCATCATGGGGCTGCTGACGGAGTATTTCGCCTTTCGCGGCGGTATGTCGCAGGAGATGCGGTTGTTTCTGACAACCGGCCTTCTGGGTGGGTTTACGACGTTTTCGACCTTTGCGCTGGAAAGCGTCGTGCTCTGGGAGCGCGGCCAATGGATGCCGGCTATTGCCTATGTCGCCTTGTCCGTTTTTCTCTCGATTGCAGCCCTGATAGCAGGTCTTGCAATTGTCCGGCTAATAATTCAGGCTCAAACGGTATAGTGATGAAGGGTCGGCAAATTTCGCCGCATTTTTGCCGATTCTGAGGTGAATGCCTCTCGAGAATCGCTGGAGTTTCTGTCCACGACATCCACCGCTCGTTGCGAACGGACTCTCTTGCGAAATTCGACTAATCAACTCATATAATCGCCTATTACGATCACCGTATAACAGAGGAGTCGGGCGTCAATCAGGAAGTGCCGGGCGAATATCCCAAGTTTTTAGCCCGTTGCCACTTCGGGAATTGCATGCAGCTTCCCCCAGCAAAGACTTCCTCCCTGGACGGCCCTTAATAGATAGACATGACGGAGAGTCCCTTGAGCGCACCTGCTCCCACTTCCAACCAATCTCCTGCTCCGGAACAGACTTTCGGCACGGCTGGCATCGCACCGATGGATCGCCCCAGCGCCATGACGCGCTTTTTCATGGGCATCGTCGCCTGGGCGGAAGGCCTCAATCTGAAATACGCCAAGCTCGGCAATCCGCCGGTCTATGACACCAAGACTTTCCCCTGGGCCGCAGAGATAGAAAAGGATTTTCCGGCCATCCGAGCCGAGCTGGAAAAGGTGCTGCTGCGCCAGAGCGAGCTGCCGACCTTCCAGGACATCTCGACCGACGTGAAGACCATTTCGACCGATACGCGCTGGAAGACCTTCTTTCTCCTCGGTTTCGGTGTGAAGTCGGAGCAGAACATCAAGGCGTGCCCGAACACCTGGGCGGCCGTACAGAAGATCCCCGGCCTGACGACGGCCATGTTTTCGATCTTCGAACCGGGCAAGCATCTTCCGGCTCATCGCGGCCCCTATAACGGCGTGCTGCGCCTGCATCTCGGCCTTATTGTGCCGGAGCCGAACGAGAAGCTCGCCATCCGCGTCGACAAGCAGGTTTGCCATTGGCAGGAAGGCAAGGCGCTGATCTTCGACGACGCCTATGAGCACGAAGCGTGGAACCATTCCGACAAGACGCGCGTCGTGCTCTTCGTCGACTTCGTCAAGCCGCTGAAATTCCCGGCTCGTTTCGTCAACTGGGCCTTGATGAACCTGGCGATCTTCACGCCCTTCATCAAGGAAGGTCTCGACAACCACAAGGAATGGGAAAAGAAGTTCTACGCCGAAGCCGAGGCGTTCAGAAATCGCCCGAAGCCCTGACCCAATCAGCCAGTAAATTCAACAAAACCCCGGAATCCTTGCAGATTCCGGGGTTTTGTTTTGAACGATCAGCCTAACGCTCAGGCAGGCTTATCCGTCTCTTCCGTGTCCTCATAATATTCCTCTTCCACAGGCTGCGTGGCATTGGTCTTGCCATCCAGATTGCCAAGCAGTGCCGAGATGGCATTGTCGCCGTCGAAGCCGGCTTCCTTCAGCAGGCGGTCGAGGATCGGCTTGTTGGCCTGGTAGGAGAGAAGCTGGCCGGCAAGCCCTTCGCCGAGGCCGACGCCGCTGCCGCTATTGGTCCCGTTGCCGTTGCGGCCGAGCATGCCGCCGGTGTCGAAGATACGGATATCCGAGATTTTCTCGATCGGCTTGACCGCTTCGGCAAGGGCGGCGGGCACGATGCGGATGCGCTCGCGGGTAATCTCGAATTCGATGATGGCGGGGCTGAGCTTGTTGCGCGCTTCGTTGAGCAGCGCTTCGCTTTCAGCCGTTGCTTTACCGGTTTCGAGAATACCCTTGGCCTTGATGATCGCAGCGTCGGCTTCTGCCGTTGCCAGTGTCTTGATGGCGTCGGCCTGGTCGGTCGCGGCCTGCTTTTCGGCCTCTGCCGCAATGGTGACCGCGGTTGCCTGGGTTTGGGCGCGCTTCTGCGCGTCGATCACGGCGATCTGCTTCTCACGTTCGGCGATCTCGACCGCCTTGGCGGTGCCGACCTTTTCCTCGGCTGCGATAGCAAGGGCGCGAGCGGCTTCTGCCTTTGCCTTGGCCTCCGACTCCTCGCGGCTCTTGTTGGCGACCGCGATGGCGCTTTCCTGTGCGACGATCTGGATATCGCGGCGGGCTTCGGTATCGCGCTGCTGCACGGCGCGGGTCGAGTCGATGTTGGCGGATTCGCGAGCTTGTTTCGCAGCTGCCTCGCGTTCGGCGATCGCCTGTTCGGCGGCGATGCGGGCTTCCTCTTCCGCACGCTTGGCCGCCTGTTCCTGCTGTGCGGTCTCAGCGCGGGTGGCGGCGGACTTGTTGGCGATGTCGCGCTGTTGGTTCAGTTCGGCCTCGCGCTTCGTCCGCTCAATGGCGAGCGACTGCTGGCGGGCTTCCAGGTCCTTCTGGGCGATCGCGACTTCGGTATCGCGAACGACTTCGTTGCGCTCCTTCTTGCGCGCCTCGGTGACGCGGGTCAGAGCAGCCAGACCATGGGCGTCGAAGAAGTTGTTGGCGTTGAAGTGTTTGATATCGGTCTGGTCGAGGCGCGTCAGTGACACGGATTCCAGTTCGAGACCGTTCGACTGCAGGTCGGAACCGACTGCATCCTGCACCGCCTTGACGAAATCCATGCGTTGTTCCTGCAGGGCATCGAGGCTCATCGTGGCCGCCACTGAGCGCAGGCTGTCTACGAACTTAGCTTCGATCAGCTGACGTAGCTGTTCGCTGTCGTTGGTGCGGTTGCCGAGCGTCTGGGCGGCGAGAGCGATCGAGGAGCTGTCCGGCTTCACGCGAACATAGAACTCGGCGCCGATATCGACGCGCATGCGGTCCTTGGTGATCAGCGCGTCGTTCTCGCCGCGCTGGACTTCCAGGCGCAGCGTCTTGAGGTTGACGCGGGCGATCGAGTGGAAAATCGGCAGCACGACGGAACCGCCGTCGAGCACGACTTTCTGGCCGCCGAGGCCGGTGCGAACGTAGGCCTCATCGCGGCTCGAGCGCACATAGAGCGAGGCAAGGACGAAGCCGATCCCGAGGATCAGGACGAGACCTATGCCTGCGGGAAGAATAAGGTCGTAAAGGCCGTTCATGAAGGTTGCTCCGTAGAGGATTTGTCATCGGACCTCACAAGGTCCAAGGGGGCGGAAACTGCGATGAAGATGTCGGCCTTGCGGTCGACAAGCAGAACTTGGGCGCCGATCGGCAAGGGGCTTTCATCCTTGGCGGCGCTGGCGCGCAACTGATGCCAGTTGCCGTGCGCATCTTTGACGCTGACGCGGCCGGGCAGACCCTGATCCAGAGGACCGATGGAAACCGTGCCGGTACGGCCGACAAAGTCGTCGGCCTCGACGGCATAGGTCTCGTCGCGCGGCACGATCCTGGCGATCATTCGCGTCGAGCCGCGGACGAGAGGGATCGTGACGGCGAGGGCCGGCACTGCGGCAACGATCGCCGGCAACGGCGCCCGGATCACGTCGGCCACGGTCTGGATGGCAAAGCCCGTCACGGCGAAGATGCCGAGGGCCAGCATGATGAGGATCAACAGCGGCACACCGCCGATATTGATCCAGGACAGCAGGCCGGCGAGCACTCCGTCATGACCTTCGAAATGCGGCTTGCCAATGAGTTCGCTCAGCGAAAAGCCGAGCAGCATCGAAAGGATTTCGATTGCCGTCAGTCCGATCAGGATCATTGCCGCGATGGCAAAGGGCGCACATTCGGGTGCGAGAAACAGGTGCATCGGTTACTGGCCGTTGGCCTTGAAGCGGGCAAGGCGTGCTTCGATAGCCTGCTCCCGGTGCAGGCGATCGAGCTCATCGAGCTCGGCGCTGGTTGCGGGCTTACCCGAGGGTACGCCGGTCAAGCGGGAAACGGCGGCTGCTGCGCGCGCTGCACCGGCGGCCGGTGTCGGCCGTGGATTTCCGCCTGTTGCTTCTTCGGGAGCATGGCGGGCGATGCTACGCTTGAAATCGACAAGCCGCGCTTCCGCCTCGCGACGCGCGGCAAGAACAGCCTGAAGCGCCTTCTGACCCTCGTCAATCCGTGCGTTCGCATCCGCAAGCGCCTTGTCGAGGGCCGCAGTCTGGGCTTCGAGGTCGATCTGGCGCGAGACGCCGGCCTTAGCGAGATCTTCGCGGTCGGCAGAGATCGCAAGCCGGATCTTGGCGTCGAGCGCGTCGAGATCGGCGACGATCTCGCTGCGGCGGCTCTGGATGCGGTATTCCTCGGCGCGCGCCTTGCCGAGATCGGCGCGTGCTTCATCGGCGGCGGCGTCGATCTCGCGTAGCGCCTGCTCGATGACGGCAACCTTGCTGGCGCCTTCTACGGTGTCGACTGCGGCATTGGCGAGGCCTGCAATCAGTCGCCCCATGCGGGAAAGAATGCCTTCATGCATCGTCATGTTATCCTCCGTTCGGGGAGAGTTTGGTGTTACCCCGATGTGAATCGCGTAGTGGCCGCCATCGGCGATCAGATAGGCGGGGATATTGCTGCCCCAGCCTTTGAAATAGCCGGCCACGTCGAAGGGCACGGCAACACGACCGCGCACCGTCGAGATTGTCAGGTCTGACGGACCCTTGATGGCAAAGAGCTTTTCGTCGAGCGGCAGCCGGTTCCAATCGGCAAGCCCGCCTCGATTGGCCGCAAAATCACGCAAGCCCAGCGTCACGAGGCGCGCGGGTAAAGCAGTGCGTTCGCGGATGGTCTCATAGGCAAGATCATGAAGCGTGACGAGATTTGCTCCGGCTCTGTCCGGAACGATTTCGCCCAGGAGTTTCATCATCTGCCCGTATGCGGCAAAGGTCTCGTCCAGAGCCTGCCGCGCTTCGTCATCGGGAGCGAGATCATATCGCAGACGAGAGCGGTGCGTTGGTGCATGTGTCTTTGCCATGACCTTCTAGTAAAGCACCGCTGTGGTGCTTTTCAAGGGAGTATGACGTCAAATATGAATGAATTGTAATGAATGATAGGCAGCACAGGTTGCAAAAATTTGATACTTCTCTCCCCCTATGGGCGATCGCACGCCCTACAAGCTCGCGTATATGTAGTGATTGGCTGTAAAAAAACCATATGCAAAGCGCGGCCAATCGGCCGCGCTGCGTTGGAATTGTGAGTGGAGCGTTGGGGGCGAAGCCGTGGTTACTTCACGGTCCGCACGATTGCGGCACCTGCCGTCATGCCGCCGCCGAAGGCCACGAGACCGAGGTTGAGCGGTTCGGAACGCTCATTGGCGACATGCAGCATGGCGAGCGGAATGCTTGATGAGCTGGTGTTGCCATAGGTCTCGATGACGCTGAGAGCCGGGCGGCCGCTGCGCTTGGCAATCGTGTCGATGATGCGCTGGTTGGCCTGGTGCGGCACGAGCAGATCGAGATTGGCAAGCTCGATGCCGGCGTCGACGCAGGCGTTTTCGATCGAGCGGGTCATCGAATGCACGGCCTCGGTGAAGACCGAGCGGCCGTTCATGGCAATGACGCCATCATCCGGCAGCGGAACATAGAGTAGATCGCCCGGTTCCGGCCGGCCGCTGACGATCGGGCGGCTTGCGGTGAAGAGCGGGTTGCGCGCCATGTCGCGGCTGGTCACGAGGCTGGCGGTTGCGGCATCGCCGAACAGGATCGCGGTGGAGAAATCGTTCATGTCGAGCAGCGGCGACAGAACTTCCGAGGTAATGATGAGCACCTTGGCATCGTTCTGCTGGGCGATGAAATCATAGGCCTGCTGCAGGGCGTAGAGATAGCCGGAGCAGGCGGCACCCATGTCATAGGCGGCCAGCGATGGCCGCACGCCATCTTCGGCGACGGCAACCGCGACGCGGCTTGCGAGCGACGGCGTGGCGATGTCAGGCGTTCCGGTGGCCGCGATCACCAGATCGACATCGTGGATCGACATCTGGTTCTGCTTGAGAAGATCGCGCGTCGCCTTGGCGGCAAGGCTCAGCGTGCCCTCTTCAGGGCCGACCCAGAAGCGGCTCTTGATGCCCGTCAGCGCCAGGATCTCGTCAGCGCGGCGGTTCGGCCAATTATGGATGATCTCTTCGTTGGTGACGCGGCGGGCGCCGGTCGCGATGCCAATGCCGTTGATGACGACTTCCGAGAAGCTGCCGGTATGGCGGCGCAGCGTCGGGATGACATGCGACTTCAGCCGCCGCAGCACGAATTTGTTCTGGATCTCGGAGGCCAGCGCAAAATTCTGTTCGCTGAGATCACGGTTGGCGTCGACGGTCAGAAGCGGGCTGTCCGTGGCGATCTGATCGCCGATCTTGGCGAAGACTTCCTGCACGACACCGCCGATATTGGCGCAGATTTCGACCGAGGCTTTCGTCGCCTCGACAACGGCGACGAGCTGGCCGACCTCGATCTTGTCGCCGGGCTTGACGAGCAGATCCGTCACGAGGACGTTCTCGTCGGCAGGGCCGGAGCCGATTGCCTTGATCGCCGCCGTCGGGCCGCTGTCATCCTCTTCGTGCCAGGTCACCTCGCATTCGAGGACTTCGGCCATCAGATCGACCAGCTTGCGATAGGAGGGCAGTGTCTCGAGCTGATTGCGGAAGTTAAAGGGAATGTGAGCGTCCGAGCGGGCCAGCCTGCGCACGACGACCGGCACATCGGTCTTTTCGGTGACGGTCGCGATGATTTCCGCGCCCATACCGACGGTGCGGTTATCTTCATGGACGACGATCAGGCGGCGGGTGCGCCGTGCGCTCGCCAGCACTTCCTTCTCGTCCCAGGGTGAGATCGAGCGCAGATCGATCACCTCGACGGAGAAGCCCTGTGCCTCGAAGGCGCTTGCAGCATTGGCGCAGAGCGAAACCGTGTTGCCGTAGCTGACGAGCGTGATGTCGCGGCCACGGGCGACATGGCGCGACAGGCCGGGATGGACGAAATGCTTGTCGATATCCTCGGAGGTGCGGCCGTCGGAATTATTGAGCACGGCCTTCGGATAAAGGAAAACCGTGGGGCGCCGCGACTCGAAGGCAGCATTCAGCAGACCGGCCGCATCGCCGGCGCTGGAGGGCATGACGACGTCGATGCCCGGTGTGTGCGCCAGCATCCCCTCGAAGCTCTGGGCGTGGAACGGGCCAAGGCCGGGCTTATAGCCGCCGCAGCTCACCATCAGGATGACGGGTGCTTCCCAGGCGCCATTGCTGCGCCAGAACATGCTGCCCATTTCCGAGACGATCTGA
>NZ_JBXSOR010000009.1:0-266418 GCF_057784455.1 Martinezella sp. CNPSo 3890 | reverse complement strand
CTTCTTCCGAGATGAAGGAGACGCGCATGAAGAACTTGCCGGTATCGAGATCGTCGAACTGGCTGGAATCGACGATGTTGCAGCCCTGTCCGGCCAGATAGTTCGAGATCGCCGCAACGATCCCACGCGTCGATTGGCACGTCACTGTCAATACATAGCTCGTCATGCTGATCTTCCTCCGCCGTCCGCGGCCAAAATTCCGCTGTCGCGCCGGGGGAATGCACCCCGGCGCCTGAGCCCTGAAGGGCATCTTGCCGCCACGCACTCAGATATCGAGCGTGCTGTCGCGCTCCCACTGCGTGAAGTGCGAGCAGTAGGCGTTCCACTCCTGATGCTTGAGCTTCAGATAGGCTTCGGAGAATTCCGAACCGATCGCCTGCTTCAGCCCCTCGTCCTCGTCATAGGCACGCAGCGCATCGAGCAGATTGAGCGGCAGTCGCGGCGCATTCTTCACGAGATGACCCTCCGCATACATGTCGATATCGTGATGAGGCCCCGGATCGGCCATGCTGCGTAGGCCATCGAGGCCGGCAGCGATGATGACGGCCTGCAGCAGGTAGGGATTGACGGCACCATCGGGCAGGCGCAGCTCGAAGCGGCCGGGACCAGGCACGCGCACCATATGGGTGCGGTTGTTGCCGGTCCATGTCACGGTATTGGGAGACCAGGTGGCACCCGACGTGGTGCGCGGCGCATTGATGCGCTTGTAGGAATTAACGGTGGGATTGGTGATGGCCGCCAGCGACGAGGCATGCTTCATGATGCCACCGAGGAAATGCTTGCCCTCGGCCGACAGGCCGAATTCGGCCTCTCTGTCGGCAAAGACATTGGTCCTGCCATCATTACTCCATACGGAAATATGGCAATGGCAGCCGTTGCCCGTCAGCCCCTTGAAAGGCTTCGGCATGAATGTCGCCCTGAGGCCATGCTTTTCGGCGATCGATTTGACCATGAATTTGAAGAAGGAGTGCTTGTCCGCCGTCTTCAGGGCGTCGTCGAATTCCCAGTTCATCTCGAACTGGCCGTTGGCATCCTCATGGTCGTTCTGATAGGCGCCCCAGCCAAGCTCCAGCATATAGTCGCAGATCTCGGAGATGACGTCATATCGCCGCATGACAGCCTGCTGGTCATAGCAGGGCTTTTCAGCCGTGTCGTATTCATCCGATATCTTGGCGCCATCGGCGGTGATCAGGAAGAATTCGGCTTCGACGCCGGTCTTGACGCGCTTGCCCGCGGCTTCCGCTTCCTTCACGAGCTTCTTCAAGACGTTGCGCGGCGCCTGGGCGACCAGCTCGCCCTCCATCATGCAATCGGCCGCGACCCAGGCAACATCCTTCTTCCACGGGAGCTGGATAACGGAGGAGGCATCGGGTACGGCAAAAAGATCGGGATGGGCGGGCGTCATGTCGAGCCAGGTGGCAAAACCGGCAAAGCCGGCACCCTCCTCCTGCATCCCGGCAATCGCCTGCGCCGGGACCAGCTTGGCACGCTGGCCGGAAAAAAGATCCGTATAACTGATCATGAAATATTTGATGCCTTTGTCCTTTGCAAAGGCAGCAAGATCCAGTGTCATTCTCGTTCCCCTTTGGATTTCTTCGAGACACTTCGATGATGCATGCAGCGGCCGGACCTCTCGGCCCGGCCGGTATCTTAAAAGCCTCCCTTGCCCGGGTACCAATTGGTGCCGGCGAGCGGAATCTGCGCCATGGCGGCGGCCTCCATCGTCAGCGCACAGAGATCCTCCGGCTCCAGGTTGTGCAGGTGATTCTTGCCGCAAGCACGCGCGATCGTCTGCGCTTCCAGCGTCATCACCTTGAGATAATTGGCAAGGCGCCGGCCGGCTGCAATGGGGTCGAGCCGGCTTGCGAGCTCAGGATCCTGGGTGGTGATACCGGCTGGGTCCTTGCCCTCGTGCCAGTCGTCATAGGCGCCGGCCGTCGTGCCGAGCTTCTGATATTCTTCTTCCCATTTGGGATCGTTGTCGCCGATCGCGACCAGCGCCGCCGTACCGATGGCAACGGCGTCGGCGCCCAGCGCCAGCGCCTTCGCCACATCGGCTCCGGAACGAATGCCGCCCGAAATGATGAGCTGTACCTTGCGATGCATGCCGAGATCCTGCAGTGCCTGGACTGCGGGGCGGATACAGGCAAGCGTCGGCATGCCGACATTCTCGATGAAGACATCCTGCGTCGCAGCGGTGCCGCCCTGCATGCCGTCAAGCACGACGACGTCGGCACCGGCCTTGACCGCAAGAGCCGTATCGTAATAGGGGCGCGCACCGCCGACCTTCACGTAGATTGGCTTTTCCCAATCGGTGATCTCGCGCAGCTCCATGATCTTGATTTCGAGATCGTCCGGACCGGTCCAATCCGGATGGCGGCAGGCCGAACGCTGATCGATGCCCTTCGGAAGATTGCGCATATTGGCGACGCGATCGGAAATCTTCTGGCCGAGCAGCATGCCGCCGCCGCCGGGCTTGGCGCCTTGGCCCACAACGACTTCGATCGCATCGGCGCGGCGCAGATCCCTAGGGTTCATACCGTAGCGCGACGGGAGGTACTGATAGACCAGCGTCTGCGAATGGCCGCGCTCCTCGTCCGTCATGCCGCCGTCGCCTGTCGTCGTCGACGTGCCTGCGATCGTAGCGCCGCGGCCAAGTGCTTCCTTGGCATTGCCGGAAAGCGCGCCGAAGCTCATGCCAGCAATAGTGATCGGGGTCTTCAGCGTGATCGGCTTCTTGGCGAAACGGCTGCCGAGGACGACGGTCGTATCGCACTTCTCGCGATAGCCTTCGAGCGGATAGCGCGATATCGACGCGCCGAGGAACAGTAGATCATCGAAATGCGGCACCTTGCGCTTGGTGCCGGCGCCGCGAATGTCGTAAATGCCCGTCGCCGCCGCGCGGCGGATTTCGGCGAGCGTATGATCGTCGAAGGTAGCGGACTTGCGAGGCGGCGTGTGCGGATTGTGGTAGCTCATGAGGTCCCCTTCGCCTTAGTACGCGTCGGCATTGTCGATATTGAAATTATAGAGCTTGCGCGCCGATCCATAGCGCTTGAATTCCTCCGGCCTGACGCCGCGCACGCCGGCCTTTTCCAGAAGCTCGGAGAGCTTCTGCAGGTGTTCCGGGCGCATCTCCTTTTCGATGCAATCGGAGCCGAGGCTTTTCACCGAACCGCGGACGAAGAGCTTGGCCTCGTAGAGGCTGTCCCCCAGCGCATCGCCGGCGTCACCGAGCACGACCAGATGGCCTGACTGTCCCATGAAGGCCGACATATGGCCGATATTGCCGTAGACGACGATATCAATGCCCTTCATCGAGATGCCGCAGCGTGAGGCGGCATTGCCCTTGATGACAAGCAGGCCACCCTGCCCGGTCGCCCCGGCATACTGGCTGGCATCGCCTTCGATGACGACGGTGCCGGACATCATGTTTTCCGCAACGCCCGGTCCGGCCGAACCGTGGATGGTGACGTTGCCGCCATCATTCATGCCGGCGCAGTAATAGCCGACGGAGCCCTTGATATCGACAGTGACGGGCGCGTCGATACCTGCGGCAACAGCATGATGGCCGCGCGGGTTGACGACTTCGAAAGCCGTATCGTTGGTGCCGGCGGCGAGGCCATGAAGGGCGCTATTGAGTTCGCGCAGCGGCGTGACGGATAGGTCGAAAACTGGCATGTAAGATCTCTCTCGATTACGGCGCTTCTGATCAGGCAGCCTTTTCGTGATCCCAGAAATAGACGGTCGCCGGCTCCGGCTCCCAGATGCGGGCATCCTCGATGCCCGGAAGACTGACGAGCGCACGATATTCGGAGCCGAAGGCGACATACTGGTCCGTCTCGGCCATAACTGCCGGCTTGCAGGCGATGGGGTCGCGAACGACGCCGAAGCCGGACTTGGTGCCGACGACGAAGGTGAAGAAGCCGTCGAGATCGTCGACCGCGCTTTCGAGCGCCGCCCCGAGATCCTTGCCCTTGGCCATCTCGGCCGTCAGATAGGCGGCCGCGACCTCGGTATCGTTTTCCGTCTCGAAGGTCATGCCCTCGCGCTTCAGCTCGCGCCGCAGGTTGTTGTGGTTCGATAGCGAACCGTTGTGAACCAGGCACTGGTCCGAGCCGGTGGAGAAGGGATGAGCGCCGAGCGTCGTGACGGCCGATTCCGTCGCCATGCGCGTATGGCCGATGCCGTGCGTGCCTGACATGGCGGTGACGCCGAAGCGCGAGACCACATCCTTCGGCAGGCCGACCTCCTTGTAGATCTCGACGGTATCGCCGCTGCTCATGACCCGGATATTCGGGCGCAGACCCGCCAGAGCCACCCTGCCCTCTTCAAGCTTGTCCTTGGCAAGGGTGATGACGGCATGCGTGCTCTTAACCGCCACGGCCACGGGAATGTCGAGCGCCCGCCTCAGCTCATATTCCAATCCGTCGAAATCCTTGACCGGATCAGGTGACTGAACGGTGATCTTGGCCGAGCTGCCATTATCGTTGCCGTAGATCGCGATACCCGCACTATCAGGTCCGCGATCGGTCATCGTGATCAACATGGAAGACAGAAGCGCGCCGAGTTTCGGCTCCAGCGCCTTATCCTTCAAGAAAAGACCGACAATTCCGCACATGCCCAAAGCCTCCGTTTTCGCATCTGCAAAAATGGCTATCAGGTCCGTCGCGGTTTTTCAACTCAAAAGAATAATTTTTTCTTTTAAGGCAAGTCAGTCGGTCTTGCCTCGCTGTGGGTAACTAATGATCGAAAGGTATTTTGCCGGCAGTTTCACCAGCACCTCCGGGCCATGCGGAGCATCCGCATCGAAGAAGAGGCTATCGCCGGGCTGCATGGGGTAAAGCTGGTCCCCATGGCGGTACATGACCTCGCCCTCGAGCATATAGAGGAACTCCATTCCCTCATGCTGAAAGGTTGGGAAGACGTCGGAATCCGCCGTCAGCGTGATGAGATAGGGCTCGACGATGACGCCGCTGGAATTGTTGTCGATATGGCCAAGGAGATTATATTGATGGCCCGCGCGCGTGCCACGGCGTTCCAGCTCGACACCCTGGCCCGCCTTGACGAAGACGGCGTTGCGCGGCTCCTCATAGCGACGGAAGAATGCGGTCAAGGGCACGCCGAGCGCACGCGACAGCGATTGCAGCGTCGTCAACGACGGCGAGATATTGCCGTTCTCGATCTTCGACAGCATGCCGAGCGAGATCCCCGTCGCGGCGGCGAGATCCGTCACGGTGATGCCGAGCTTCTTGCGATAGGCGCGAACTTCGTGGCCGATCGCCATTTCGAGATTGTTTTCCTTCGGCTCGCGAACCGCATGCGGGTTTTGGGAGAAGGCCGAGCGTCCAGCATGGGATTGGTCGTCGGCCGATATCGTGTCTGCCTTGGTTTTCATTCTGTATCCTTTTTTGTCGGCAGGGCCTGCTGGGAAGAACTCTATCCTCCCAGTGAAATTTTCTCAACTGCGACGAAAATCAAACGCGGCGGGTTTCGCTGGGTGCCATGCCATAAAGCGAGCGATAGGCTCTGGAGAAATGCGCGCCGCTGGAAAAGCCGGTGGCGATGGCGATTTCGGAAATCGAAAGTGGACTTTGCTCCAGAAGCCGCCGGGCATGCCGCAGGCGTATCAGCCGATATTGATCTAGGAATGTCGAGCCGAGATGACTAGCAAACAGCCGGTCAAGATGACGCGGCGTGACACCTGCAATGCGCGCCATGGCCGTACGGTCGAGCGGCATCTCGATCGTTTCCTCCATTTTTGCAAGAACGCTGAGCAGGCCCGGATGGTGAACGCCGTAGCGTTCTGCGAGCGAACCACGTTGCGGCGCCGCTGGCTCGCCGACTTCGGTGTGCAGATACCAGTCGCTGACGCGCCGGGCGAAATCGGCGCCCATGTGCTCAGATATTAGCACATGCATCATGTCTAGCGGCGCGATGCCACCGCCGCAGGTGATGCGATTGCCATCGATGACGAAGCGTGCCTGGCGCGGCGCAAGTGCTGGAAAGGCTTCGAGCAGGGCCGGCGCATGCTCCCAATGAATGGTGAAATCGCGCTCGGCCAAAAGCCCGGCGGCGGCAAGCAGATAGGGGCCACCGGAGATGCCACCGATGCGCACGCCCTCGCGTGCGAGCTGGCGGAGGCAGGCGAGAACCGAAGGGTAGTGCCAATCGCGCGGCGAGCCGCCGGCGCAGACAAAGACCGTGCCGAGCTCGGATCCGCGACCCGGGAGAGGGTCGGCCGGCACCGGTACACCACCAGAGGATACCGCCGGGATGCCATCCGGCGAAAAAATCGACAATCGATAGATTTCACGTCCGGCCAAAAGATTCGCGGCGCGCAACGGCTCGCTCGCGGAAGCATAGGACATCAGCGCGAATCCAGGGATCAGGACGAAGCCGATGGCCTGACTTTTTCTTGCATCGATGGAAGCCATGTCCCCTTTTTATCGAAAGAGGTCCTAATTGGGCAAGTCGGCATTTGCCACTCTGTCATCATGAGCGCATTCACAGCGGATCGAACCATGCGCTATTCGGCTTTTTCTGTTTTCCTCAACGGTCTTCGCGGCAATACCGGCTGGGCGCCCGCCTGGCGCCAGCCGCAACCGAAACCGCATTATGACGTCATCATCGTCGGTGGCGGCGGTCATGGGCTGGCAACTGCCTATTATCTGGCCAAGACCTTCGGCATCACCAACGTCGCCGTTCTGGAAAAGGGCTATCTCGGCTCGGGTAATATCGGGCGCAATACGACGATCATCCGCTCGAACTACCTGCTGCCCGGCAACAATCCGTTCTACGAGCTCTCGATGAAGCTCTGGGAAGGGCTGGAGCAGGATTTCAATTTCAACGCCATGGTCTCGCAGCGCGGCGTTCTCAATCTATTTCATTCGGATGCTCAACGCGACGCCTATACCCGTCGCGGCAACGCCATGCGCCTGCACGGCGTCGACGCGGAATTGCTCGATCGCGAAGCTGTTCGCAAAAAGCTGCCCTTCCTGGATTTCGAAAACGCCCGCTTCCCGATCATGGGTGGCCTGTTGCAGGCGCGCGGCGGCACGGTGCGCCATGACGCAGTCGCCTGGGGCTATGCCCGCGGCGCCGACAGCCGTGGCGTCGACATCATCACCGGCTGCGAAGTGACTGGTATTCGTTCCGACAATGGCCGGGTCCTTGGCGTCGAGACCACGAAGGGCTACATCGGTTGCGGCAAGCTGGCGCTCGCGGCCGCGGGCAATTCCACGGTGGTCGCCGACATGGCGGGTCTGCGCTTGCCGATCGAGAGCCATGTGCTGCAGGCCTTCGTCTCGGAAGGCCTGAAGCCGTTCATCGATTGCGTCGTCACCTTCGGCGCCGGCCATTTCTATGTCTCGCAGTCCGACAAGGGCGGTCTCGTCTTCGGCGGCGATATCGACGGATACAATTCCTACGCCCAGCGCGGCAATCTCGCGACCGTCGAACATGTCGCCGAAGCCGGTGTGGCGATGATCCCGGCGCTGACGCGCGTGCGCTACCTGCGCACATGGGGTGGCGTCATGGACATGAGCATGGATGGCTCTCCAATCATCGATCGGACGCATATCGACAACCTCTATCTGAACGCCGGCTGGTGCTACGGCGGTTTCAAGGCCACGCCGGCGTCGGGCTATTGCTACGCGCATCTGATCGCCCGCAACGAGCCGCATGAGACAGCAATGCAGTTGCGCCTCGATCGCTTTCGGCGCGGCTATCAGATCGATGAAAAAGGCGTCGGCGCCCAGCCGAACCTGCATTGAGGACATAACGACATGGCAAGCCTGATTTCCTGCCCTCACTGCGGCGCCCGGCCCAAGGAAGAGTTCACCATCAAGGGCGACGCGAACCTCAGCCGCCCGAAAGCCGACGCCAGCGCGGAAGACTGGTACGATTACGTCTATCTGCGCGACAATCCGAAGGGGCTTCACAAGGAGTATTGGCATCACTCATCCGGCTGCCGCCGCTGGTTGATCGTCGAGCGCGACACTGTTACCCACAAGGTCTATGGCGTCAGCGACGCGGCACTTGCCAAGCTTGGGGGCGGCGCATGAGCAGCTATCGGCTTTCCTCCGGCGGCCTGATCGATCGTTCGAAGACCCTCGCCTTCAGCTTCGACGGCCGGGATCTGACGGGCTATCCCGGCGACACGCTTGCCTCCGCCCTGCTCGCCAATGGTATCCAGCTTGTCGGCCGCAGCTTCAAATATCATCGCCCGCGCGGCATCCTGACGGCGGGTGCCGCCGAGCCCAATGCCCTTGTCACGACCGGCACGGGCGGACGAACTGAAGCCAATACCCGTGCCACGATGATCGAGCTTTACGATGGGCTCACGGCGCGCAGTCAGAATCGCTGGCCGTCGCTCGGCTTCGATATCGGCGCCGTCAACGGCTTGTTGTCGCCTTTCCTCAGCGCCGGCTTCTACTACAAGACCTTCATGTGGCCGGCCGCCTTCTGGGAGAAGGTCTACGAACCGCTGATCCGCAAGGCCGCCGGTCTCGGCAAGGCATCCTATGAGGCGGATCCCGATTCCTATGAAAAATGCTGGGTGCATTGCGATCTGCTCGTGATCGGCGCTGGACCCACGGGTCTTGCCGCGGCGCTGACGGCGGGACGCGCCGGAGCGCGGGTGGTTCTTGCAGACGAAGGCTTCGCCCTCGGCGACGGTTTGCTCGCAGAGAAGAATCCGACGTTCGAAAGCATGATCAATGAGCTCGAAAGCCTGTCGAACGTGCAGTGCCTGCCGCGAACGACAGTTATCGGCTGGTACGACGACAATGTCTTCGGGGCGGTCGAACGCGTTCAGAAGCATGTGGCGACGCCTGATCCGCGACGGCCGGTCGAGCGCCTGTGGCGCATCATCGCCAAACAGGCGATCCTCGCGACCGGAGCGGAAGAGCGCCCAATCGTCTTCGGCGGCAACGACATTCCGGGCGTGATGATATCAGGCGCAATGCGCAGCTATCTGAATCGGCAGGCGGTTGCGCCTGGCAAGCGCACAATAGTCTTCACGACCAACAGTTCCGGCTACCGCACCGCCGCCGAGCTCGAGGCAGCGGGCGTCGAGGTTACCGCCATCGTCGACGGTCGCGCCGATGGCAACGAGCTCTGGAACGGCAAGGCACAAGTCTTGGCCGGCGCTCGCGTCATCGACGCGCATGGCGGCAAGCAGCTGCGCCGGGTGACCGTGGCGAGCTCCTCCGGTAGCCGGGAAATCGAAGCCGACGCGCTTGCCATGTCCGGCGGTTGGAGCCCGATCATTCACCTTGCCTGCCATCGCGGTGCAAAGCCGACCTGGTCGGAAAGGTGTGCAGCCTTCCTGGCCCCTGAAAGACAGGAAGGCTTGCTGATTGCCGGCTCCGCAGCCGGCCTTGCCTCCACTGATAGCTGCCTTGGCGACGGGGCAATGAAAGCCGCCGAGGCGCTGGAAGCAATCGGCCTTGGCAAGATCGTCCCGGCCTTTGCGTCAATGGAGGAAGCACCGCCTGCTGCCAAGCCGCTCTGGTTTGTCAAAGGTGGCAAGGGCAAGGCCTTCGTCGACTATCAAAACGACGTGCACCTCAAGGATCTCGGCCTTGCCGTTCGTGAAGGCTATGGCGATGTCGAGCTTGCCAAGCGCTATACGACCAACGGCATGGCGACAGATCAGGGCAAGCTCTCCAATGTCAACGCCATCGGCATCCTGGCCGAGGCCCGCGGCGTATCGCCGGCCGAGATCGGCACCACGACATTCAGGCCCTTCTACACGCCGGTTTCCTTCGGTGCTTTGACAGGTACCTCGCGGGCTAAGCATTTTCAGCCGGCGCGAAAATCCCCCTTGCACGAATGGGCGAAGAAGAATGGTGCGGTCTTCGTGGAAACCGGGCTTTGGTACCGCTCCTCCTGGTTTCCGCGCGAGGGTGAAAAAACCTGGCGCGAAAGCGTCGATCGCGAAGTGCTGAACATCCGAAAAAATGCCGGCATCTGCGATGTCTCCACACTCGGCAAGATCGAGATCTTCGGCAAGGATGCCGCCACCTTCCTCGACCGTATCTATTGCAACGGTTTCGCCAAGCTTTCCGTCGGCAAGGCGCGCTACGGCATCATGCTGCGCGAAGACGGCATGATCTATGATGACGGCACCACCAGCCGGTTGAGCGAAGACCATTTTTTCATGACCACAACGACAGCGCTTGCCGCCGGCGTGCTCACCCACCTGGAGTTCTGTGCCCAGACGCTCTGGCCCGAGCTGGAGGTCTGTTTCGCGTCGTCAACCGATCAATGGGCGCAGATGGCGGTCGCCGGACCGAAGTCGCGGTTGATCCTCTCCGAAATCGTCGACGAGGATATTTCCAACACCGCCTTCCCGTTCATGAGCGCGCGCGCGGTCTCATTGTTCGGCGGCAAGCTTGAGGGTCGCCTCTTCCGCATATCTTTTTCCGGGGAGCTCGCCTACGAGCTTGCCGTGCCGGCGGCCTATGGCGAATTCGTCGCCGACGCCATCATGGAGGCGGGTCAAAAACATGAAATTTGCGCCTATGGCGCCGAGGCGCTTGGCGTCATGCGTATCGAGAAGGGTCATGTCACCCATGCCGAGATCAACGGCACGGTAACGCCAGGCGATCTTGGCTTTGCCCGCATGGTTTCGGCGGCGAAGCCTGATTTCATCGGCAAGGCGATGCTCGCGCGCGAGGGTCTCCAGGCCGCCGATCGGCCTCGCCTCGTCGGTGTCAAACCGGTGGACCCGGCAACAAGCTTCCGTACCGGCGCTCATATCCTTGCGGACGGTGCGGCGGCGACACTGGAAAACGACCAAGGCTATGTGACATCGAGCGCCTTTTCCCCCAGCCTCGGCCATACGATCGGGCTCGCTTTCATCAAGAATGGAGCGGAGCGCATCGGCGAGAAGGTCGTCGTCTGGAACGGGCTTAGAAACGAATACACGGATGCAATGATCTGCAGCCCGGTCTTCCTCGACCCGCAGAATGAGAAACTCCATGCCTGATTTGCCGATATCAAAGCCGGTCCTTGCCGGAAAGACCGTCCTGCAAAGCGAGACCATCCGGCTTGAAGCCCTGCCCGAGGGGCATCTCCTGCATGTGCTGGGCGCAACCACGAGCGAAGAGCTTTTGGCCCATCTTCCTGTGGCCGGCCTCAAGCGGAGTTCCGTACGCCCGGCGGGATACCGGCAATGGTTCATCGCCGGTAACGAGCAGCTCGTTCAATCTCAAAGGCAGGCTATCGCCGATGTCCTGGCCGGCCGCGCCTTCATCTGCGACCAAAGCCACGGCCGTATCCGCATCCTGGTTTCGGGCCAGGACGCGCCCCGGATACTCAACAAAGGTACGGCCGTCGATCTGCATCCATCGAGCTTCCCCGAGGGGCGCAGTGCCATGACGCTTTTCGGTCATATCTCTGTGCAGCTCACGCGCATCGGCATGAACGATTTCGAGCTGACTGTGCTGCGCAGCTTTGCGGAATCGCTTTATGAGGAACTCGAAGCTCTGGTTCGATCTCAGGATGCCGAGCAGCTCGCGCTCTGAACCACATCTCTGGCGCGGACATAGCAAGGCTTTCTTGCCCGTAACCGTCATACGCGCAACGCGCGAGGTGCACCTCAAACACAACGTTAGTAAGAAAAACTTACAATTAGGCCCCTGTTAACCATCTTGAGCTTAGAGATTGTTGATCCAGAGGCACGTCCGCCTTCCCCTGTTTTGCGAATAAATCGTTCATGTCGATCATCCACGCCCTCGGCGCAAATAGCGGTCGCCTCATCAGAATCACCTTTGGTCCGGGCGGACGCGAACGCCCGCCAGTACGCGCAACGGGCAAAGCCAAACTCGCCAAAGCTCGCATCATGATGCTGGCGGGTGGGCTGTTCGTCTGTTATGTGGCGATCTTTGCCAGGCTTACCTATTTCGATATGGAGCCGCGGACCGACACGTCGGCGATTCCGCCGGATCATGTCAGCGCCGCGCGCCCGGATATCGTCGACAGAAACGGCGAATTGCTCGCAACCGATATTCGCACAGTCTCGATGTTTGCCGAGCCCAACCGCGTGATCGACCCGGACGAGGCAGTGGAAAAAATCGCCTCGATCTTTCCCGATATCGACCGCAAATCTCTTTATAAGAAGCTTGCTGACCGCCGCTCGCATTTTGCCTGGCTGCGCCGGCAGCTGACGCCGAAGGAACAGAGCGAAATCCTGGCGCTCGGCATTCCGGCGATCGGCTTTCGACCTGAAGTCAAGCGCTTTTATCCGGGCGGACGCACCGCCGCGCATATTCTCGGCTATGTCGATATCGACAATCATGGCGTCGCCGGCATGGAGAAATATCTCGACATGCAGGGCCTGTCGGATCTCGCTTCCACGGGCCTGACGAGCCGCGACCAATTGGAGCCGGTACGGCTTTCGATCGATCTTCGTGTTCAGAACGTTGTGCATGACGTGGTGTCGGATGCAATCGGCCGATATCAGAGTCAGGCGGCCGGCGCCGTCATCCTCGACATTCACACGGGCGAAGTCCTGGCCATGGCCTCGGCTCCCGATTTCGATCCGAACGATCCGCAAGCTGATGTCAAAGGCTGGCTGAACCGCATGTCGAACGGCACCGACGAGATGGGCTCGGTGTTCAAGACCTTCTCGATAGCGATGGCCATCGACACGGGCATGGTCAAGCTGACGGATACCTTCGACGCCAGCGCCCCTCTACATTACGGCGGCTTCACCATCCATGACGACCGCGACGTGCCGCGGCGTGTCCTGTCGATCCCGGAAATCTTCCGCTATTCGTCCAACATCGGCACGGCCAAGATGATGGATAAGGTGGGCATGACCATCCAGAAGAGCTATCTGACCCGCTTCGGGCTGTTGACGAAGATGCAGACCGAACTGCCCGAGGTGAAGGCGCCCAGCCAGCCAAAGGTTTGGAAGAAGCTCAACTCCATGACCATTGCCTTCGGCCACGGCGTCGCCACCACGCCGATGCAGACTGCCGTCGCTGGCGCAGCCCTCATTGACGGTGGCAAGCTGATCGAACCCTCCTTTCTTCCGCGCACACAGGAAGAGGCGGAGAAGACCGAGACGATGATCGTCAAGAAGAGTACCAGCGACACGATCCGCTACCTCTTCCAGCTGAACGGTGAGCAAGGGTCTGGCAAACCTGCCGACGTCCCCGGCTACCATGTCGGCGGAAAGACGGGCACCGCAAACAAGGTCATTCACGGCGTTTATTCGCACAAGCTCAGCTTCAATTCGTTCCTGGCGGCGTTCCCAATGAATAACCCGAAATACGTAGTGCTGGCCTTCGTCGACCAGCCTCTGACGGGCGAACACAATCTGACCTTCGCGACCAACACGGCGGCACCCATGGTCCATGACATCATCAGCCACGCCGCGCCGCTGCTCGGCGTCGAGCCCGATTTCGGGTCAAACTTGCTCGCCGCGTACTGAAGATTGGATGTTTGATCCCTAGCTTCGATGGGCAAAGTCACGCCTTTCTCGAAAGCCGCGGCTTGTTGAAATGCGTTTTGCCCCAAAAGACAGGGCTCGCCACCTCAGCTTATGTTCCAAAATGAATCAATCTCATACAATTTTAGGTAGTATAATTCAAATCACTACGGGTACGTGGTTTGGCTTTTTCTCGCACCTCCCTTAACGGGCATTTGTATGTTTTGCTGTTGGTCTTGCCCCGACAAGCGGGGCAAGCATATTATCGCTAGGTAGCCGGTGAGTTCTTCACCGATCAGGCAACCTCCCGCGCTAGTGTTTCAAAGATTGGCGTCAGCCGCCGATGGCGGCCGACCGGTGGATGCTCGATTTCCACCAGACGCCCGGATTTCTTCTGCCGTTTCAGCCATTCGCGCAGGGTTTCGGCGCTTGTATGATCAAGGTAGTGCAGGCGCGTGCCGGCAATCCTGATCTTGCGACCCTCGGGAAGCGTTTCCAGCATATTGAGCAGGGCGGGAACATCCTTGCATGTCGCCACGCCCACGAGGTCGAGATGGATGGTTTCATCCTCTTCCAATCTGTCGATGGCGAGCTTGCGACGCAGATATGGAAGGATCTCCAATATGGACAGCGCAAGGCCGAGTGCCACGCCCACGAGCAGGTCCTGAAGTACCACCATCGCGACCGTAGCGGTCCAGATCCCGACAGGGACCCAGCCGTGATGATCGAAGAGATGCCGGACATGATGAAGACTGATCAGCCGCCATCCTGTCACCAGCAGCACCGCGGCAAGCGCCGTCAGCGGCACCATTGCGAGGAGCTGCGGCAGAAACGCCACCAGCCCGAGGATCCAAACACCATGCAGCACGGCCGACGCCCGCGAGCGTGCGCCCGCCTGAATATTGGCGGACGACCTGACGATGACACCGGTGATGGGCAGCGCACCCAACAGACCGCAAAGCCCGTTGCCGATACCCTGCGCAAACAGCTCCTTGTTGAAGCGGGTCCGCACGCCATCATGCATACGATCGACGGCGGCGGATGAAAGCAGCGTTTCCGCACTGGCGATCACCGCGATGACCAGCGTCGTCACCATGATGCCGGGCTCGACCATCCTGGCAAAGCCATCCAGCGTCGGCAGTGTAATGCTTTCGATAAGGGAGGACGGCACCTCCACTCTTGCGATTGGCAGCTGCATGCCAACCGTCAATATCGTACCGGCCGCAACCCCCACCAGGGCACCGGGTATCAGCATCAGTTGCTTCGGCCTGAATTTCTCCCAGGCGATCATGGCCAGCAAGGAAATCAGCCCCACGAGGAGAGCGACTGCTTCACGTGTCAGCCCCGCGCCCCATACGCGAGCAAAGGTCTGCTCCATGGCGGTGACGTTCTCGATGCCTCCGGCAGCCGGTCTTGCCCCCATCAGCACATGGATCTGGCCAAGAATGATGAGGATGCCGATCCCGGCGAGCATGCCGTGGACGACCGCGGGTGAAATCGCCCGGAACCACGAGCCGATCTTCAAGAATCCGGCAAGGACCTGCAGTAAACCCGCAACGATGAGAACCGGCCCGAGCATGTCGATGCCATATTGCTCGACGAAACCGAAGACGATCACGGCAAGGCCAGCGGCCGGCCCTGATACCTGAAGCGGCGATCCCGCCAAAAGGCCGACGACGATACCGCCGACAATGCCTGAAATGAGGCCCATCGCCACCGGAACGCCTGAAGCCACGGCAATGCCGAGGCAGAGCGGTATGGCGACGAGGAATACGACGAGCGAGGACGCGAGGTCGCGTGAAAGAGCAGAGCTTGACATCATCGGCCTACTCCGCGGCTTGCGGGATCACATGCGGACGACCACGACCCTTAACCGCGACAGGCAAAGGCCTGTCCTCAAGGATTTCCGTGAAGCGAGCGGCCGTACCGTCATAGACGAGCACCTCCCCCGTCTCGATATCGAAGAACCATCCATGCAGTGTGATGTCGTTGATCGCAAGCTTGGCGGCGACGGAAGGATGCGTGCGCAAGTGGTCGAGCTGAACGACGACGTTTTCCATCGCGATGGCGCGAACCCTTTGACGCTCGGACAGGTCGGCGGGGTAGGCTTCGCAGACGATCGAATGGGCGGCATGACTGTGCTTCAGCCAGGCGGCGACATTCGGCATCGGTTTCAAAAGATCAGGATGGCAAAGCCCTTTCATCGCACCGCAATCGGAATGCCCGCAGACGATGATATCACGAACGCCGAGTGCTACGACCGCATATTCTATTGCCGAGGACACACCGCCATTCGCCGTGGAAAAGGGAGGAACGATGTTTCCTGCATTGCGGCAAACGAAGAGTTCGCCGGGGCCGGATTGCGTGATCGTTTCAGGCATGACCCGGCTGTCGGCGCAGGAAATCATCAGCGCTTGCGGCTGCTGCCCCTCCTCCGCCAGCTTGCGATAAAGTGCCTGATGGTCGGGAAAGACGGCACCGCGAAAGCTGGAGATCCCTTTAAGCAAATCACCCATTGTCGAGTCCTTGTAATGGGCCGGACGGCAGGCAGGGGGCGTACCCATGCCCGGCGGGTTGGAATGCGCGATCATCTCGCAAGTGCGAGATAGGAACTGGAAATGGGAAGAAAATAGCGAGCGCCGAATTAGCGTAGCCTAATTTATAAAAATCTTGTGAGTGGACTGTGAGATCCTTTTAGTTGACCTCCGGCGCATGCGTCACAACGACAGCCCATATGAGACCATTGGACGGTGCTCTTCCAATCGGTAAGGTCCGTCCCTGATCTCCGAGCCTCGCCGACTATGATCCGGATGGCCGCTGCTAGGCCTGCGGATCGCTTCTCGCCGGCCATAAAACCGCTCTGTGATCTTCCCGTCAATTGGGGGGCAGACTAATGACCGCCAAGTCCGAAATCACTGGGGTGATCCGCCCCACCCGCCTCCTTCATGAAGGCGAGCAGCAGCTCGCTCAACCGGCCCGGCTGCTCCTGCTGGATCCAGTGACCGGCGCCGTCGATCAGCTCGATGCCAGCCATCTTCGTCGCTGCCTTTGTCCTCATGATATCGAGCGCGCCCGGCGCTGCGTAGGTGCCCCAATCGCTCTTCCCGCCCACGAAGAGTGACGGGACATCGATCGTCCTGCCCGAAAACAGGCGCAACTCGGCATTCAGGTCAGGATCGGAATAGACGCGATAAGTCTGCAGCGCGCCCTGAAATCCGGTGCGGCCATATTCCTCCGTGTACACGCCAAGTTCCGGCTCGGTGAGCCATTTGCAGGTTTGGACCTCGGCGGCGGAAGGCTGGAATGGAGCGACAGTCTCGGGCATCGTCTTGCCGAGATCCATGACATAGTAGGTGGGCATTTTTGCAAGCTCCGTGGCGGTTCGCGCCTGCAGCGGCTGCGGCTTGTTTCCCGGCCAGTCGGCGCTCTTGACGTAGAAAAAGGTACGAAGAAACGCATGTAGACCTTGAGGGGGACGCCACATGTCGTCATTGGCCTCCCGAGTGCTCAAATATTGCTGATAATACTCTCTGGGCGGATCGAGCGCAGCCAGCGCGGCCGCCAACCTTTGATTGTCAGTATTCGATTGGACCGGCGACGATGCCTCGCTTTCCGCGGTGTTGAACGGAAATGCCGGCGGGCCAGGGAAAGGCGCGCTCATCAGCACCACCGATGGAAAGACGTCAGGTCGAGCGAGCGCGCAATAAGCCGCCACGGGCGAACCGAAGTCGTGCCCGACAAGCATCGTCGTGCGCCGATACCCCAGCGCCGAAACCAGCCCGAGCGCGTCGCGCGTCATGTTCAAGAGGCTGAAGGGCGCGAGCGGGGTGTCATAGCCGTTCATCCAACCGGTGGTGCGGCCAAAACCCCGCTGATCGGGCGCCACGACATGGTACCCCGCGTCAGCCAGAATCGGAATCAGATGTCGCCAGCCGTAAGCCAAATCCGGAAAGCCGTGCAGAAGCAGCGCGAGCGGCCGGCCGGGGTTTTCGTAACCGGCTTCGAGAATATGGACATCAAGGCCGTTGACCCCGTGGATCATGCGCGAGCGGACCCCCTTGGGAAGCGTTCCCCCGCCGTAAGGTGGTGTAGTCAAAGCACTTCCTCCCATGGGGTTTGAGCGAGCCGATCGAAGGGACGCGGCAACCAGACTGGCCGCGCCCATCGCCAAAACGGCTCGTCGGGACATCGATGGTTTGAAATGAACGGGATGATTCATCCGCGGGCCTCTTTCTATGGCGATCACCATAGTATGGCGATCGCCATAGCGGCGTCAAGCGAACCGTGTTATGTTTGTTGCATGCCACGCAAGACTGACGCCCGCGCCAACGCGATTGCAACCGCCCAAAGACTGTTTCGCATCCAAGGCTATACCGCGACTGGATTGACCCAGATCATTGAAGAAAGCGGTGCCCCTAAAGGATCGTTCTACTTTCACTTTCCACGCGGCAAGGCACAGCTCGCAGAAGAAGCAATCGATCAATACGTCGGGAGCCGAATTGCGGTTTTGCGAAATATCTCCGCGAACACGGCCGGCGATGCGGAAAATTTCGTTCGCCAGATTTTCGGAACATTCGCCGCCGAAATGGTCGCCTCCGACTTTCAATATGGCTGTCTGATGCAAAATCTGGCGAATGAACTGCCCGCGCTCGACGCTGAGCTGACCAAAAGGGTCGCGCGCGGATTTGTCGATTCGACCGAGATTATTGCAGAGCATTTCAGGCGGTGTGGCTTCGCTCCCGCGCGCGCATCCTCCACCGCGGCCGCTTTGGTAGCCGCGCTCGAAGGCGCGCGAACGATCGCACGCCTGGAACGCACGCCGGCCGTATTCGAGGCACTGGCGGAGGTTAGTTGCCAGAGGTGCTTACCACCGGCATGACTGCGGGCAGCGTCCCCTCGACAAAATAATATCGCGACACATGCGCTGCCGCACGAACTTGATCGCTCCCGGCGCCACCCATCAAAGATCTGGATGCAGATCCCTGACGGTGCTCACGCTCTCGAGCTGGGACGCGACCGCCAGGATCGTCGACTCCGCCAGCCAGCTGCCGACGATCTGGACGTTGATCGGAAGACCTTCCCTGCTCGTGCCGAACCGCATTGAAATTCCCGGCAAGCCGGTGACGTTGAGCGGCACGGTCGCACCCTGCAGATATGTGGCGTCGACCGCCCGGCCATTGATGACGAACTCCTCCTGGCCGTGCTTGTGGGCCGGCAAGGGCAGCACCGGCGTGATCAGCGCATCGAACTTCTGGAAATACTCGGCGAAGCCATCGCGCAGACGCTCGGCCGCCTGCTCGGCCTCGATGAAATCTGCCATGGAGGTGTCCGGTAGCGACAGCATCGTCTTGGACATCTTGTACATCTGGTCTTCGTGCCCGGCGGTCGCCTCCGCGAAGGCCTGCTTCATCTCCATCACGTGGATACGATTGAAGACATCGAGCGCAAAATCCCTTTCGAGCGCGGGAATGCGCACCGGCTCGACATGTAGCCCGAGACCTTTGAGCGCCTCGGCGGCCGCCTCGACCACCTTGGCTACTTCAGGGTCGATCGGCCCGAAGCCCGGTTCGACCAGCCAACCCACCCGGAGCTGCCGATAGGGCTGACGGCCGATACCGGCGTCGAATTGAACAGTGCTCGTCGCGAAAGCGTCATGGCCGTCAGGACCGGCAAGCTGCGAGAAGGCGAGCGCCAGGTCGCGGATGCTGCGGGCCATTGGACCTACGTGCCAGAAGCGGCGCGGCGCGCGCGGATAAATGCCGGTCATCGGCACACGGCCGTGCGTTGCCTTGATGGACGAGATACCGGTCTGGGCGGCCGGTCCACGCACCGAGATGGCGAGATCGGTGCCGAGGCCGATCGGCGACATGCCCGCCGCAATCGCGGCCGACTCGCCACCGCTCGAACCGCCCGGCGTCCGCGAGAGATCCCAGGGATTGTTGGTGCGGCCGGTAAGCAGATTGTCGCTTTCGATCCAGTAGGAGAATTCGGGAAGATTGGTCTTGGCGAGCAGGATACCGCCAGCCCTCTTCATGCGTGCGACGCTGGTGGCGTCGGCATCGGGCATGCGTCCCTTGAAGATCGGCGAGCCGCGCTGCGTCGCCACGCCGGCGGTATCGATCGAGTCCTTGACCGTGAAGGGGACGCCGTGAAGGGCACCGAGCTCATCACCCGCGCGGACCGCGGCGTCCGCCGCCTCGGCCTTTTCCAGGGCATCTTCGGCGAGTGTGACGATCGCATTGATCTTCGGGTCAACCGTCCGGATGCGATCCAGATGGGCCTTGACGACCTCAACCGCTGAAACCTCGCGGCTGCGGATCATCTCAGCGAGCTTGGTCGCGTCTGAATAGATGATGTTCTCACTCATGGCTTTCTCTCTCTTCCGGCTCCGTCTCGCTCCGCACGCAGCCAACCTAACGTTTGTTAGGGCGAGATAAACCCTTTCCTTTTTGTGCGTCAACCCCTATCTAACATTTGGTAGGGCAATAACCATTCAATCCTCGCCGCTGAGATGACGATGACGAATTCAAAGGAAGCGATCCTGGCCGCTGCCAGGCAGATCGCTCAATCACATGGCTACAGCGGGCTGAACTTCCGCGATCTCGCGGCCCAGGTCGGGATCAAGGCGGCGAGCATCTATCATCACTTCCCAAGCAAGGCGGGGCTCGGTGCGGCGGTTGCTCGGCGCTACTGGGAGGATACCGAACGCGAGCTCGATACCCTCCTTAAAAGCGCGGCCGATCCAATCAACGCGCTACGGGAATATCCGAAAATCTTTCGAAGGTCGCTGGAGAGCGACAACCGACTTTGCCTCTGCAGCTTCATGTCGGCGGAATATGATGACCTTCCAGATGAGGTGACGGCGGAGGTTCAGACCTTCTCCGACGTCAATGTGGCCTGGATCAGAAAGGCGCTCGCCGCCGCCGGCGTGACGCGCCCAGAAGACAGCGAGGCGCGGGCACGTGCGATCTTTGCGGCGGTCGCCGGAGCTCAGCTGATGGCGAGAAGCCGCTGCGACATATCATTGTTCGACGCCTTGATCGAAAGCTACCGAGCCACGGGGCTCCTGCCGGCATAGACGTGATCAGCGCTCGGTTGCCTATTAGCATTCAATTCAACGCGCCGCCGGCATTCGCCCAGCTTAGCTCCACCTGCTCAATCACCGGCTCCAGGCTCCTTGCAGGACGGCATCAGGGTGCCATGGGCGGCTCGTTCCGCTTCATATGGATTATGCCGGCTGGAGCCCGCGGCCTCACCTCTCGAGTGGCAGGATCTGCGTGTCGGTTATCAATGCCCGCAAAGCGCTGATCACCTGGTATTTGCACGGGGGTATGAGAGGAGCGGCGAGATCGAGCCGATCCCCGAAGCATAGATCACCACGACAATTGCGGATGCCTGGATCACACGATGTCGGTGACAAACTCATCACGGCTTCGTCGGACCTTCTTCAGGTGCACGAGCCAATCGCCCTCTGGGGCTCGGTATCCAATCGGCAGCATGACGACGCTGCGCAGCCCCTTCGATCGCAGGTCCAATATCTCGTCGACCGCGGCCGGGTCGAAGCCTTCCATAGGTGTCGAGTCCACCCGTTCGAAGGCTGCCGCGATGACGGCGACGCCCAAGCCGATATAGGCCTGCCGGGCAGCAGCTTGATGATTGGCCTCTGTTCCCTGCGCGGCGACTATACTCAACAGTTTCTTGCGATAATTTTCCCAGCCCTCGTTTCTAAAACCTCGAACCTCATTGGTGAGGTCGAACATCATGTTGACGCGAGCAGCGGTGATGTCGTCCCAGGCAGCAAAAATCAGCAGGTGCGAGCAGTCGGTGATTTGCGCCTGATCCCAGGCCGCGGCTCGAATTCTCGTGCGGACGTCCGGGTTGCTAACGACAATCAGCTCGAAGGGCTGAAGCCCGCTCGACGTGGGTGCTAGGCGCACCGCCTCGACAATGCGCGAGAGCGTGTCGGGGGCGACGCTCCTGCTCGGGTCGTATTTCTTGGTCGCATAGCGCCATTCCAGACGTTCATTCACAGTCGTCATCGTGGTTTTCCTTTTCGTCTCGTATCCGGACGGCAATCGCATCGCTGCCGTGTCGAAACAGAGGTAGCCTCACTGTGGAGCTAGGAAAATTAGGGTTCGTCGCATTATAATGCTGCAATATGTGCAGCAATCCTGCTTCTCTGAAAGCGATTTGGAGGCGATCCGATAATCATGTATCTCGAACAAGCGCGGACCGACGAACTTGCAGCACTCGTGGCTGTTGCCAGGGAAGGCTCATTCGTCGCGGCAGCCGCCATGCTCCGCCGACACCCGACCATTGTGTCCAAACGTATCGCCGCGCTGGAACGACGCCTCGGCGTGCGTCTGCTCGAAAGAACGACACGGCGGGTTCGACTAACGGAAGCCGGTGCCCAGCTCGCGGAACGCATTCTAAGTGCAACCAACGCCATTTTAGAGGCCGAGCAGGAGGCGGCCGCCGGCGGTATCGAGCTCAAAGGTCGGCTGCGCCTGGCCTTCCCGGCGGCGATGGGCCGGCAATGGCTGGCGCCTGCGATGCCAGCTTTTGCTCGCCGATATCCAGGCCTTGACATCGAGGTCGACTACGCCGAGCGGCATGTCGATCTCATCGGCGAAGGATTTGACGCAGCAGTACGCCTTGGAACGCTCGGTGACAGCCGTCTTGTTTCACGCAAGCTGGGCGACCACCGGATCGTTCTCGGCGCATCACCGGATTATCTCGATCGCCACGGGATTCCCGCCTCTCCGCGCGCGCTCGTGGATCACAACCTCCTTCGATATACCGGGCCAGTGCTGGTGCCGGAGTGGCGCATGCGGAAGGGCCCGCTGCGCGAGACGATCCTGCCTTCCGGAAGCTATCGATCGAACGACATCGACACGCTGCTCGAAGCGGCACGGCAGGGAATCGGCATCGTCGGCTTCGGCGAGTGGTCCATGGTCCGTGACTTCGCTGCCGGGACGCTCGTCCGGCTCCTACCTGAGTGGCAGTTCGAGATCGATGGGGGGATCCATCTTGTCCGTCCGTCCGCGAAATTCACGCCGGCACGAACTGAAGCGTTTATACAGTGGATCACGACACTATTCGCTGGCGGGCTTCCATGGGAGAATCAGAGTATATGCAATGAAATGCAGGTTCCGACCTGCTGATCGGGCGGACTACCGAGTGATCCCGCGGCTTTTCCGTTTCGGGAAGATGCGGCTTTACGATGCAGCGCTCTATCACCACATCGGCTGCTTCTCGGACATGGTCCCATCACCTTGATGGCCTTGCTCGGACGACCACTCGATTTCATCGAACGCGTGCCGCCGCAACAGCATGAAAATCGCTTCGTTTATGTCGCGTCCGTCGAGGAGGCTTGGATTGTCGCACAACACATCAATCGTCCGTCGAGTGACACGTCTCGCGACCGCCTCGGATCTGGTAAACTTGCGAGCCCAAACCATTAACGCTTCGCGAAAATTGGGATCATCTGGAATAGATGCGTATTTCCGAAAGGGCATAATACCGCTCCCTCGGTCTTGCAGGCGGGAGCACGTCTAAGCCCTCCGTCGCCACCGCCTACGTATTCGGTTGGTGCCGATACTTCATCTTACGCTTCGAGAAAGACGAGTCCACCAACTTCTATGAACGCTAGCGAACAAAGCTTTCGGGAGCTCTTAGGCCTAAGTCCCTACTTGATCGGGACTTTCGTCCGTATTCACGAGCAGTGCTCATGGCATACTACATTTAGGGCGCGGGTTAGCGCGCCGCAGCTGTACATGAATCGGAATGGAAAGACATGAAAAGAATCGTAATCGCAGCGTTGGCGCTCGCCACGACCTTGGCCGCGTCCCCGGCATTCTCTCAGGTCTACTTTGAATACGGAGTTGGGCCTCGCTACGACTATGATGCGCCGCCGCCGCGTTATTATCGTGCTCCGCCGGCCTACGCGGATGATGGGTACTATGACGGCCCACGCTACAGATATCATCGCCGGTGCTGGACCGAGAGACGCTACAGCTACCGCCATCATCATCGGGTAGTGGTGCGCGAAACCGTCTGCGATTAGTTGGCGCGAAAGACCCAGTTGTGATTCCGCGTGCCCGTCTTCGGATACCCCTGGCGGCATTCACAAAACCGCGGCACAATGATAGATTGAATCGTGCAAGTTGCTGAACTCAAGTTCACAGCCGACACGCGCGATAGTGCTACGCAGCCGCCCTGCCTGGGCCCACCGGGCACGGCAATTCATCTCAGACCACTGAAACCTTTCCCAATCGCCGCCCGGTGGCGTGGTCTATTCCAGGGCGGTTCGGCGCTTCATCCAATCAGGAAATCGCCCTTTGTTTTTTCGCAATTCCGGACGAACACCGCTTCGTACTTTTCCGGGAACTCTAACGGCTCGCCGACTGACCGGCCGTGCCTATGAAAGGATTGCGCTTCAGCGCGGCAAGCACGGCCCATGCCGTCGCTCCTATATGGGGAAGGCGGAAGTACTTGAAGTCAACGGAGGTGGAGTCGGGCCCAACCTTCAGGCCGGTCGATAGCTCAGCGTTGACCGTGGCATAGAGCAGCCCGTCGGGGGCAACTTGCCTGGAAATCGTCTCGAACAACGGCTCAGCCTCTTTCCCTCTGCCGCTCAGACGAAACACGAGGGCGGCCTGGGCAGTGCCCTCAAGCCAGGTGCCGTCGCGGTCATTGTTGAAGTCGAAACCACCATCAACGCCATGATTGCGTTTCGTCCATTCCAGGACGCGCGCGCGCCTGAATGCATAGGCCGGCACGGCGATGAGCGGCCACAATTCGGCGTCGAGACCCGACATCCTTGTATTCGGCACGGCGCTGTCCGGCAGGCTGCCGACAAAGAAACGACCGTCCTCGAAATCCCACATGGCCTCCAGAAACGCGCGCGCTTTCTCGGCGTGATGCATCCAGTCGCCCATGGGATCGAGCCCGGCAAGCCAGCGATCCGCCGCATAGACATCGAGGTTATGTTCCGTGGATTTCCAGCCTATGCGTTCCGGTGAGGGCTCCTGACCAAAAAAGCCTCCGAAATAACCGGGATTTTGCGGATCTGCGGTGCTGCGATGGATCCAGTCCATGATTGTCCGAGCGGCATCCAGATAGGGCCTTCGGCCGGTCTGTTCGTAGGCGGTCAGCAATGCCAGCGCCCCCCAGGCCGTGCTGCCCGTCGCGCTGCCGACCTGATAGTCGTCTTCAATCCAAGACTTGCTAACGGGGCTCCAATAGCCCGGAAGCAGCATGCTGCCGTTATCCTCAACCGGGCCGGCGCGATAGGCGTTTCGCAGCCGCCCATCGTGATAAAATCGATCCGTCTTCAGCGCGAGCACCAATGCATCGGCGACCCGGCCCGCTTCCGACTTTCGGCCACAGGCATATAGCGCCATGACCGCCAGTGCGTTGTCATAGGTGAAGCCCGCATTCTCGAGCGCGGGATGGAGCGGCGAAGCATCGGCCGGAGGCTCGTAGCTGCGGAAGACGAAAGGCTGCGCCGGCTCGCCGCTCATATGCGCAACAAGGCCGGCGCAAAGCCTTGCGGCGAGTTGAACATGCCGCTCCTCGCCTGCCCATGCCCCGTTTACCCAACATGCGACGACGGCGCCGGCCAGAAAGGCCCTGAAAAAGCTTCGCATATGTCACCCTGGGTCTGTCGAATGGTCCTGCCCGCCCATCAGGAAAAGGCGCGCCACAAGAGCATCTGCATCGATTTGCGCAAGTCTCCCCGTTCCGCGACGTTGTCGGGCGCGCTCCTGAAAAGCAGCCGCAGGATGGCATTGTGCTGCTCCGGCGTCGGCATAAGGCAGAAAGCCGTCGACGATGGCGCCGCTCTGACCGAGGAGGAAATCCAGCCGATTTCCGGGATGAACACCGCCTCGTCCTCCGCACCGGTCGGGCCGTGTTCCGCCAGCGTCACGCCTTCGGTGGACACGGCCGTTATCGTCACGTCGGCGATGTGCCCATTGGCCCGGTGCCGTCCGCGAAGCCGGACTTCGATCGGTTCCTCCTGGCCGAAACGCGGCAGCTCGATGCAACAAAGCAGGCTCGTGAACGCAATGATCATCGCCACTGACGACCAGACGAGATTAAGGCACTCGCGTGCGGAAAATTCGACGGGTGCATCCCAACCATAGACGACCCGGACGACGGACAGCCCCGACATGGCCGCTACGAAGCCGAAAAACAGCGCGGTCGGGCGGTGAACGCGGATCGCGGACCTGTCCCCTCCCTTCTCCGTCACCTTGAAAGGGCGGCCAAACGGCTTACGGATCGCCTGGAAGAGAGTGATGGTGATCGGCACAGCGGTCAGCGCATGTGTAACCTCGGTGAAGAGCGGCAGCGTGCGCCTTTCGGATATCCATGTCGAATAGGTCCAGAACAGGAAGAGCGAGCTGAGGCCGTATTTCATGAAAAGCAGTTCGTCAGCCTGCAGCGCCGAAACTCCGGTCAGCCAATAGACGGACGGCGCCAGCAAAAGGCAGAGGATGAAAGGCTTCGACAGCCAACAGAATAGCCCGTGCAGATAATGCAGACGCTGGATGAGGGTGAAGTTGCCGCGCCAGAGCGGACCGTTGCGCAGCAGGCCGATCTGGATCGTGCCGAGGCACCAGCGGGTCCTTTGGGTGATGTATTCGGGAATGCCTTCGGCCGACAGGCCGACGCTCAACTTCTCGTTCAGCCACCGGGTCACATAGCCCCGCTCCATCAGGCGGTAGGTAAGCAGCATGTCCTCGGACAGCGCATCATGCGGAAAGCCGCCGATCTCGTTGACGGCGGCGCGACGCACAACGAAGCTGGTGCCCACGCAGAACGCGCATCCGACGGCATCCTTGGCGGGCTGGAACGTGTCGAAGAAGACACGCTGGTCATCGACGAAGGAGCGTCGGATGCCGAGATTGTGCTGGATCGGATCGCTGTTGAAATAAAATTGCGGCGTCTGCACGACGGCGACCTTCCCGTCCTTGAAGAGACCGATAACTCGGTTCAGGAAATTTGCTTGAGGGGCGAAATCCGCATCGAGAACCATGATGAAATCGGAAGTCTCGGCGAGCGCGTTCGTATGATTCAAGGCATTGTTCAAATTGCCGGCCTTGGCATGCTTGTTATCCGGACGCGTCAGGTAGTTCACACCGACGCGTGCGCAATAGTCGCGCACTTCCTGGCGACGAGTGTCGTCGCAGACGAAAACACGAAGCCTGCGATAGTTCATCGCCTGGGCGGATATGACCGATTTTTCCAGGACATTCAGTGGCTCGTTATAGGTGCAGATGAAAACGTCGACGGAAGGAATGTCGGCCTTGGCCGCCAGTTCCTTTTCACCGAGATCGGCCTCCTTCTTCCAGTCAGTCGTTCTCAGAAGGATCAGGATCGAACCGATCGCGTAAAGCACCGACACCGCCTCGAAGAGGAAGTAAACATAATTCCAGAGCACTTCGGCGGAAAACTCGAAGGGCGGAAGCGTGTCGAGGGCGCGCCACGAAAGATAGAGCCCGAGCGACAAGAGCATGAGCAGACTGAATGCCGCCCGCTCGAACGGTTTCTTCGGGTTTGCGAGCATCGCGAACAGCATCGCGCAAGCGGCGATGACAAGATCGAAGGTCAGAACACTGAATAAGTCGTCGTCGGAACTAAAGAACACGGTCTGTTTCTCCCTGACTTCAGCCTGGATGCGATCCGTCACGGGCCGCCGGGTGCCGCGGCGACCTGCGTCAGCTTTTCACTGGCGCAGCTCTCATTCGCTCGTTAAGGAGCTCGACGGCATGCGCCTCGGCCCGCCGAGGCTGGGGATAGAGGATCCTCCAGCTGACGCGGATGTCCCGAGGGCCCTTTGCAAGGCGCTCCTCCAGATTAAGCACGCCGAACTGTTCGGCCGACCGCCGGACGAGACCGGTCAGTTTCGTCTCAGCCGCGGGCCATTGCGCGGCGGATGCCTTGGCTACGCCAATGAGCGATGTCGATGCCTCGCGTATATAATGCTGCGTTTTCTGAAGCCATTCCTGGGGCATCGTCACGTCGACCCACGTGCCGACAGAGCAGAACGGACTGCCTCGCAAGTCTGCCGTGCCAGGCTCGGTCAGGCGGATGTACGCATAGAGCTCGCGACGCTCCGTCGGCGGGAAAGGAACGGCGTAATCGAGATCCACCCTGTCGGTCGTACGCGGAACCAGCCGCTCGACGACGCCGCTTGCCGCTTGAGGCCAACCTTCGGCATTGACATCAACCTTCGACCCCACGGCGAGGGCTTGCGCCTGCCGCTCGGAAAAGATCGCGACGACAAAGGCGTCGCGGCAGTCGAGCGTTTCAGCGAGCGTGTCGCCAGCCGTGACCTCGCGTCCGGATGCAGCCACCGGCTTGTAAAGCTGGCTCGTCGAGGGAACGTGCAAATCGGCCCGCGCCAGCCTGTCGACCCGCGATGCCTCCGTCATCACGAGCGAGCCGAGCTCGGTCTCTTTCGTGCGCATCGTCGCGATCTGCAACTTGATCTGCAGGAGGTCGGCCTTGCGCGTGCGGATTTCCTGCTGGAGATTTTGCAGCGACTGCAGGTCGGCGCCAACATAAACACCCTGTCGGGCAAAATCGAGTTCCGAGGCGAGCTTGGCCACGGCGAGCTTGGCGGCTTCAAGCTTGGTGTCCTCCAGACGAACCGTATCGGCGACCTCGCCTTCGCTGCCGGCGGCGATACCCCGAGCCATGAGCCTGAGTTTGCGCGCCGCCTCGGCTTTCGCGATGCGGGACGAGTAGGTCACCATCTCCAGAGCCGCCTCGGCGGCCTTGAGATCCGCGGTGATCCTGACGAGGAGTGCCGCCTGCTGGCCGGAAAGATCGTTTTCAAGGTCGCCGATACGCTGGGCGTAGTCGCCGACGATCGAATTCTTCTGTTCCATCTCGTTGCGCAGCGCGGCAAGCTGAACCTTCAAGCCGATCAAGGTCGAATTGTCGACGCGATCGTTCTCGACCGTTATTTCGCCCGCTGCGCCGAGCGACGTCACCTTGCCGCTGATCGGCGTTGTCAGCGGCACGAGCGGTGCGTTGATCACAGCGCGAGTAGAAGTCGATGTGAAGAATGGAGGGAATGCGGATGAGGCAAATACTGTACCCATTACACCAAGTACAGCGTAAGATGCCAATCTCACCGATGCATCATTATTTCTGCCATCTTTGCTTTTTCTAAAGAAAAACATAGCCATAGATCCTTTGATGAATGCGCTATATTATTCCTCCCGAAAGAATGCAGCGATCGTTGCACGGTTTTTTGTGCGCCGCAATATCGTTAAGATTGTGCTAACGGCATGGTCCGCAGATGCCCAATATTTGACCAGCAATCTGAAGGGGCCATCTTACGAATTGGGATCAGCCTTTCAGTCCATCCCGCTACAATAGCAGCCGTTATATCCGCTACGGTGAGAAGCGAAGTCCAGCGCGCGCAAGTGAAACACGTGGCATTATTTGTGCATCCTTGGCTCCTGGGAGCTTGGCGAAACCGACCATTCGCAACTCATACGATTAATTATCTTGCTAAATACCACCATCGTATGATCTACAGCTTCGAAACTCATCATAAAGAAGTAGATGAAACGCAGCGTCGGCGCGGATTCCCCCCAGATTTCCACCTTCTGCTGACGGCGCTACTCCAAAAGGATGATCAGATCCGTAAGCCGGTCTTCCGCCTTAGTACTGGAATTAGGTTTCAAATGAAAACATGCGTCACTCTCCGCATCCAGCCGGATGGCTTCGCATGTCGGTCGCAAGCCGGCTAGATTGGTATTGGCTTGGCGCCAGGAGATCGAGGCTTTGAAGGAGCCGCTTGGAGGGGTGTCTGGTCATCGTGAAAGAGCGTTTATCGTGGGGCGCCTTTCTTAAGGGCGGTCACCAGCTTCGCCGAGCCGGATTCGCAAAGCGGGCGGGGAGGCGGCAACTCCCAACTGCCTGATTCGCATGCAGCGAAGACAAGCTGTGGATGTTCTTTGCCGGCACTCATGTTCCGCAATGGACGTCCATAGGAAAGGTCAAGGATAAGGAATGGTCTGTCGCGCAGCCCCGCATCGACCATCTTGGCACGTGCGATACCACCCTAATTCGCGGAGGCGTCATGCCCGCTCTCGGCTCGTCGAACCAGGCGAGCGACCACCTCAGTCCGGTTCTGCGCCTGCAACTTACGCATTATGTGTTGCAGATGCATCTTCACCGTATGCCCCGACAAATTGAGTTTTCCTGCAATAACCTTGTTCGAGCAGCCACATTGCAACTCCGCGAGGACCTCCGCCTCCCTGGGAGTGAAATCGGCGATCGTCCAATATTGCGTCCTTTCATCCAGGTTTTTCTCCACCTCGTTTCTGGCCGGAACATGCTCGCTTGATTCATCTGCAACAACGCCTAACAGCTGCGGGCAGAATGTTCCTCCCGCCAGAACGAGACGAAGGCCGGCAAGGGCGATATCAATGGGAAGTGAAGTCGAAAAGAAACCGCGGATGCCCATTTTGAGCGCCTGACGGACTATGTCGACATCATCCGTACCTAAGAGCAGGGTGATGGGAGCCTGGGGAAAGCGCGCGGCAATCGCGGCGAGATCATTACGCAGGCTTGCACTCTCGACACCTCTGCCGGCCAGATCCAGCGCAATCAAACGTACCTCGGCACCAAGGGCTCTATCGAGACTTTCCGTCGAGATCATGTCGACAAAATTCCAGCCGGCGAATTCACGCTCAAGAAGCTTCACCACAGTCGTACGCGCCAATGTGGAATGCTGAATAACGACAATAGTTGGTATATTGCGCCCCATATGACGCTTGGATTTGGCACTGTTGGACACTTGACCGCTCCCCGGAATATCTGCAGCCCAACCGCAACCCAGATTATTTCCGCTCTCGTTTCATGTCATGACATGAAAAAGAGGTACTATCGATATCAATAGTCTTATCTATCACGAGAGTTGTTATAGAGTGCAATGGCTCAAGGACAGTCAACCTTTGCATGTATATCGCACTGAAATCATTATTCACTAATATATGTTGCATCGATTCACTTCGTTGAATTCATATGCAGAAAGCGTGTCAACAAAGCTATCGGTGACATTAAAAATACATATGATATTCGACAAATACATCACAGGAAAAACAGACAGAATATCATTATCTGTCAATGAGATTCAGTTCAAGCACGTCCTTCAACTTAAAGCAGCCTCAATACTGTATTGGCACCTATAGGTTCCGATCAGACACAACAGCCTAGAACGGTCGAGATTTATAACAACATAAATTGGGTTACGCGGGGAATACTCGGCGTCTCGGTGACCGGGCATTCCGCGCCATGCCTCTCCGAGAGGCAAGGCCAAACGGATGAAGCAATCCAGCATATGGTTCTTAAAGGCGCGGAGAATGGCTTCATGAAGTTGAGCCTTCACAATGCCCGCAAGGAGACTATCTGTCAGGTATGTACGAAGCCCAGAATGTCGTCTACGAGAGCCGAATGGGCGTCCGTAAGATTGCCGCCGCCACCGTGGCCGCCGACGCCGGCCAATTGAAGTGCATGCTGATCGTAGAGAACATGGTCGATCTGCTGGGCGTCCGCCGACCCACCGGCAGGAACTGCGATATTGATGGGATGGAAATAGGCGAGATTAATGTCGACCATGCTGCCGGTCGATGATCCAACGCCACCACCGCCAGCTTCATGGCTGCCGGTAAAAATCGTCCCCGATGACATGTTGAAGCCACCACCGTTGCCGCCGATGCCGGCAATCTGCATCGTGCCCTGATCAAAAACCGCATTGTTTGTCTGATGGGCTTCGGCCGAACCGCCTGCGGCGCCTACCGCGATGTTGATCGGGGAGAAAATGGCCACGTTCACATCGACCATGCTGCCGACGAAAACTCCGTTGCCGCCATGCCCCGCATAATTGTCACCGGTAAACGTAACCGCGGTTCCCGGGTTCATCGTCGAGTCGTGGATCGCGACATTATGATCGCCGCCGGAGCCACCGATGCCGCCCATCTGGGTTGCCCCCTGCAGGAACAAAGCGTTGTTCGATTGATCGGCGTGAGCCTCAGCGCCATGGCCAACCGCCACAGCCGTGTTCACGGGAGCAAACACCGCAACATCAGTGCTCACGAGACCGCCAAAAAAGAGGCCGTTGCCACCGGTGCCGGCATGACTGACGTCGCCGCCGCCAATCGCAATATTGCCACTTCCGCCATTCCCGCCGATCCCAGCCATTTCGGTGGGATGCTGATTGACCAGCGCATCGTTACCCTGGAAGGCGTCCGCGCTCGAATGAGGTCCCGCAATGGCAGCATTGGAAGGCACGAAGACGGCCAGCGCGTTGCTGTCGATCACGCCTTCGCTTATCCCGTCGCCGCCGCTACCAGCTGAGTTGTAGTTCGGACCCGACGCGACATCCAGTGGAAGCCAGGTTGGCACCAGAGCCAGGTGCCCCGCTGCCGAATTGGAGGTGAGGTTTTGATCGCTGCCTGTTTTGGGTAAGTCTTCCAATAAGGGACGGGTGTCCGTCATAACCATCTCCATTGCAAATCAACCGAACATCCCACAAGGCGAGCAACTTATGCAGGCAGGATTTTTCGGACATTGTGCACCTGAACGTGAGAAAAGCAGAGCCTGTAATTCGTCTACATCCTGCCGGCTAGCGTCCTAGCCATTTGGCTATCATGGATCGAGCGCCCCGCGATGAGAATTCGAGGGCGCCAAACCGGCCTTGCAGCAGAGACCCGAATGCCGCCTGTTTGCTTGAACCTCCTTTGCTTCGAAAGATCAGGCGTGTCGATCGGGCCGCAGGCCCGATCATGACCATCTCATCTGGTGCCGACCACGACGCGCCGAGGTCAAATTGCGCTCATCTCCAAGCATACGCCTGAAGGAGCGTCACCGAATATCTAGATAGCTCCCAGATTTGACCGCGGGTAATATTCACCCGCGGTTGTATTGCGGGCGGTGAGACGCTGGAGACCCATGCCGTAGAACCACACGGACGAAACGAAATCGAAGGAGGAACATCAATGCCTATCCCACAAATATCTGACACGATCCATTTCAGTGACCCGGTTGCCGGCGACGCGAGCGCCGGCAACGGCGGCGATGGCAACAGCCATGGCAATATTGACTACAATCCAGTTGCGTATGTCGCCAATACGCAAACGGTCGACGGGGCATCCATCGATCTGCACAACGGCGATCACGTGGGGCAGATGGCAGATTGGACCGCCGGCAGCGGCGGACCTGGCGGCTTTGCGCAAGCCCAGAATGGCTTCCTAGCGGCGGTCACGAATAGCGGCGCGGGAGGCGCCGGAGGAGATTCTCACTCCAACGGCAGCCAGGGAAGCGTGAGCGGCGGCGACACGGCGGCGGTCAGCGCGGATACCACGGCGACACAATATACTCAGCTTCTTGCAGATCAGCATGCCACCATTCTTGCTGGCGTCGGCGGCAACGGCGGCAACGGCAACTTGGCTCGCGGCGGCGACATCTCGGCAGCGCTCGTTCACACGGACCCCTCAACGACGACAGTGAACAATGCTCTCGATCATTTCTCGAACGACTTCGGCCATATCGATCTCAGCCATCTTGGCTCATGAACCCCAAACCCAGAGGGTCGCCGGCTTCACTCGGCGACCCTCATAGGTTGCGGAACCCATCGGCAGCCTCGTCTTGTCAGTCTCACGCGGAGCGAGATCGGATAATGGCAACGCTTTCTGTAACGCCATCGCGCCAACAGACACAGCTCGTCATCGCGCTCCGGGCTTGCGCCGGAGCACTTGGGCTGGTTTTCCTCTATAGCTGTGGCTACAATCTCTTCCTTCTGGCGCCTTCCGTTTATCTCCTGCAGATCTATGACAGAGTTCTGTCGAGCCGCAGCGCCGACACGCTTCTGATGTTGACAATAGTCATCGCCGTCGCCGTGGTGGTTGGCGCAACGCTGGACATCGTGCGCCGGGCAGCCCTCTCGCGCATCGGCAGCTGGCTGGATCACAGGCTACGGCCCATGGTGCTTACTGCATCATTCGAATATGCCGCACGCGCCGATGCAGGAGCCGCCACGGAGTGCTTCAGGGATCTGACCACCTTACGCCAATTCCTCGATTCCCCGGCAAGTTCCCTGTTTTTTGACCTCCCATGGGCACCGATCTTCCTGCTCCTGCTCTTTCTTGTTCATCCGCTGCTTGGGGCGCTCGGTCTTCTGAGCGCATTAGCGCTTCTGCTGTTTGCCTGCCTCACGGAGCTAGCGACGCAAGAACCGCTTGCCAGCGCCAATTTTGCCCTCTCCAGAAGCTATCTGCGGTTCGCGAACGCCCTAAAAAACATCGAGGTGATCCGGGCGATGGGCATGGAATATGGTGCCGCGCTAGTGGTCTATCGCGATGCGGAAATGGCAAGACGAGCACAAGACATCGCGATGCATCGGACGGAGATCATTCTTGGTTTTTCCAAATCGATCCGAACACTGGCGCAGATCCTGTTGATGGGATCCGCGACCTGGCTGGTGCTCTCGAGCAACAGCAGTCCCGGTATCATCTTCGTCGCCAGCCTGCTGCTCGGGCGCGGACTTGCGCCGATCGAGGGCGCGATAGGCGCATGGCGCTCCCTAATGTTTGCTCGCAACGCCTTCAATCGCCTCAACCGCATGCTGATCGCCGTTGCGTCGGAACGCGATGCCCGGACGGTGCTTCAGCCGGAACCCAATGGCCTGGTTCTCGAAGACGTCGGCTATATTCAACCATTCGCCAACAGGCAGATACTAACCGGAATCACGTTGCGCCTGGCGCCTGGCGATTGCGTTGCCCTCATCGGCCCTTCCGGATCGGGAAAATCGACGTTAGGTCGTGTTATTGCGGGCGTCGTGCAAGCAACAAGCGGGTGCGCCCTTCTTGGTGGGGTAGATGTTTCGGCTCTGCGTCTTTGCGGAGGCGCCTACCACGTCGGATATCTGCCGCAGGACATCGAGCTTTTCGGCGGGGCAATCAAGGATGTGATCGGCCGGCTGGATGGAGGAGATCCCGCCAGGGTAATCGATGCAGCCAAGCTGGTTGGATTGCACGAGGCGATCATGCGGCTGCCAAAGGGGTACGAGACCGATATTGGAGAAGGTGGTAGCCTGCTCCTTCGCGCTCAGCGCCAACAGCTGGGGCTGGCACGGGCCGCCTATGGAAATCCATCCCTCATCGTTCTCGATGATCCGAACTCTAGCCTGGACTATGATGGCGAGCGCATGCTGCACAAGGCAATTGAACGCATGAAATCCAGGGGCATGACCGTTGTTATCATAACTCACCGCATGGGTGTCCTACCAGTTACCAACAAGATCGCCATTATGCGCAACGGGACGGTGGCTGCCTTCGGCGACAGCGAGCAGATTTATGAAACCTATCTTCAACCGCCGTCGCGAACGGGAACATAGAGGGGACTGGGACATGACCCTTGTGCAACTGGATGCAACGCTGGCGAGATTTTCAAGTTCGTCAAAAGTGAGCCAGCGCTTTGCCGAACGATCGACGGCGACAGACAAGCAACAGACAGCTTACGCGCCGGTGTTCGGCACGAAACAGCGCGGACCCGCTCCCCCTTCGCCCATGCCGCGGCTCAGGGGCGTTATATGGACGGGGAACCTGTTGATCGGAGTCTTTATAGTCGGATTGGGAATCTGGTCGGTGCTGGCGCCGCTGAAAAGCGCCGCAGTTGCATCCGGCGTCATCGAGCCGGAGTCCAGCCGCAAGACCATTCAGCACCTGGAAGGCGGTATCGTGCGACGGATACTCGTCAAGAACGGCGATGCCGTGACGGCAGGGCAAGTCGTGATAGAACTCGACGATACGAAGTCCCGCTCGGAGCGCGACAATATTCAAGGGCAACTTTGGGACGCCGAAGCAAGCCGCGCCCGCCTGCTTGCCGAGCAGACGGGCGCCGATCATATCGCTTTTCCGCAGGACCTCAGGTCGGCAATGGACAGAGATCTCTCAGTCGGCGCGATTCTGACTGGACAGCGGAAAATCTTCGAAGCGCGTCGTCAGGTCATGCAGGCGGAAGTTGGCATAACCAGCGAGAAGATCGCACAGGTGCGGCAGGAAATCGTAGGGCTTGGCGCGCAGAAGACAGCACTGACCGACAGGGCGGCAATCTCGCAGCAGGAACTGGATCAGGTTACGGCCCTCAACGCCAAGGGATTGGAACGAAAAAATACTGTTCTCAACCTCCAGCGGGAAAAAGCAGACCTTGCCGGCCAGCAGGGTCAGGTGGAGGCCCAGATTTCGCGCGCCTACCAGGTGATCAGCGAGGCACAGGCCGATCTCGCAAAGCTCGAGAGCGACCGGCTGAGCGAAGTCGCGCAGGGCATGCGCGACACGGAAAGTCAGATCATGCAGTTGCGCGAGCGCTTGTGGGCGATCGACGACCAGCTTTCAAGGACCGATATCCGGGCGCCCGAAGACGGAACAATCATGAACCTGCGCATCCACACCGCCGGCGGAGTGGTCGGCGCGGGCGAGCCGCTCGTCGACCTTGTGCCGCGCAGCGATCGCCTCATCGTGTCCGCCCACGTCAGACCGGAAGACATCAATCTCGTCCGTGCGGGGCTTGAGGCGCAGGTTCACCTCCTTCCATACAATCAGCGGCGCGTTCCATTGCTGAAAGGCAGGGTCGAGTATGTATCAGCGGACCGTCTCACCGACGCGCAGAGCGGCCAGCCATACTTTGCCGCGACGATCCGAGTGACGGACGAGCGGTTGGCTAAAATGAACGATGTCGAATTGGTCGCAGGCATGCCTGTGCAGACACTGATCGAAACGGGCAAAAGCAGCGTGGCATTCTATGCCATCAGACCACTTATCGACAGTTTCCACAGAGCATTTCGTGAGGACTAAAGCGGTGATGGGCAAGAGAAAATTCGACGACGATCAGATTACCGGCATACTGAAAGAGCACCAGGCTGGGGTGACGGTTGCTGATGTTTGCCACAAGCACGGTATCAGCGAGCCGACCTTCTATCGGTGGCAATCCCTTCATTTCGGAAATGCCGGTCTCGATTCCAAAAGAATGAGAGCACTGATGGAAGAAAACCAGAAGCTCAAGAAACTTTTAGCCGAAGCCATGCTCTCGGCGGCAACGCTGAGTGAGATGCTGGCGAAGACATCGAATGGGCGAAACTAATCCCCAATCATGGAGTGCGGCCGCGTTCGGCCCATCTCTACGCGATAAACCATTGCGATTGCATTCATCCTTCAACGAAGGCGGCAAGCTCGTCGGGCGTCCCTTGAGGAAAGGCCTCCTTCAGATAATCCAGGAATGCCGAAACACGCGCGCTGAGGAGCCGACGCGTTGGATATAGTGCCCAAAGAGCGGTCTGAAGCCCCGCTAGCTCACCCCAGCTCACCAGCCTGCCGGTAGCCAAATCCGGAATGGCGAGCGATAGGGGTAGACGCGCCGCTCCCGCCCCCGCTCGAACGGCATCACGAACCATGATGAACGAGGAGACGCTCAGAACTGGCCTTGCCGCGATGCTCAATTTTCCCGCTGAGGTCATGACCTCCCACGATTCAGCTTGGGCCATCGATCCACGAGTGATGGCGGCAACGGGCTCGCGGCCCATCGGGCGCGGTAGATCGGGGCTTGCCACGACCACCAGCCGATCATGCAGGAACACGCGACCAACGAGGCTTTCGTCCGGCTCAGGATTGACGCGAATGACTAGATCATAAGCCTCCTCGATCATATCGACGGCCCGGTCTTCCGTCGTGATCTCAAGCTGAACTTCGGGGTGTTTCAGGACGAATCCCGCCGCAAGCTTCCCCATTGCCGTCTGGGAGAACAGCAAAGGCGCGCTGATCCGCAATCGCCCTCGGGGACTATGTCCGCCCGAGGCGATAGCCTTCGCCGTTTCGTCAAGCTCGGTCAGGAGTGCGCCTGTTCGCTCGAAGAGTGCGCGCCCTTCCTCAGTGAGCTTTAGCGTCCGTGCACCGCGCTCGAACAGCCGCAGGTCGAGACTTGCCTCAAGGTCGGCCACACGCCGCGACAAGGTTGCCTTCGGTCGGCCAGTGGCGCGAGCAGCCCTGCCGAACCCGCCGTGGCGAGCGACCAGATTGAAATCGGCGAGAGCGAGCAGATCCATGTGTTTCACCAACGAGACAGTCTGTCCAAATAAGACGTCTATCGGGCATAATTTGGATCATTAAATTGATGACTGTCAACTGAACACCTCAACGGAGCAATCACAATGACCATTCTCGTTACGGGCGCCACTGGTCGTGTCGGCCACCACGTCGTGGATCAACTCATCAAGCGTGGCGCGAAGGTTCGCGTGCTGACCCGCGATCCCTCAAGGGCCAATGTCTCGGCCGGCGTCGAAGTTACTCAAGGCGACCTGCTCGACATCGATGCGCTGCGCAACGCCTTCCACGGCGTAAGCACGCTCTTTTTGTTGAATGCCGTTACCGGCGATGAATTCACCCAGGCGATCATCACGCTCAACATCGCCCGCGAGGCGGGCGTCGAACGGGTCGTCTATCTCTCCGTGTTCGATGCCGATCGTGCGGTGAATGTGCCGCATTTCGCCGTCAAGTTCGGTGCTGAGCGCATGCTCGTCCAGATGGGCTTCAGCGCCACCATCCTGCGCCCGACATACTTCATCGACAATGAGCTGATGATCAAGGACGTAATCCTCAATCACGGCGTCTATCCGATGCCGATCGGCGGCAAGGGCGTCGCCATGGTCGACGCCCGCGATATCGCCGAGGTCGCCGCCATCGAACTGATCCGCCGCGACCAGGCTGCCCGCAAGCTACCGATCGAGACGATCAACCTTGTCGGCCCCGACACACTGACCGGCCCGGATGTGGCCAAGATCTGGTCGGACCTGCTCGACCGCCCGGTTGTCTACGGCGGCGACGATCCCAGCGGATTCGAGCAGAACATGGCAAGCTTCATGCCGAAGTGGACGGCCTATGAGATGCGCCTGATGGCCGAACGCTACGTCACCGATGGCATGATCCCCGAGCTCGGCGACGTCGAGCGGCTGATCACGATCCTGGGTCGCCCTCTGCATTCCTACCGGGCCTTTGCCAGTGAGATCGCTACCGCGGCCTGAGGCCCGGCAGCCAAACCGCTCCGGAGAGGGAGTGGGCGCGACGCGCCTCTTCCTCCCATCCGGCCTCCGCACCCAATGCGATGTGACGAGCATACGCGAGTCACCGATCAATAACAGGAAGCAGGAACATCAATCCGTGCCAAGGGCAGGACATTGCCATTGGGCGTGATCGCGGGGCGACCTTCAGGTCAGCTCGCCTCGGCCCAGGCGACCGCGTCGGCGCCTGCGGGGATTCGCACGGGGATCGAGGGATCGTTCACCGCGCGCCACACGGCTTCGGCGACATCCCGCGAATGGGTGACCGGACCCGGCTGGCTGAAGCGGGCCATGAAGCCTTTGACGAGATCGGCATAGGCCTCGTGGTCGAGACCCCGCATTCGGGAGCTGCCATTCTCGGCGAAGCGGGTCTCGGGCGCGCGCCTGGGTAGCACGATGTGCGCGCGTATGCCGAACTGTGCGACTTCCAGCGCCATGGACTCGGTAAAGGCGTTCACCGCCGCCTTGCTCGCCGTGTAGACTGCGCCTTCACCCGCCATGTCGGGCTGCCGCCCGCGCGCTATGCGCGGCAGCAGGACCTCCCTGCGTCCTAAGAGCCAAGAAGCTCGGCGCTACGCTCTGGATGGCTATCGGTACATGAGCACCGTCCCGCCTCAAGCGTTTCGCTCGACGCAGGCGCCCGCCAGGATGAAATCGACGCCGGCAACGAACTGTTGGCGATCGTCATGCTCGCTCAGTTGCGCCGCCACCCGCCGAAGAAATGGACGCGCTTCGGGATCATCCTGAATCCAGCCCGTGGCGATGGTTTCCAGCCACGCCTTGCGATCCGTTCCGTCCGGAAGCGTGCGGGCGTTGGCCGCGTTCTGGCCGGCCACACCGAGGATGTAGTTCGTCAGCGCGGAGGCGCAGTCGAATTGTGCATCCGCAGGAACACCAAGCGGCTGGAGCCATCCGCCGATGCGTTCGAAGATCTCTCCGACCGCGGAATGCCATGGCTCGCGCGAAAGGTGAGCGCCGGCCCAGGGGTGAGCGTCAATCGCATCGAATACCGCGAGCGCGATGGCGCGGATCGCGGCTCTTGGCTCCTCTTCCTTGGCCACATTCGCCAGGGCGCGGGCAAGAACATCTCCCGTCGCTGCGGCAAGCAGGTCGTTCCTGTCGGCGATATGCCAGTAGATCGCCCCGCTGCCCGTCGCCAGCTGTATCGCCAGCGCCCGAAATGTCAGAGCGGCCTCCCCGCGCGCATCGAGAATCTCGACCGCCGCCTTGACAATCCGCGCCTTGGAAAGGGCGTCCGCGCGTCGCGCTGTCTGGTGAGCTCGTTTAGACATATGCCTATGATGACATATCTGGAACGCCGTTCCAATCCCTGCTATATGGAACAATGTTCCAATCGTCTCGAGGTGCCATCATAACCACTCCCGTTACTATTGTTGGCGCAGGCCTGGGCGGCCTGACCCTCGCCCGCGTGCTCCACCTTCACGGCATCACCGCCACGATCTTCGAAGCGGAGCCCTCCCCACACGCCCGCACTCAAGGCGGCCAGCTTGACGTTCACGAACATGACGGTCAGCGCGCGCTCGCTGCCGCCGGCCTGACCGACGCATTCCGCGCAATCGTTCACGACGGTGGCGACGCGACGCGCGCCCTCGACCGAAACGGCAATGTGCTGCTCGACCAACCCGGAGACGGCCGACGTCCCGAGGTGCTCCGAGGCGACCTGCGGCGAATCCTCATCGACTCCTTGCCTGCCGGGACGATCCGGTGGGGGCGGAAGCTCGCCGGAGCCAGACCGCTTGGCGCCGATCGTCATGAACTGACGTTCACCGATGGCTCGGCTGTAGAGACCGCGTTGCTCGTGGGAGCCGATGGCGCCTGGTCAAAGGTACGCCCGCTGTTGTCAGACGCGAAACCCGGCTATGTCGGCGTTTCCTTCGTCGAGACCTACCTGCATGACGCTGATCGGCGGTTTCCCGCAACGGCCGCGGCGGTCGGGGCCGGCGGAATGTTCGCGCTCGAACCGGGCAAGGGGATCACCGCGCACCGGGAGCCGGCAGGCGCTCTCCACACCTATGTTCAACTGATGCGACCTGCGGCTTGGTTTGCGGACATCGACTTCAACGACGCCGAGACTGTGAAAACACGGATAGCAGCCGAATTCGACGGGTGGACACCCACTCTCACCTCATTGATCACCGGCAGCGACACGGCGCCGGTCCTGCGAGCGGTCAACGCGCTCCCGGTTGGTCATCGATGGGATCGTACGCCAGGAGTGACGCTGCTCGGCGACGCCGCGCATCTGTCGCCTCCGGCCGGCGACGGCGCAAACCTGGCGATGCTCGACGGGGCCGAACTCGGCGAGGCCATAGCCGCTCAGCCTGGAAACATCGAGAATGCGCTGACCGTCTATGAGGCGGCGATGTTCGCGCGCAGCAAGGCCGCTGCCATTGACGCGCACCGAGTCCTGGACCTTTGCCTGGGTGAGCATGCGCCCTTCAGCCTCATCGACTTTCTCAACGCCGCGTCATAACCGCGGCGCGCCAAAGAAACGAAGCTGGCATTGTCGAACGTATCGGCTGTTGCGCAGCGAGCGCGTTCAGCCATGTCGGCCTGCCCTCCGCCAGACAGCGGGCCTACTCTGATCCACCGCGACCGGTAGGAGCATGCTTGTCTTGATCATAACGCGCCCGGTTGTTCTCGATCTCGTCGATATGCTCTCCCGCCCACGCACCCAGTGCGCGGACCGGCACAGCCAGGGATTGTCCAAGTTCCGTCAGGGCATATTCGACTTGCGGTGGGACCGTCGGATAGACCGTCCGGCTCACGATCCCGTCGCGCTCGAGCGCCTTCAGGGTGCGTGTCAGCATCTGCTGCGAGATGCCCCCGACCGTCCGTTTGATCTCGTTGAAGCGATGCGGCCGCTCGACCAGTATCCTGACGATCATCACTGTCCATTTGTCGCCGACGATGGCGAGCACTTTGCCGACCTTGTGGCATTGGGCGCTGACGGCCGGCGAGGCAGGCATATCCATGTGACCAGGTCCTAAAAATATGCGTTCTTGGCGGAGCACCTGTGGTCACATAGATAGTCCTGGTCACAAATCAAGACCGGAGATATCCAGTGAAACTTCTTCATCTCGACTCCAGTATCATGGGCGCAAACTCGGCAAGCCGGGTGCTCTCTGCCGCTATCGTCGAGCGGATCGTCGAAACACATGACGCGGTGGACGTCACCTATCGCGACCTTGCCAGCGAACCGCTCCCGCATCTCACCCTCGACGCGTTCAAGGTGCTCGACGCCGGCACTGACGTGCAGCAATTCCTCGACGCGGACATTGTGGTGATCGGGGCCGGCTTCTACAATTTCTCTGTTCCCACCCAGCTCAAGGCCTGGATCGATCATATCGTCGTGCGGGGAAAGACCTTTGCGCGCGGCGAAAACGGGCCGATCGGTCTCGCCCAGGGAAAGCGCGTGATCGTCGCGCTGGCGCGCGGCAACGTCTACAGCGATGGCTCGCCCTATCACTCGTTCGAACATGCCGAGACGCTGCTCCGCTCCGCATTCGCATTCATGGGTGTCACGGATATCGAGTTTATTATCGCCGAGGGGCTCGGGCGCAGCGAGGAGGTGCGTCGGGCCTCGATCGCGGGCGCACTTGAAGAGGTGCGCAAGGTCTCCCCAAACCCCAAAGCTCCGGCTCCACTCAGCGCTTGAGAGCACAGACGCGAATGCACGGCATGCCTGGCTTTCGCGCCGTAACGGAGGAATCGCTGCTTCAATTGCTCGGACGAAATTTCCTGATGGCAGATCTCTCGGCCGGGCATGTCGGACAGGATCGCGGACATGCCGTTGTGGGACAGATCCTCGCGGCCAACCGCGGGGATCCTCCTGCCGGCCGGCGACCAAAACGGGAACCATGTTGAACGTGTCCGCTCCACCGTTAAGGGAGTGACGAGAAGGACTGCTCACTACCAGACGCTAGGCGACGTCCAGCTTCACCCGCCTCGACCTGCCGGCGGCCATATTGCCGGGGCGAGCAGTTCATCACCCGCTTGAAAGCGGTACTGAAGGACTTTTCGGATTCGTAGCCAAGCGCCAACCCGATCTCGGCAAGCGACTGACGCGTCGAGGTCAGCCTGTCCGCCGCCTGCATCATGCGCCAGCGCGTCAGATAGTCCATCGGCGAAAGGCCAACCCTTTCCTTGAAGGTCACCGCGAAGGCGGTGCGCGACATCCCAGCCTCCCTGGCGAGGGTCTGCAGCGTCCATCGCTGGCCAGGTGCTCCGTGCATTGCGGCGATGGCCGCGCGCAAACGCTTATCCGCGAGCGCGGAGAGCCAGCCTGCTTCCTCGGCCGTCCGGTCGGACAGGTAAAGCCGCAGCGCCTGCACCAGCACGATCGTCGCCAGTTGCTGCGCGACGATGAAATCGCCGGGCTGTCCCTCCGACAGCTCCTGCCGCATGCGCTCGACGCACCAATTCAGGGTCGCGCTGCCAGGACGATCACGGATGTGCAGGAGTGGCGGAAGGACGTTCAAGAGCAGCTCCGACTGGCCCTCCGACAGCGTGAAGTAGCCGCCAATGCTGAGATAGTCGCCACCGCCATTGTAGGTGAGGATGCGGCCGCTCGGCCGTGGCGGCAGGATCTGACTGACATCGACCGGCGCGACCGACAGGTCACTTGCGATCCGGAACGGCCGGCCACGCGGCAGTAGGAAACATTCGCCGGCGCTGACCTGAACGGGAGACTCGCCTTCCACCGATATCCAGCACGAGCCGGTCACGACGGCGTGAAACTTGATCCCGTCGTGCGGCCCGAAACTGATCGCCCAATCGCCCCCCGCATCAAAGCCGCCCGACACATAGCCGCGCAGCTTCAGGAGCGAGAGCACATCCGAGAGTGCATCCATCCGTGACTTCCTGAACGATCGAAAACCATATTCGAACTATGCGGCATGGATCGTTCCCGATCAACGGCCTAAATTGGGTTTGAAGTCAAATACAGGAGAAGCGCCATGCGCATATTCGTGACCGGTGCCACCGGCTTCATCGGGTCCGCCATCGTCCGCGAGCTCGTCGAGGCCGGGCATAACGTCACCGGGCTCGTCCGCTCAGCAGAGGCAGCTGCGAAGCTTGAGGCGGCCGGTGCGAAACCCCAGCGCGGCGGAATCGAGGATCTGGAAAGCCTCACCCGCGGCGCCGGCCGGGCGGACGGCGTGATTCACACCGCCTTCTTCCATGCCTTCTCGCACGCCAGTCTCGCAACGCGCCTGCGGGTCATGCTCGGCGGCAGCCCGACCAATATCGTCAAGCGGTTTATGACCGCTGCCGTCGAGGCGGACAGGCGCGCGATCGAGACGCTCGGCAACGCGCTGCGCGGAGATCAGCAATCGCTGGTCATTGCCTTTCCGACAATGGCGATGGTTCAGGGACGCGTGGCTGTCGAAACGGATCCCGCCGATCCGAATGCTGTGGGCGGTCTCAGGGCCCGATCCGAGGGGGCAGCCCTGGCGCTCGCAGCCCGCGGCGTGAAGGCCACGATCGTTCGGCTACCGCCTTCGGTACACGACGAAACCCGGCAGGGCCTCGTCACCCAGTTGATCGCTATCGCGCGCAAGAAGCGGGTCTCCGCCTATATCATCGGCGATAGCGAAAACAGGTGGGGCGCTGTCCATCGGCTCGACGCATCTCGCCTCTTCCGCCTCGTCCTCGAACAGGGCGAAGCCGCCACCTGCTATCATGCGGTCGCCGAAGAAGGAATCCCGGTGCGCGCCATCGCGGAGGCGATCGGCAGCCACCTCGGAATCCGCGTCGAAGGTTTGTTTCCGAAAGACGCGCACAAGCATTTCGGCTGGCTCGCGCCCTTCGTCAGCGCCGACAATCCGGTGTCCAGTGAACTCACGCAGCGGCGCCTGAGCTGGCAGCCGACCCATCCGCGGCTCATGGACGATATCGGCGCGGCTCTCCGCAACGCCGACGCGCGGGCATGATCGGCCCTCGCCTGAAGCGAACCCAAAGGTACAAGCACACTCACATTCCTGCATGACTTCGGTCGCGAAACATCGCGCGCGCTGAAGAACGTCGCTGCTCGGCCTGCGGACAACAAAGGAAAACCTCCCATGCGATTGACCAAACTACTGCCCCTTGCCTTCACTCTCGCGCTCGCTTTTGCCAAGCCGAGCCTGGCGACGCCTGTCGCCTCCGGCGTTCCCGGGATGCTCTTCGACCATGATGTGCCGATCACCATGACCGATGGCCTGCAGCTGCGCGCCAACATCTATCGCCCGGAAAAGCCGGGCCGGTACCCGGTCCTGATGCTGATGGGCCCCTATGGCAAGGATACGAGCCTCGCGGATGCGCCCGCCTACAAGACGTCGTGGGCGAAGCTGATCGCGAAATACCCCGATCTCTGCAAAAAATCCTCCTGCCGCTACATCCGCTTCGAGGCGCCCGATCCAGAACGCTGGGTCGCGAACGGCTACATCGTCATCCATGCCGATGTCCGCGGCGCCGGCGCCTCACCAGGCGTGCTCGATCCCTTCTCGCCGCGCGAAACGCAAGATTATGCGACGCTGATCACCTGGGCCGCGCGGCAGCCCTGGAGCTCAGGAAAGGTCGGCCTGCTGGGCACGTCATTCCAGGCGATCAATCAGTATCAGGTTGCCGCCTTACACCCTCAGGGTCTTGCGGCGATCCTGCCGTGGGAGGGAGCCTTCGATCAGTATCGTGAGATCGCCTACTATGGCGGGATCCTCAACGTCGCCTGGGAATATTGGTGGACTCATCAGGTGGTGCCCAACCAGAATGGCAACGCAGAAACGCCGCTCATCGACTCCATCGATGGCGGCAAGGATACGGGGGCGCCTCTCCCTCCTGATGTCTTGAAGCAGAACCGCGTCGATCCGGTCGAGGCCTTCGCCAAGCATCCGTTCGATGATGCCTATTATCGCGAGCGAATCCCCGACGGAAGCCGCATCACGGTGCCACTGCTCGATGTCGCCAACTGGACGGACTGGAGCACGCAGGGGTTTCGCTCTGCCGCCAGCAAGCAGAAATGGCTGCGCATCCAGACCGGCGATCATCTGACGCCCTTCTATTCAGACGAAGCGCTGGCGCTGCAGAAGCGCTTCTTCGATCACTTCCTCAAGGGCGTGAACAACGGATGGGAGAAGGAACCGCGGGTGGCGTTGCAGATCCGTCGTCCCGACGGAACGGCGTGGCGCGGTGCCGCGGCATGGCCGCTGCCTGGAACCCACTGGCAGCGTTATTATCTCGACGCGGCAAACGGATCGATGGACCCCGCGCTCGGAACTGCCGCACCCGCGGAGAAATCCTATCTCGGACAAGGCGACGGGCTGACGTTCACCTCCGCGCCGTTCACTGAGGAGACGGAGTTCACCGGCCCAATCGGCGTCAGGCTCTGGGTCGGTTCCTCCACAGCGGACATGGACATCTTCGCGGCCGTGCGGCTGATCGATCCGCAGGGCCGCGACGTCGCCTTCATGGGCAACAGCGACCCGAACGTACCGCTCGGCCTCGGCTATCTGCGCGTGTCGCACCGAGCGGTCGATCCGGCGCGCTCGACCGAGTATGCTCCGTTCCATCCGCATCTGACGTCGGAGCCGATGACGCCCGGGCAGCTTTACCCAGTGGATGTGGAATTCACCGAACCGACGAGCATCGTCATTCCGAAGGGCTATCGCCTGGTCTTGACGATCCAGGGCAAGGATTTCGACTACGGCCCAGGCGCCAATATCGTTCGCGCCAAGGACTACGATCTTCCGAACTCCAACAACTCCGGGCTGTTCTTCGCCGCGCATCCTAACCGCGACGCCACCCTCTATGGCGGGACGGATACGCTGGCGACGGGCGGAGAGCATGCATCCTATCTGCTGTTACCGCACATATCGACTCGCCGATGACAGGAGGCGATCAACCGCGTTCAACCCGCTGTCGTTTCGCGCTAAATCGGCTTCTTCCTCACCTTGTCTTACCAGCGAGGCTGATCACCGCGCATAGCAGATCAAGCGACACTGTTCGACCGAGCCCATCCGCGCCTGACAACCCATGCGATCGGCAACCCAAGACCGAACATATGGATCAGCAGGGCCGGCACGAAGGGCATCGGGGTCACCGATGCGGGTGTCGTGAAGGCACTAAGCGGCAATACGACAAAGCCCATGAAGAAGAACAGGATGATGCCGAGCACAGGACCACCGATCCACGTCCAGCGGTTCACCACCGGCACTTGCCAGACGACCAGCGCGTAGACGACGGCTGGAACGACCGACACGAAAAAGTGGAGCAACGTCCCGAAGACGAAGCCGGTCGCGCCCGCATAGGCAGCCATGCCCATCAGGCTGCTGGCTGCCAGTTGCATCTCAGGTACGATCCCAACGCCGCGGGACAGTTGCAGGATCAGAACGGGCACGAGAACGATCACGCCAGCAGTCAATCCAGCGCTGAAACCGACTGAGACGGCGCGGGACAAATTGTGCTCCAGACGCGTTGTTGAAGACGTCGCCTTGTCGGTTGTTTGATATTTCGTGGGCATGGGGCAGCTCTCCGGATTAATCCTACGAGACGAATTGAACTTGATCGCGTTGATGAGTGGAACTTCCTCACCTCGCGGACACGTTGGTGTCACGCGAGCTTGCGAGGCTGGATGGAGGTCAGGCGGCTCCGCCCAACAGGAAACCATGGCCGTTCTGTCAACGTGACATCGCCTGAAGACCTGGCTCAGACGCGCAACGCGGCGGCGACCAGGCTCTGCAGCGAAGTGGTCGGACGACCGATCAACCGCCCGAGCGCACCACTATCGTCGAACAGCGCACCGCGCGAGGCAGCGGCGTCGGCATCGGCCAGAAGAGCGGCGAGGTCGCCTGGCAGGCCGGCGCCCGTCAGGACATCACGATAGGCAATCTCGGACAGGTCGTTGTAGACGACGGCCTTGCCCGACTGGCGCGAGACCTCTGCGGCAAGCTCAGCAAGGGTAAAGGCCTGGTCGGCTGCAAGCTCATAGGTCTTCCCGGCGTGCCCGTCAGTCGCCAGCACCACGGCTGCGGCCTCGGCATAGTCCTGCCGGGCCGCGGATGAGAAACGCCCATCCTTCGCGGCGCCGACGAAGGCGCCATGCTCTAGTGCTGCGGGGAGCGCCATAAGGTGGTTCTCAGTGTACCAGCCGTTGCGCAGGATCACCGTGGACAGCCCAGAGGCCGCGATGACCTCCTCTGTCTGGCGATGCTCGATTGCGAGCCTTGCCGGCGACGTGTCGGCGTGCAGCATACTGGTGTAAGCGATCAGCGAAACTCCGTTCGCTTTGGCTGCCTCGATCACAGCGCTATGCCGCGGAAGACGGCCGCTGACCTCGGTCGAGGAAATCAGCAACAGCTTCTCCACGCCGGCCAGCGCCGGACCAAGCGTGTCGGGCCGGCTATAATCCGCCTCGCGCACGATCACGCCGCGCTCAGCCAGATCGCTGGCCTTTGGAGGATTGCGAACCGCCGCGACGATCCGGTTGGCGGGAATGATTTTCAGCAGCGCCTCGATCACGAGGCGGCCAAGTTGTCCGGTTGCTCCAGTTACTGCGTACATCGTTCAGTCCATTTCGTGGTTGCGATGAATTCGATGGCCTTTACATAGCGGCCATCGTTACCAGGGGAAACCACGTATCTTGCGGTTACCTCTATTTTCCGGTAACCAATTGGAAACTGCCGTTGAAGGAAGGACGATGGTACTCAAGGTACGAAAGAAGGTGGAGACGCCTCCGGGCTGCCCCATGTCCAAATGCATGGATCTCCTTGGCGGCTGCTGGACGCCGGAGGTGCTCTGGTCCTTGAGCGAAGGCTCACGCCGGTTCTCGGAATTGCGCCGGGACAATCCTTTCATCTCGGCGAAGGTGATGACGAGCAGGCTGCGGGATCTCGAACAGCGCGGCGTCCTCACGCGCAAGGTTTTACCGACATCACCGCCCACCGTAGAATACGAGTTGACCGAGTTGGGGAAGGAACTCCTCCCCGCAATCAGATCCATCGTAGAGGTCGGCACGCGCCTGCTGTTGCGTGATTCTACCCCCTAGCGCCGTTGACGCGGATGCTTACTTTGCAGCCGGTGACATCAGGGAACGCGCCGGCGATGAAGGACGCCGCCCCTCCAATCCGACGGTGCGGCACCCGCTTAACCGCCTGCTCTGCCCAAAGGATGGGACCGATTGCGTTAATTGCGCGATGCCGCAGCTTGACCGCAAGATCTCGAAACGAAGTTAAGCGTCGGCTCTTGCGTAAATGGCAAGCTTCAGCGCTGGATTATCGTTTGCTTGATCGGATAGCGAAGGTGGCCGGTTCGTAGAATTCGGTGTGCTCCACACTGCTTGCTAACCTTCAGGCTGATCGGTCTTAAGGCCGAGCGCGAATTTGATCCCGGCGGGATGAGGCTTCATCTCGCCCATCTACGTTTTTAACCTGACCATTACTCAGTTGGAGGGGAGATAGGAGCGTCCCTTCAGAAACGCGACGAACGCGCGCAATGCCGCTGATTGATGGCGCCTGCTCGGAAAGTAGAGATAAAGCGCCTCCAGCGGCGTAGACCATTCGGGCAGGACCCGTGACAACTTTCCAGCGGCCAGGAGGTCGGACACGCTCGCAGCCGGAGCGCTGACAATTCCTAAGCCCCTTACAGTCAGCTCGATCTGTGAGGCGAGATCGTGAACGATCGTTGCCGCGGGCGGCGCGATCTGTACGGTCTCGCCTGCGGATTGCAGGATCCATGGTATGATCAAGCCGGTCGTCTGACTGCGGCACACCACGGCGCGGTGACCGAGCAGATCGCTTGGGAGATTTGGTATCCCTCGGGCATGAAGATAGGCAGGTGAAGCGACGAGAACGGCTTCTGACTTCGGGGCGACTGGAACTGCCACCATGTCCTTCTCGAGGCAATTGCCATAGCGTAATCCTGCGTCGTAGCCTTGCTTGACGATGTCGATCATGCGCGCCTCGACCGCGATCTCGAGCTCCACCTCAGGATAGGTGTCCTGAAAAGCCGCCAGTGCTGCGGCGATGAGCAGGTCGAAGGGCGCGCGCGGCATGGTGAGGCGCAAGGGGCCAGCTGGCCGACCACCCCGCCGTGCGGCCTCCTCCGCCGCTCGCCTCAATTGCGACAGGGCAGGAGCCGCCGCGAGCAAATAGTCGGTACCGACTTCCGTCAAACTCAAACTGCGGGTCGAGCGGCGCAAAAGCGGCGTGCCGAGACGCTCCTCGAGGCTTCGGATCGCCTGGCTGGCCGCGGATGGAGAGATGCCGAGACACCGCGCTGCTTCGGAAAAGCTACCAGCTTCGGCCACGGCGACAAACACAGCCACGCCTTCGAGGATATTTTTCTGTCGCAAGTGATCCACCTTGAAGTTTTGCTTCATACTTCATGTGTGATTTCAGGCCTAATCGCAAGCATCTGCTCGGCGTACGGTTGCGCATGCCTACGATCCAACACCATCCCGTCGAAGGTCCGATCCTGATCGGGCATCCCGACCAACGGTCCATCCCCCTCGTGACCGACGCGGCCGTCCTGGCGGGCGCAGCGGGGGGAATGCTCTCATCAACGCTGGTTTCCCGCACCTTCAGCACGCCCCGTCAGACAACGCATTACATCGAATGCGGGCCGGCCGACGGACCGCTGATGATCTTCCTCCACGGCTGGCCGAGCATAGGTTTGATGTGGCGCGCCCAGATGAACGCCTTCGCCGCCGACGGGTGGCACTGCATCGCCCCTGATCTTCGCGGCTTTGGCAGCTCTTTCGCACCTGCAGCCAACGATGCCTATACCATCGAGGAAATCGTGGCGGACATGGCGGAGCTCCATGACCACCTTGGCCGCGAGGCTGCGATCTGGGTTGGCCACGACTGGGGCAGCATCGTAGCCGGTGCCTTGGCCGCGCATGAGCCGAAACGCTGCCGTGGCGTCGTACTGATCTCGTGGGCGTATTTCCCCGACGGGAACGCCCTGCCCACGCTCGTTGCGCTGGTCGATCGAACGATTTACCCCGCCGACCAATATCCGGACGGCCAATGGGACTACTATCGGTACTACACGACGCATTTCGACACGGCGGTGGCTGACCTCGACGCGGACGCGGAAGCATCGTTGGCATCGATCTTTCGATCGGGCAGCCCTGCCGCCGTTGGCGAGGTTTCGCCATCCGCGAAAGTCACCCGCAACGGTGGACGCTTTGGCGCCGCACACCGAGCTCCGCCCACTCTGCCTGACCCGGCACTGTGGCCGCTGGCGGACTTCGAAGAGCTGGTGCACGCGTTCAAGCTTCGCGGCTTCCTCCCTACCTGCGCGTTGTATCTGAACGGTGATGCCAACACCGCCTACGCGCGCGGGGCGCCGAATGGGGGCCGACTGTCGCAGCCGGTGCTGTTCGTTAATGGCGACTTCGATCAGATCTGCAGCATCAACGGAAATCGTCAGGGCGACCCGATGCGTGCAGCCTGCCGAGACCTTACCGTGGCGAGTCTGTCCTGCGGGCATTGGCTGCCGTTGGAGCGCAAGGAAGAACTCATCCAGGTCATCCGACGCTGGCTCCAGAGCAAAAAACTTTAATGGCGGTATACGAAGCAGCTTGAACGAAGACTCAAGCGAGCAACGGTGCTGTATGTCGACAGCCCCGTGGCGGTGCTCCACTTTCTCGCCAATCAAGAATACGACGCCCCGGCTGAACTGAGCGAATTCCTCGTCAACGCCTCGGAGCGGATGGAAGGCTTCCGTGTGGTGGATGGAGTGTTTTCGCGAATCCCGCAGACGATCGCGGTGCGCAAACGCGCCATTACCGCTTCGCTCTTCTTTACGGACTTCAGCCAGGGCAGCATCTCACTCATATGTCGTCGCTCAGGCGCATCTGGGGCCGACCATGCCCAAGGAGCTGTCCCTTCATCGCACTCAAGGCGGCGGCCCGACGGAAGCGCGAAGGATCAACTGGCACTCCATCTTCAGCCTCACTGGTGGCTTCTTCGGCTGCATCACCTTTTCCAAAAGCTCGGAGACCGCCCAACGACCCATATCCTCGTGCGGCAGCTTCAATGTTGTGAGCGGCGGCAGGATTTTTCGGGCGAGACTTTCATCGTCGAAACCGACGACCGAAATGTCGTCGGGAATCCTCAACCCGCGCATCCTGATCGCATCATAAGCGCCCATCGCGACCCGGTCGGAAAAGCAGAAAACCGCCGTCGGCGGCAACGGCAGATCAAGGAGCTGCAGCATCTTTTCCCGCCCGAGATCGAGGGACCAGGCTTCCGAAAGGATCAGTTCCGGATCGACGGCGATATCGTAGGTGGTCAGCGCCTGGCGATAGCCGCTCAGGCGATCGCGCGCCGCTTCAAGCCGCTGCCTGCCGGCATCGATCATGGCGATGCGGCGATGGCCGGCCTTGATCAAGACTTCCGTCGCCGCATAACCGCCGGCATGATCGCCTGGAATGATCGAAGAGAACTCGGCCCGCTGCTGGTGGCAATTCAAAAGGACGGCTGGATAGTTGCCAAGGTTGGAAGGCAGGACCGGCGCTAGCTGGGTGATGAGCGTGGCGTAGATTACGCCGACGATCTGGCGCCGTCCGAGATAGTCGAGAATGGATTCGGCGAATTCGACCTGTCCGCCCGTCACGACGGTGAACGCCGCCAAGCCCTGCTCTTCGGCCGCGCTCCGAACACCTTCTATCAGCGGCGCAGCATGCTGCGAGGCCATGAGATCGTCTATCAGCAAAACGATGATGCCGCCGATCGGGTCATTGGCCGGCGCTGTCTTCTGGTAGCCAAGTTCCGCGGCGACAGCCAGCACGCGCTCGCGCACTTTCTCCGAGACTCTCTTGCCGGGAGCCTCGTTCAGCACCAGTGAAACCGTCGCATGCGAAACGCCGACCTGCGAGGCGATATCGGACATGGTCGGTCGTTTCGTCGTCTTGTCGTTCACTCGGTTTCTTTCTCGGACTCAAGGGCAGTCTGCGCGCACGTTAGGAAATCTGACGGATAATGTGAAGCTACGGCCCTTGCGGAAGTTAAGTTTATAAGTTACGAAACTCTCGTGTAACTTATTTTGTGACTTAATCCAACCGAAAAGCTCGCGGCCATGACCATCGCCTCTCGCCGTTTCGCCGATACCCGTTCCGGGCCGCGTGCGCGCCTGCCTCTCGACGGAACCTGGAACTTTCAGCTGGAAGGGCGGACGCCGACGACGATCGCCGTGCCCGCGCCCTGGCAGGCTCGTTTTCCGGATCTGCGAGCCGCGGCCGGCGTGGCAACCTATTCCCGCGCCTTCACCGTGCCGCAGGAATGGCTTGGCCGTCAGGTCATCGTGCATTTCGGCGCCGTGAACTATTTCGCCGAAGTATCGGTCAACGGCCGCGCGCTCGGTTCTCACGAAGGAGGCTATCTGCCCTTCGAATTCGTCATCCCTTTCGATCTGTTGACCGGCGAGTTGCGTCTGGATGTGAAGGTTACGCTGCCAAGCGCCGATGCCCGAGCCTTCCCGGATTTCCCGTTCGACGAGATCCCGCACGGCAAGCAAAGCTGGTACGGAATGCTGGGTGGCATCTGGCAATCGGTCTGGCTGGAATGCCGCAGCGAAGCGCATATCACCCACCAGGCCATTCGCGCCGATCTCGCAACGGGCGATGTCGCTATCGATGTCGAGCTGGCAGCGGCTTTTACCGGCGCCTTGAAGATCACCATTCTGGATCGTAAGGGTGCGGTCGCAGCTTCGAGCGAATTTGCGCTCAACGACAAGGCCCGGTTTTCGGCTGCGCTCAAGGTCGCCGATGTCGAAGCTTGGTCGCTCGACGATCCCGCTCTTTATCGGGCCGTTGCCGAGCTATCCGAGGGGGGCAACGTTATCGATGCCGCCGAGGAGAATTTCGGTTTTCGCACCTTCGAGGCAAGGGATGGAAAGTTCTTTCTGAACGGGCAGCCCTTCTACATGCGCGGCGCGCTGGATCAGGATTATTATCCCGAGGGTATCTATACGCCGCCGTCGCTGGAATTTCTGGAGGATCAGGCGCGCAAGTCGAAGGAGCTCGGCCTCAACCTCCTGCGCTGCCATATCAAGGTTCCCGATCCACGCTACTACGATGTGGCGGACCGGTTTGGCCTGCTGGTCTGGACGGAGATTCCAAACATTCAGACCTTCACCGAGAAATCGGCGAAGCGCCTGCTCGATACGATGGAAGGAATCCTGCGCCGCGACGGCAATCACCCTTCCATCGTGATCTGGACCATCATCAACGAGGATTGGGGAACACGCCTCGTCGAAAGCGCCGATCAGCGAGCCTGGTTGGAAGGCGCCTATCACTGGCTGAAGAGGATGGACCCGACACGACTGGTCGTTGACAATTCCGCCTGCATTCCGAACTTCCATGTCGTCTCCGACATAGACGACTATCACTATTACGCCTCGGTTCCGGAAATGGCACGCGAATGGACCGACTGGGTATCGGCTTTCGCCGCGCGGCCCGCGTGGTCCTATTCGCCGAACGGCGATGCGAGACGGCGCGGCGACGAGCCGCTCGTCGTCTCCGAGTTCGGCGTGTGGGGTCTGCCGCATCCCGACAAGCTCAAGCAGGACGGCAAGGAACCTTTCTGGTTCATCAATGGCCTGGAGTGGGACAGCGACGGCGCGACCTATCCGCATGGCGTCGAACAGCGCTTCCGCACCTATCAGTTCGACAAGGTCTTTCCGTCCTTCAGCTCCTTCATCGAGGACACGCAGTGGCATCAGTTCAATGCGCTCAAATTCGAAATCGAGGAGATGCGCCGCCATGCCTCCATTCAGGGCTATGTCATCACCGAGCTGACGGATTTGCACTGGGAAGCCAATGGCCTGATGGACATGCAGCGCAATACGCGCGCCTACCACAATCGCTTCCACGAGATTAACACCGATGTCGTCATCATCCCGCGCATGCAGCATTATGCCGTGTGGGCAGGCGATACGGCGAGCGTGGAGCTCGAAATCTCGACTGGTGGCAAGGCAATCCACGCGGCCGAACTGAGCTGGAGCATCGATGGGACGGACGCTGGAAAAATGGCGATCCCGGCTATTAGCGCGACCTCGGTGCATCATCTACCGGCAATTTCTCTGCCCTTCACCGCCACCATGGCCGGCGGTCAGGTCAGCGTCCAGTTTACGATCACCGCCAGCGGCAAGGAGATTGCGCGCAACAGCTTGGACGTCAGCGTCTATGGCAGCCGCTCGAAGCCGGCCCTTTCCGTCTTCTCGGCCGAACCCGAGATCGCGCAATATCTGGCAGCGCTTGGCTATGCGGTTGTCGAGGCCGGCAAGGCGGACGTGCGGGTTGCGTCTTCTCTCAGTCAGGCCGATATCGACGCCATGGAGCACGGCGCCCATTATGTGTCTCTCGCCGATGTGGGCCTGCTGCCGTTCGGCAATCTGCGCAACGATCAACCGAACTGGAACTATCCGACCGGCGGCGATCGCGGGCAATCCATGCCGCAGATGCGCATCACCGAACGCAACGGCACCATCTGGAAAGGCAATTGGGTCACGGGCTTCAGCTGGGTGAAGCGTTCGGGGAAATTCGAGCGCATGCCGGGCGGCCCGTTGACCGATCTCTCCTTCGTCGGCGTCAACCCGAACCGCGTCATCACCGGCTTTCGGCCGATCCATTTCGACGGCTTGGTGCACGCGGGCACGATGGTGGGCTGGATCCACAAGCCATGTGCAACCATTGCCGAGAGGAAGGTTGGCGCCGGCCGTATCGTCGCCACGACCTTCGGCCTGATGCGCGAAGCCGCCGGTGTCGATCCGGTCGCGGCAACCTTGCTTGACTGCATCATCGAGACGGCAGCCGGATAGGTGGCCAAAATATTGAACCGCGGCATATGACCGGGAGGAGGTCGAGGCGGTCCAGATAGTTGCAAGGGATATCACGCGGCTCGTTGGCCGTCGCGCGAGGCATAAGGGTCGCCCAGCGAAGAGCGGCCCGGGAGGAAAACAGAAACAGCCTGGAGGAGAGAGAATGCGTAATCTGTTGAGAACATCGATCGCGGCGTTAGCCCTCATGACTGCCTTTCCGGCGTTCGCGGTCGAAAACGTCGTCTGGTGGGACTTTCTGTCCGGAGGCGACGGCGTGCGGATGAAGGCGCTGATCCAGCGTTTCAACCAGGAGCACAAGGACAAGATCCAGATCACGGGCACGACGCTCGAATGGGGTATTCCCTACTATACCAAGCTGCAGACATCCGCCGCCGTCGGCCAGGGGCCCGACATCGCCACATACCACCTGTCACGCCTGGCAGCCGCGGTTGCGGCCAAGACCATCTCGCCGATCGATCCGAAAGAGCTCGAGGCCGTCGGCCTGAAGGACAGCGACTATCCACCGAACGCGATCGCCGCCTCGACGGTCGACAATCTGCGCTACGCCGTCCCCTTCGACGTGCATGGGGAAGTGCTCTACTATAACAAGACCATACTGAAAGAGCTGGGCGCATTGGGCAACGACGGCAAGCCGACCGGCATCGACACGCTGGAAGGCTGGCGCGCGGTGCTGGCCAAGGCGAAGGACGGCGGCAAGAACGGCGTCGTCATTTCTTCGTCCAACGGCGATCTGCGCGATATCTACACTCTGTTTGGCCAGCAAGGCGGCCAACTGACCGCGGACGGCAAGTTCCTGCAGGGCGACAATTTCGACAAGATGGAAAAAGCCTACAATGAAGTCGCCGATTGGGTGAAACAGGGCTGGGCGCAGCCCTATATCGACACCGAAACCATCACTCCCACCTTCATCGCCGGACAATCCGCCTTCTTCCTGAATGGCAATTGGGAACTGCCGACCATGGAAACCGAAGTCGCCAAGGGCAACGGTTTCGAATACGGCATGGTCAACATCCCAGCCTGGATGGGCAAGCCCGCCAACTGGTCGGACTCGCACTCCTTCGTGATCCCCAACAATGTCGGCGTCACCATGACCCCGGAAAAACGCGCGGCGGTTCTTGAAGTCATCCGCTGGATGAACGTGAACTCACTGGAATGGGCTGCGGCCGGCCACATTCCGGCCTATCTGCCGGTTAGCACCTCGGCCGCCTACAAGGCGCTCAAGCCGCAGGCGGATTATGCCGCCATGGCCCTCAACGCCTTCTACATGCCAAAGACGCCGCTGACGGGCGCGGCTTCGAAATTCGACGACGATTGGCAAAACATGGCGTCGGGACCGCTCAATGGCGAGGGCGATGTGAAGGAAACGCTCGAGAAGTTTCGCGATCACATGAACTCTCAGTGACGTTTTCTTCCACGGCCCCGGGACGCCTCCCTGCCCCGGGGTTGCATCAGCGAGAGAGGTGGCGGATGGCCGCGGTCAGCAACAAGAAACAGGATCATGTGGTTGCCGCGCTGCTTGTCGCACCGGCGGTCGTCGCGTTTCTAGTGATATTTGCCTACCCGACATGGCGGATGGTGGCGATGAGCCTGACCAATGCACCGTTGATCGGCCCCGGCGAATGGGTTGGCCTCGACAATTATGCGCGCCAGCTCTCCTCACCCCAATTTCAAAAGGCGCTTGTGAACACGCTCTACTTCATCGTCCTGACCGTCGTCCCCGGCACGTTTCTGGCGCTGTTCATTGCCATGGGCATCAATCGCCTGAGCGGCCGCATACAGATGCTGGTTCTCGCCTGTTTTTTCCTGCCCTCGATCCTGCCGGTATCAGTGGTGACGCAGATCTGGACCTGGATTGCAAACATGCAATACGGCGTCATCCAGAATATCATCGGTCTGTTCACTGGAGGGAGGCCGCTTCCGGTGTTGCGTTCGCCAACCTATTTCATGCCGTCGGTTGCCGTGGTCACCGTCTGGTGGACGATCGGCTTCAACATCCTTCTGTTTCTTGCGGCGCTGCGCAGCATCTCGCCTGAGGTCTACGAGGCGGCCGCACTCGACAATGCCAGCCGCTGGCGGGTGTTTTCGAGAATAACATGGCCATTGATCTGGCCGGTCACGGCGCTGGTTCTGACACTGCAGTTGATTGCGCAGTTTAAGATCTTCGCGCAACCCTATCTGCTCGGCTATTTCGCCCACACGCCGGCGGATGCGCAGGCCGTTGTCATGACAGTCATCTACGACCTCGCCTTCAAGCAGAACAAGGGTGGCGAAGGTGCTGCCGTCGCCACCATCCTGTTCGCCATCATTCTCATTGCCTCGGTCCTGCAATATCAGTTCCTGCGTGCGCGAGGGGAAAAATGAGCGTTCTCACGACAAGCGCGCGGACAGAGCTGGCCACGGCGAACAGTTATGTCGCTTCGAGAGGTTGGAGCGGGCGCGCACTGACCGCGCTGACGGCATTCGGTGCCCTTATCTGGTTCTTTCCGCTCTACTGGGCGGTCATGACATCGCTCAAATCCGACACGGAGGTGGTCAGTCGGACACCCGGGCTTTTCCCGAAGGCGCCGACGCTCCAACCCTACCGTTACGTGGTCGAGCACTCCAGCATCGTGCAATGGTATATGAACTCGGTCGGCACCTCGGCGATCATCGCGGTTCTCGTGCTTGTGATGAGCGTCGGCTGCGCCTACGCGCTCAGCCAAATCCAGTTTCCCGGCCGCCGCGTGATTTATGGGGCGTTGATCGCCTCGGTGATGGTGCCGGCGGAGGCGCTCATCATCAACCATTTCGTGCTGATGAACATGTTCGGACTCATCAACAGCTGGGGCGGCATCGTGCTGCCGCAGTTGGTGGTGCCATCGGTCATCATCATCCTCAAGCAATTCTTCGACCAGATTCCAAAGGAATTCCGCGAGGCGGCGATGCTCGACAATGCCGGGCACATGAGAACGCTCTGGAAGATCTATGTGCCGATGAACTGGGGCGTGATCACCGCGCTCGGCATCACAACCTTCATCGCGGCATGGAATAATTTCCTGTGGCCCTTCCTGGTCGCGACATCGGACGGCACGATCACCATTCCCGTTGGGATTACCCAGGTGAAGGATGTCTTCGGCGTGCGTTTTGCCAAGGACATGGCCGCCGCTGTTCTGGCCGGCCTTCCCGTCGCCATTCTCTACCTTGTCTTTCAGAAGCAGATCACGCGCGCGATCATGCTTTCGGCCGGAATAAAGGGATAGCAGCCCGCGCGAAGGCAGAACGGGTTGCTGGAAATTTCTCCGACCCTTCGAGGCTATGTGATCAGCGCGATAACGTCAAAACATGACCGCGGTAGACTCGCCTGAAGTCGCGGGAAGGATCTGCAACCAAGCGTCTTGGCCATGCGCGAGAGGGAAGACGGCGCAGTCTGGCAGACTATGTTGCGAAACGCCAAGACGCCGAAAGATTATCGACGGCATCGTGCTTGCTTGAAATGTGAAGTCGCCGGCTACATGCCGCAGGTCCAGTTCCTGAGACGAGAGGAACAACGTCGCCGAGTTTCGGGAGGGGCGCGAAACTTTGTTGTTGCCCGCGGGCGTTGGCATCACCCCTGCCTGGACATCGGTTCGCAGACTTTCGACAGAAGGTGAGCATCAGCTCACCACAGCGACGGATACCGTGCCGTTGATCGGATCCGAACCGGTGACGCCTCGCTTAGATAGGTACTGCCGCGCCATGACCGGCCTCATCAGACCGAGCCAGCCATCGCGTTCGTACCAATCGCGCGCCAACACAAGCAGTGTGTCCCTTTCTTCCAAGCATACCACCCTTTGGGCGGCACAGTTCGCTCGCCGAAGAGGGCTCGGTGAAGCGGCCTGCACCAGGCGCTGCAATAGGCCCAGCAGGATCTATTCGGCGGCCACCACATGCCTGCTCTTTAGCACCGCGATCGAAAGGAGGAGCACGATGGCCGAGCAGATGGCAACGACGGCTACCATCGGTCTCGCCGTGCCATCCATGAACATGCCGCTGACGCCAACCACCAGCGCCGACGTCATGAACTGGACCGTCCCCATCATCGCCGAGGCCGTGCCGGCGATACGACCATGATGTTCAAGCGCTAGTACCGCCGCGTTCGGCACGATCATTCCAAGAAAAGCATAGCCCGCAAACAGGAAGGCAGCCATGATGTCTAGGCGATCGACTCCGCCGGCCATCAGGACGGCCAGCGCCACCATCGTCAGCGCATAGCCAGATACCGCGCCGCGAATCACCTTACGCAAACCAATCCGGCGGGCAAGCCAGCCGTTCATCTGCGACATGCCAATGAAGCCAATGGCGTTCACGGAAAAGACCACGCTGTAAAAGCTCGGAGAGAGCCCGTAATGGCCGATGAGCACGAAGGAGGAGTTGGCGACATAAATCATGTAGCTGGACATGCCAAAGGAAGCCATCAGCACCAGACCGAGATAATACGGGTCCCTAACGAGTGTTCCATAGGCCTTCAACGCCCCGCCGAGGCTGCTCTCACTGCGCGCCGCAACCGGACGGGTCTCCTCGAGGAAAAAGCGGCCCGCGACGAAGCCGACAGCGCCGGCGAAGACCATGACCCAAAAGATCAGCCGCCAGTTCCCGAACACCGTCACGATGCTGCCCGCGAGCGGCGCCAGGATGGGTGAGATACTGAAGACCAGCATAAGCCGCGACATCAGTTGCGCCGCGGCCGCTCCCGTATGCAGGTCGCGCACGATGGCGCGGGCAATCACGACGCCGGCACAGGCGCCGGTGCCCTGAATGAAACGGAAGGCGACCAGCCAGCCAATATCGGTGGAGAGCGCGCAGCCGATCGCGCCGAGGATGTAGAGCGCCAGACCGACATAGAGAGGCCGTTTACGGCCAAACATGTCCGACAGCGGACCGTAGATAATCTGCGACACGGCCATGGCGGCGAAGAAGGAGATCAGGCTTGCCTGGACTGCATGGTTGTCCGCGTGAAGATCCAGACTGATCGTCGGCAACGCGGGTAGATACATGTCGAGGGCGAAGAGACCGACGGCTGAAAGAAGGCCGAGGACGATCGCATGGTGGGAGCCGCTAGCCCTGGGGGATGAAACGTAATCCTTGCTCTGCACGGAAAGACCTTTCCCGCACACGACATTCCCCGGACGAAGCAAGGCCTCATACAAAAAGCATGTGACGGGGATTGAGTGGGCGATTATAGATAGGACGGTGGAACGACGGAAATGGTTCAATGCGGAGCCCGTCATTCCTGTAAAATATTTTGGACAGTATTGTCCAATTAGTCAAGTCCTATATGGTGGTGTCATGAAAACTTCGCCCGCAGCGGTTTCTTCCGAGATAGAGAGTCCGCCCGCCACCAGCAAACGTCAGGCAATCCTGAACGCGGCCGCGGACGTATTTGCCGAAGACGGGTTCGCCGCGGCGAGCATCGATGCCATCGCGGCAAGGGCCGGCGTGTCGCGTCAGACGGTGTACAATCAACTCGGCGACAAGGATAATCTGTTCAAGGTCGTAGTTGCAGAGATCACCGAGAAGTCGAGCGCCGACTTCTTTCGGGTATTGGACACATTTCCCGTGGCGCCTGTCGATCTCGAAAAGGAACTGACCGAATTTTCATCGCTTCTCCTACGCAAGGCGGTCTGTGATCCGAATGGTCGCTGGCTACGTAAGCTCCTCGAGACCGAAGGCAGCAGATTTCCCGAACTGTTCGAGACCTGGAAGGAATACGGACCGGGCAAGAAATACCCAGCCATCGCGGCTCGGCTTGCGCAGCTCGCGCTGGCTGGCCATCTCGACATAGAGGATCCGGCACTTGCCGCACGGCAGTACATGGCGCTACTTGCGACAGATCTACGGATCAACCAACAGATCGGCCGTCCAACTGCAGAGGAAGAAATCCATCGTATGGCAAGAGAGGCGACAAAGACCTTTCTGCGCGCATTCGGCAAGCGCTAACGGCATCGCGTCGGGAGACCGAACGTCATTCCGTTGAGGCGCGCGCCCGCGGCATTGCCTCGACAATCGCGGTGCAAGATTCTGTTCTCTATCTCTTCGATATTTTGATCATTGCATCATGCTCGGGAACAAGGCAGCATATTGTTTCGTGGCGCAGTAGACCGATAGATTTTTGTAGTTCCTCGAACCGTTACTTATTGCCGGGGATGCACGGCAAAAGGGCTGACACCATAATGGTGACGCGTGCGCAGCAAATTGGCGTCGTGATCGGCCTGGCCTTCGTCACGGCATTGACGACCCTACGGGCAAGTGATCCTCCCCTGCTAAGGCTCGCGCGCGATTTGACATTCGACCAGTATCAGCGCCTGGTGCCCCGGACGTTCGAGAACCAGCCCGTCCGGGTCGTCGACATAGACGAGGCGTCGCTGCGGGAGTTCGGTCAATGGCCCTGGCCAAGAAACCGGATTGCCGCCCTTGTCGACAGGCTTTCCGATCTGGGCGCGGCCGCTATCGCTTTCGATATCCTCTTCGCCGAGCCGGACCGACTTTCGCCGCGCAACATCGTTCGCGATGTCATTGGCATCGATCCGTCACTGCTTGGCAAACTACCGGATAACGATGAGATTTTTTCCCAATCGCTGTCGGGAAGGCCGGTGGTTCTAGGCTTCGGCCTCTCCAATGAGGGAAATTATCTGCCGCCGGTCAAGGCTGGGTTTGCCTATACCGGCGAAGATCCCTCCGGTGCGCCGCCGACGATCAAGGCCGCCACGCCACTGCAGCCGCAATTGGAAACCAATGCTGCGGGGCTCGGCCATATAAGCCTCAATCCGGGCGCTTCATCGGCCGTGGTACGCGCGGTTCCGCTTTTTCTCAGCGACGGCAAGCAGCTTTATCCCAATCTCGCGCTTGAGGCGCTTCGCGTGGCACAGGGAGCCTCCACCTACGTGCTTGACGCCGCGCCGCGCACACCCAATACCCTCACCCGAGTCAAGATCGGCAATTTCGTCGCGCCGGTAACGGCAGCCGGCGAGCTTTGGCTCTATGTCAGCCGCGACACCAAGGAGCGATATATTTCGGCAAGCAAGATACTCGCGACCGAAGGCGCCTCCGCCGATATCAGAACCGCTATCGAAGGCAGTATCGTTTTCGTCGGAACCTCCGCTTCCGGCCTCCAAGATGTCCGCACGACGGCCCTTGACGAGAATGTGCCGGGTGTCTCCATCCACGCGCAGATCGTCGAGCAGATCCTTTCAGGTCGCTTCCTTTCCCGGCCGGACTGGGCGGATGGGCTGGAAATCCTGTCCATCGCCCTCTTGGGCAGCCTTCTGGTGATCGTCACCACCTTCGTCAATCCGGCCGCGGCCCTAGCCTGCGGCCTGCTAATTACCTTTTTTGCCCTTGTGGCCTCCTGGGCCGCCTTTCTTTATGGAGGGCTTCTCTTCGACCCGCTGGCACCGATCATCTCTGGATCGATCACGCACTTCGCCGCGACGGCATTCCGCTTTCTCGTGACGGATCGGGAGCGGCGCGACGTGCGGCGGGCTTTCGGCCACTACCTCTCGCCATCGCTGCTCCATCGCATCGAGCATACGCGCGACGCACTACGCCTCGGGGGAGATGAACGCGAACTGACGGTCATGTTCGTCGACGTGCGAAACTTTACCCAGATCAGCGAGGAGATGAGCCCAAGCGCCGTCGTTGCGTTTCTGAACACGCTGCTCGATGCGCTGAGCCACCATGTCATCGCCAATGACGGCACGCTCGACAAGTTCATCGGAGACTCGATCATGGCCTTCTGGAATGCCCCTGTCGATGTCTACGATCATGCCGGCAAGGCCGTGCGCGCGGCTCTCGGCATGCGGGAAACACTCGCCCACCTCAATGGCGACGATGCCTTCGGTTTCGGAGACGCGCGGCGGGTCGGAATAGGCATCGGCATCCACACAGGGCTTGCATGCGTCGGCAATATGGGGGCCGAGACCCGTTTCAATTACACGGCGGTCGGCGATGCCGTAAACATTGCCGCGCGTATCGAATCCGCCTGCAAGGACGTCAATTTCGATATTCTGGTATCCGAATCGACGGCAGGATTGCTGCCCGATTGCGCTCTGCTCGAAGCGGGAGCGCTGACGCTGAAGGGTAAGAGCATGCGAACCAAACTCTTTGCGGTGGTCGGCGACGAACGCGTGGCGAGATCCGCCGGATTTGTGGAACTACAGGCTGCTCACAGGCAGCTTGTCGATGCCCTTCGGGTACGCTCGACAGGCAGCCGCAAACTTATCAGCGCCGCCAAATTTAAGGCGCGAGCGGCGGCAGCAGGACTACTGCAGGATTTTTACGCCCAGATTTCTCGACGAGGCGGACACTTCGTCGACGAGACCGCGGACAAGGCAGCCGATATCTAGCTGATTTTGCGATTCAACCTTTTCAGGCTCGGAGACGCCCTAACTCGCTATTCTCCCGCAATTCAGGACCTCAGCGATGGTGATGCCCGCCATCGTGATCACCTTGATCATTATGATCGCCGTCATCGCCTTCATTGTCCTCGTCGCCGCGATGATGATCGCCCCATCCGTGCTCGCCCCTGCCATGATGACCGTCGTGATGCTTGCCATCATCATCGTCATGGTTATGCGGTTTGTCGGGTGTACTTGGTGTATTTGGTGTATTTGGGACGTTCGGTGTGGTGGGAGTTTCGGTCGGTGCAGTCGGCGACTCCGTATGTATCGGCTCCCGCGTGTTAGGTACGCTCGGCGTATCAGGCTGTGTCGGGCCGGGATTGTTCGCCGGAGCGCTGCGTGGAGAGATCCCGTTTGGCTGGCTCTTCATCGCCGTCGACAGACCGCAGCCACCGCCACTGACAAAACCCATTCGCCCTGAAAGCTGCTGATCCCCGGACAGAAACGGCAGAGCCCGCTGGTTGCCTAGCGTTTTGAGAACGTCGCGATTGACCCGGCGAGGTTCGCTGATCTGACCGTTGCGCTTCGCAACGACGCAATCACATTGCTGCTTCAGCTGCCTGCAGCCGCCAGCGCCGCAGAATTGCGCAGCGCCGTTCAACAGGACGACTGCCGTCGTGCCGTTGGCTCCGACATAAAAATCAAACGCTGTTCCGCGCACGCCGATCGTTCCCGCCGGCGTCACGATCTGATAGGCTGAGTGGTTCGAATTTCCGCTCATCCAGCGAAAGCTGCCCTTTGCCGCATTCACGGTCAGCTTTTTCACCTCGCCCGAGTCATCGAACACGAATTTGTCGATGGTAACGGACGATCCGGCTCCGATGGCCAGTCTGGTGCCGTCCCGAAATGTGAACTGTCCGAGACCCGAAATCGAGGTGCGAATTTGCTCGTCCCGATGAACGGGATCATCGACCGCGATCGGGCCGCCAGCACCCGTGACCTCGGTTTTGATCAACACCGCCTGACCGACCTTCTCGGCGGCTTTCAAAGACAGTGGCGCGAGCAGCGTGGCACTCAACACAACGGCCACGGCGTGACGAAGATAAAACACCCTCCCCTCCCCAAGCTTATTTATATCTTATCATAATATATTTCTTATTACAAATCACGACCTACGGTTATATTCTTGAATATTTTTCAATTCTGGAGTTAACTATTGGGTTAAACTAGCATATATTTGCAATAATATTGCATTCATATCTTCTCAGCGGGAGCCAACAGAATAATTTCAATAATATTATCCGGATCAATTCTTCCAGAGCGCTAAAAAAAGAGGTGAGCCTTTTCGAGGTTGCCGAGCTCGAAGGATTTGCGTCAGACTCCTTCTCGACGCAACATTCATCACACGATTGCAGTCCATTGAAGAACCGATCGGCAACGATGGCTCGTTGGCCATGGTCGGTCATCGATTAGTCACCGCTACAGGTCAGTTCCGCATGTCTACAATTCGCTGAAGCAGCGCAGTGCGGGTCGCTGCTGTGTTGATTATTTGAAAGGGACCGATTGCGCCTTTCGCAATGATTCATACGGATACTTTTAATTGTCGGGATATTTTGATTTTCTTCGCTCGCGCGGAAATAGAGACGCAAGCATACGGCTGGCACTGTTTGATCCGCAAATCAGAAAACCTTAATTTAAGTAGGCAGCTTAGTTGCTTCCGATGCTGCGGTTCGGTCCATCTCAGGGGTCTTCCATAGCCAGGCGACCGTTCCGATCAGCGGCGGCCGTATGGACAGTACAGGTTGTCAGCACTTGAGAGGCAATAGAGACCCTATTGTTGCCTATTGCCCGCGCAATGCTCCCGTTTGGTGAAGCAGGAAGCTAGCCTGCCGGAGATGGTCCATCTAGAGCTAGTTGTCTGCTTTCCGCTTCTAACCCAACTGGGAATGTGAAAAGATCCCAAACAGCCCCTTGGCCATTACGCCCCATGGCTTGCTTAAAACTCTTTCCAATCGGAAGCGACTCGACCGCTAACGGCAGCCGATCTACGGGCCGTTTGCGCGACCGGCTCGGCGGAAGCGCGACGCGATGGCTCAGCCATGGCGCGCGCGGTTTGTCGCAAGACTGCCGAGCTGGCGGAGGCCGCGGCGTCGAGGCGGAATTGAGATACGAGTTCACGCAGCTTGCTGGCCTCAGCGGCAAGTGCGGCGGAGGCTGCCGTCGACTGCTCGACCATCGCCGCATTCTGCTGCGTCGTCTGATCCATCGTATTGACTGCCGCATTGACCTCGGCAAGGCCTGTCGACTGCTCCTTGGCGGATGCGGCGATGGCGTTCATGTGCTGGTTTATGCCCGAGATGCGCTCACCGATTTCCTTCAATGCGACACCCGTTTCACGCACCAGCTTCACTCCACCATCGACCTCGGACGAAGAAGCATTGATCAGCGCCTTGATCTCTTTTGCCGCGGCCGCGGAGCGCTGCGCCAATTCCCGCACTTCCTGCGCCACGACGGCAAATCCTTTACCGGCTTCGCCGGCGCGCGCCGCTTCCACACCGGCATTGAGCGCCAATAGGTTAGTCTGGAAGGCAATGTCATCGATCACGCCGATGATATTGGAAATCTGCTGGGAGGAACTTTCTATGCGCTGCATGGCTTCCTCGGCCCTGCTGACGACATCAGCCGACCGGGTTGCGCTATGATCGGCGGCAGTCGCTGCCGCTCGCGCTTCTTCCGTCCGATTGCTCGAGTTGCTTACATTGACCGTAATCTGATCGAGAGCGGCGGCCGTCTCTTCAAGCGATGCCGCCTGCTGCTCGGTGCGGCGGGAAAGATCGTTGGCTCCGGAAGAGATCTCCTGCGTACCGCTGTCAATCGATACAATACTCTCGGCAATCGCGTGCAATGTGCTGCTCAATTGCTGCAATGACGTATTGAAATCGTGTCGAAGAGCTTCGAAATCCGGAGCGAATGGCTCATCGAGCTGGAAGGAAAGATCCCCGGAAGCCAACCTCTTAAGTCCCATGGCAAGACCGGATGTCGCGACTCGCAAACGGTCCGCGGCATCGGTTTCCGCCTGCCGCTGAGTGGCGATCCTGTCGGCTTCCGCCTGCTGACGTTCCCTTGCCGCGTCCGCTTCGAGCTGGCCCTTGGCGATCGCTGCTTTTCGGAATACTTCAACAGCCTGCGCCATCGTCCCTACTTCGTCGCTTCGACCGATGCCGGTACAAACGATATTGGTCTCACCACCCGCGAGCTTGGCCATATCGGCGCAAAGCGCCAGGATGGGTTTGGACACGGTCCTGCGGAACAACACGAAGAGCATGATGGAGAACAGCACCGTCAGCCCTAGGAGCCCCTGCATGATGCTGCGTATGGAACCTGCTGTGCGCGCACTTTCTGTCGAGATCGACTCCGATACGTTTTGTATCTGATCACCCGCCTCCTCCATCGCGGTTTCCAAAGCGGAGAATTGCTTCATGAAATCGGGCAATGCCTTCAACGCGCCTGCCGGATCCTTCTCAGCCGCCGCGACCATTTTGGTTGCGTTGCCGATATAGCTCAGCAACGGAGGTTCCACACCGGCGAGCACCCTTTGAGTGTCCGGATCCGTCGCGAGCGCCTTGTTGGCCTTGATCATCTCGCGAAACGACGTGACATGTTCCGAAAGATCCGAGTTGACCGTTTCAAAGCCAATGCCGGATGCGGGATCGGATGCGAGCAACGCAGCCAGCACATCCGCTCTCAAAGCGTCATGCATCATATCTGCCTGCATGTGATTACGCAGCACCTGAGCCGACCCTGCTATTTTCTCGGCATTCTGCGTCAGGGTCGAGGCGGACCATATGCCAACACCAGTCGCGCCGCCCGCAATTACAAAGATTGCCACGCTTGCAAGGATGATTTTCTGCTGGATCGATGCCATGGAACATATCCCAAGATTTCCTCAAGAGAAGGATGTGGGATTGTGCTTAATTATCCGTCAAAATATGTCGATCCATGGAAATCTATTTCCAAATTATCAAAAAATACAACTACCTTTATTATCTGTCTTGATACATACCGCTAGGCGTTGATCTTCAACGTCAGTGAGAAAGTATACATCAAGCTAGTCCTGATAAGTACTGCTATATCGCTCAGCGGATCTTTTAAAGTAACCTTTTCAGAAGTTCGCCACGGAGCGGACCGCTGGATAGGGACTTCCTACTCCTGATAATATGGCGGCAAGGAAGCGATGAGCCGGTCGAAAGGAGCCTTATCGACAAAAAGGATCGTCGTCAGAATCCGGAAACCAAAGATTGAATGAAGTGGCTGGTCCGTGTCGCGTGGATTTTCGCGGCAAGGTTCCTCATATCGGCTGGTGATCAAGTGTGAATGCTCTCCGGCACGATGAGCAGGCAGCTAATTGTTGCTCAAACCCTGAACGTCTCGCTCTTGAACGGAACCTTACAAGCGTCCATTGCGGGATTCGGTCAGCATGGCGCCTCAAGAGACCGATGTCATTCGCACCGCTGAAGAGCAAGGTCTTGCTCGGACGTCAAGACGGTGGATGATGTCAAACCACTCGATCATCCCTGCCTCCTTTTCCTGCACCGCGTGGCGCGAGTAGTCGACTGCTCCGCTATTCACCTTGGGCATTAAACTTCACGGCGCGTTGACCGAGATTTGCGTTAAGCTGATCCAATAAGTGGCTGAGAACCCATTGATGAGTTAGAGATATCGGCATTCGCAGAGGTCACGGTGCAATGCAGAGATGGGTGAATCTCGGCACACATGAACACTGAATTGGCCAAACGAAAATGCCCCATACAAAACGTCCGGGGCAATCCTTGCTTCTTGAACCGCGCTAGAGCCGCGGTGCCTCTCCTCACATCAAACCAATCAGAACTCCGACCATTCCTGCTGAAGATGTTTAAGCGCAGCATTGCCTTGCGTGACAGGAGCGGGGCGTGCAGCAAGCCGGCCTGCTGTCGGGGCTGAGGCAGGCCGGGCCGGGGGCCTCGCCCGCGGCTCCATGCGCTCGGTTTCGCCTGTGCGGAATGCGCTCAGAAGCTCGCCAAGACGCTTGCTCTCTTCGGCCAAGCCTGCGCCGGCGGCGTTCATCTCTTCGACCATGGCGGCATTCTGCTGCGTCGCCTGGTCCATATGATTGACGGCGCTGTTGATCTCCGACAGCCCCATGGACTGTTCCTGAGCGGCGGTGGCAATCGCATCCATGTGCTGATTGATCTGCAGGACCAAGTCGGCGATAGCTGCGAGGCCCTCGCCAGTGTCGTTGACGAGTTTCACGCCCTCGCCGACGGCAGCTTCGGAATTGCCGATCAGGGCCTTTATCTCTTTGGCGGCATTGGCAGAACGCTGGGCCAGTTCGCGAACTTCCTGGGCTACAACAGCGAAGCCCTTCCCGGCTTCGCCCGCGCGCGCAGCCTCGACACCGGCGTTGAGCGCAAGCAGGTTGGTCTGGAAAGCGATCTCGTCGATCACGCTGATGATCTGGCTGATCTGCTTGGACGAATGCTCAATTCTGCCCATGGCGCTGACTGCATTGCTGACGACTTGGCTGGAGTTTTCCGCTCGCGATCGAGCACCGCGCACCAAGTCACGTGCATCGCCAGCCCGCTTGGAGGTCGATTGAACATTGGCCGTAACCTCTTCCAGCGCAGCTGCCGTCTCTTCCAGCGAGGCGGCCTGCTGCTCCGTGCGCTTGGAAAGATTATCGGAAGCCTGCGAAATCTCGTAACTGCCGCTGTTGACGAGTGATGCAGCCTGGCCGACCTGGGACATGGCAGCGCGCAGCTGGCTGACCGATGAATTAAAGTCGTGACGCAGAGCTTCGAACTGCGCTGCAAGCGGCGTTTCGATCTCGCAGCTCAGGTCGCCGGATGCCAGATGACGAAGTCCTGTCGCAAGCGCACCGGTGGCCTGCAGCAACTTCTCTTCGGCCTCCGCCTCGGCGCGCCGCTGGACTTCGGCGCGTTCATTCTCCGATGTAATACGTGCCTCGGCGGCTTCAGCCTCAAGCGCCTTGTTGCGCAGGGCTGCCTGCTGGAAAACCTGTACGGAACGCGCCATGGCGCCAATCTCATCACGCCGTTCGACGCCACTGATCGAGACCGAGAGGTTGCCTTGAGCGAGGTCAGTCATGGAATGAGTGAGCGCCCCGACCGGCCTGGTGACCCGAAAGATGATAACGCAGATGCCCGTAATGCTCAGAACCACGGAAACAAGGAAAGTAAGCCCGTAGACGATCAAGCTGACGAACGCATCGTTCTCGCTGGCGGATGCGTTCGCGACCATGCCGTCTGCGGCTGCCGCGGCGGTGTTCGTGATGGTCAGAAGGGCGGCGTTGCCAAGCGGGCGCCAGTCGTCAAGGGGCATGGCCTTCTTCTCACCAGTTGCGAACTTCGCAAGCAATGCACTGTGTTTTGCTGCAAAATCACCGTTGAAGAAGGTCGCGCTGCTGACTTTATAGGCGTCTCTGACGACCTGTGGCGTCGACGGATGATTGACCAGAGTGCCGATCTGTTCCCAGGTGAAATTCGCAGTGTAATCGAATTGTTGGATCTTGCTGACGTCCTCGGGCTTCATCGCCTCTCCGGAGGCGAGCGTGTTGACGAACAACAGGTTTGCAGCCCCAGCCGTTGCGCGCGTGTACCATGTCAGTGCACGGATCTGAATGAGTGCCGTCATTGAGGGATCACTCGTGCGGATCCGGCTTTCGATGGCGGTCGAACCTGCCTCCAACGCGGTCAAGAGCTGCTGACCGAGGTCCAGCGTCGTAGCCTGCAGTGTCGGATCGCGATCAGCAAGCTTCTTGGCGACTTCTCTGTCGAGCTTTGAGCGAAATGCAACTACCCGATCATAGGCGTTCATGACGTCGGCAATCGGGGCTTTGAGCGTCTGGTCATCGATATCTGCAAAGACCGATTTTGCGTCACCCATATATTGGTCGACGATGCCCCTGTCCTTTTTCAACAAGGCGAGCGTTGCATCTTGCGAGCCAAGCTCAAGTTTGGCGAGCGACGAGCCGTCACCTCGCTCGTTGCGGAAGTTGGCGAGTGTCTGGAAGAGCGCGCGGTCGAGCATGGTGAACTTCGAGACGTCGGCATACTTGCCAGCATCGCGATAGGCATCAAGCGTCGAAGATCCCGTCAGCACACATAGAGCGATGCTGAGAAAAAGGAAAATTCCAACAAGTATATTGCGAAGAGAAAAAATCATAATTGCTCACCTACGTTCAGGGTGCCGTAACGCTAACCCGTTTCGCCGAAACCCGTATTTCTGGAGCTCTCGAGGTGAAATTTCTAAAAGAAAAGCAGTCCGTGAGCCATCGAGACGCCGCTCGATCACAGGCGCATCATGCCCTGCCCAATCAGGAGAAAAGTTAGCCCGGTTTTGTTGAAACAGGATTAACGCTTTCCCCTAAAAACACAGGGGATTTTTGATCACCCGGTTAATGTCGTCCATGGTCTCGATTTAACCCGTTTTGCTTCATCTTTCCTGCGTTAGCCAAGAAAGACAAAGTATTCCGAAAAGTTGAAAGTATCTCTTTGAGTTGACGCAAATGCGCGATTGGTCCTTTTCAGATAGAAATCTGCAATAACGGCCTAATCGCCAAACGCCAGCCGCTTAACCATATTGGAGGATCAGCCAAATCACGCCCTAAGCATGTTTGAGTGCATGACTACTTGGCGGTCTCGCGGCTGCCTAGACCATCAGCGGGAGTGCTATCGCGGGGAGCGAGACGATGTCCCGCCGAGTCCCAAGCAACGTTTGATGAGATGCCTGGCGACGACCAAGCGGGAAGATTTGTCGCTCAGAGGCAAGCGTCGCCAACCATCATGAAGGAACCGCCGCGGTCAGGTGTTCAAACCGCCATCGACGTTAAGGATCACACCCGTGACCTGCCTTGCCGCGGGACTAGCCAGGAACGCGACGGCCGCCGCGATGTCCGAAAGCGCCCCATATCGGCCCAATGGGATGAGGTTACGCTGGAATTCAGAATAGTCTCCATTCGCCGGGTTCATCTCGGTATCCGTCGAACCTGGCTGGATCAGATTGGCCGTGATATCGCGCGGTCCCAGTTCCTGCGCTAAGCCCCGGGTGAAAGACTGCAGCGCCGATTTCGTCATGAAGTAAACCGTGCCCGTCGCGCCGACGATCCGATCCGCACCGGCTGAGCCGATCGTGATCACTCCCCCCGGGCCGAGATGCGGAAGGGCAGCCTGCGTCGAAAGGATCGTGCCGCGGATGAGTTGTCATTCCGTTTCGCGACAAGACCCGAGTGGTGAGTGCTTTGCGAAGCGACTGCCCTTTCTCCAGAAGGCAAAATGGCATGGTCGTCGTATTTGCCGCCGAACAATGCGCACAAGGTGCCGCTTTCGAAATTGTCGGCCATGACGATGCCCTTTCCCGCTCGTTGAGAGACGCGAACATGGTTGTCCATGCCGCCCTGAAGGAGGTATTTTCGGGACGCATCGATGATACGCGCCCCGCCTTCAAGGTTTTGACCGATCTGAATGATCTTTCCGCCTTTTCAACATCGTAGACATCAGAGGCCGTTGCCGCCCTGGCGTTCTTGATGACGAGATCAAGCGCGTTCATCGACCACTTCCTATCCTGATTTCATTTGCGGCGCGCGCGGCATCCACTACGGCGGCTCCGGTTTTACGGCTATGATCCAGCATCAAAAGCCCCGCCTGCGACACGTCTCCCCTTATGATGGCATCGAAGATGGCCTGGTGCTCGGCCACGGACTCCTTCCATCGCTGCTCCGAAATCAGTGTTTGGTGTCTGTTGTGCACCGATTGCTTGGTCAGGGTCGTATGCGTAGCTGTCAGCGCCGGGTTGGCCGCCAACTCGACAATCAGCGCATGGAGCTTTTGGTTCGCCTTGAAGTACGCTTTCTGATTACGCTTCGCATAGGCCTCGCCCATCTGATGATGCAAGCGCTCGATCTCCGCGAGCGCCCTTGGCGTCATCCTGGAGACCGCGATCTCGATCGCATGTCGCTCGAGCGCGCCAAGGACGTCAAACATATCCAACAGCTCCTCGGCCGAATACTGCCGGACCCGGGCACCGCGCCCTGGCAGAAGCTCAAGCAGCCCCTCGGACGCGAGCAATTTCACGGCCTCGCGCATGGGAGTTCGAGAAACACCAATCGCCTGAGCAAGAGCGACTTCATTCAATCTCTCGCCGGCAGGCAGGTCGCCACGGCTGACCATCTCACGCAACTTGTCGACTACGTGATGATGCAGCGAGGCGCGCTTTATGGCCACCGCATATGGTGCTTTCGTCGCCGGATCGTCGTCTTCGTCCATGGCCGCTTCCTTGGGCATGATTGTCGCGCCTGCCTCACTGATATCCAACTGAGCAGCAATTAAGCAAGTCACTTTGATGACTAAAATTAAAGCATCCTGACCACATTGAGGGCATGCAGATAAATTACATAAATAATGCACTTTGTAAATATATATAATATTTTCAATAATTTATGATTTGGCATATTGCTTGCAAGTCATGTTTGTCCGTCACACCAGCAGAAGGTTTCGCCAACATGGCCAAAAGCAAATCCGCGATCGCTCGCATGCAAGCCTGCCGCTCCCGCACATCCCTTCTGATCGTAGCGACCTTGTCGCTTGGTCTGCTTAATAGCTCCGCCCACGCAGAAACCCCGAAAGACGTCCTGATCGAAGTCGCGGAGCATGGCCCGAACTCGCTCGACGCCATGGCGCCTGCTGCGAATGAATTCAGTCAGATGGCCTCGTGGCAACTCTACGATCGGCTGATAACGCATGGAACGAAGACCCTGCCGGATGGCAAGGTCATGTACGACGCGACCAAGATCGAGCCCGAGCTGGCAAAGAGCTGGGAAATCCAGGACGGTGGCAAAACTCTGATCTTCCATCTGCGTGAAGACGCCACCTTCCACGATGGCTCGCCGGTGACCGCGGAGGACGTCAAATGGTCATTTGACCGCGCCGTCTCTGTCGGCGGCTTTCCGACGGTGCAGATGGCGGCCGGCTCGCTGACCGATCCCAAGCAGTTCTCCGTTATCGACCCCCATACCTTTAAGATCACCCTCGCTGTGGCCGACAAGCTCACACTGCCAGACCTTGCGGTCCCGGTTCCGTATGTCGTCAACAAGAAGCTCGCCCTCCAGCATGCAACGGCTGACGACCCGTGGGCGCTCAAATGGACCTCACTTAACGATGCTGGTGGCGGCCCGTTCAAGATCGGCAGCTGGAAGAGCGGCGACCGCATCGTCTTCGAACGCTTCGACAACTGGAAATCCGGCGCCCTGCCGGCGCTGAAGCGCGTCGTCCTTCGGGAGATCGCCTCGCCAGGAACCCGTCGTGCCCTACTGGAAAAGGGCGATGTCGACGTCTCCGTCGGATTGCCGCCGAAGGACTATGCCGAGCTTGCAGCCGCCGGCAAGGTCAACGTCATCGGCACGCTGATGCAGAACGAGCAGTTCAACGTCGACCTCAATGTCTCGATGAAGCCTTTCGACGACAAGCGCGTCCGCCAGGCGATCGCCTATGCCCTTCCCTATGACAGCATCATGAAGCAGGCGCTCTACGAGCGCGGCGAACCTCTCTTCGGCGCCGATACGGCAACACCCTTCCCACCGAAGTGGCCGGTTGCTTCCAAGTACAATACCGATCTTGACAAGGCCAAGGCGCTTCTGAAGGACGCCGGCTATGCCGACGGTTTCAAGTCCGACCTCTATATCGACATGAGCCAGACGACCGTTCAGGAGCCGATGGCGCTGCTGATCCAGGAACAGCTGAAGAAGATCGGCATCACCATCGAGATTCACAAGGTGCCCGGCTCCGAATGGTTCGCCAAGATGGGTTCGAAGAGCATGCCGATGGACATCAACTATTTCTACGGCTGGCTGGACTATCCGGAATACTTCTATTTCTGGACCTATGACGGCAAGAACAACAGCGTGTTCAACACGGCCAACTACTCGAATCCCGAACTGGACAAGCTGATTGAACAGGCCCGCTTCGAAAGCGATCCCGCGGCCTACGACGCGATCATCACCAGGATGAACACCATCGCCATGGACGACGTGCCGCGCGTGCCCGTTGCCCATTTGTATTCGGACATCGCAATGCAGAAGAACGTCAAAGGCTACGTTTACTGGTTTCACACGCACCTCGACCTGAAGTCGATCTCGAAAGAATAGCGCGGAGGCCGGGGCGTCCTCGACGGCACCTCCCCGGCATCTAACCCGTATCGGCCAATTGCTTAGGAACGTGATGCGCGGAGATTGAGTTCATGAAGATTGCCCTGAATTTTGCAAAGCGGATCGCGACGGCGATCCCCAGCATCATCGGCGTTGTCGTCGTCACGTTTCTGCTGGCGCGGGCGCTGCCCGGCGATGCGGCTGTCTATTATGCCGGATCCTCCGCAACGCCCGAAAGCATTGCCCAGATTCGCAAGGCTCTCGGGCTCGACAAACCACTCTGGTATCAATTCGGCGATTACACCTCGCGCCTTCTTCATGGAGATCTCGGCACTTCGCTCTCCAGCGGCCAGCCGGTGTTTCAGGATCTTGTCACGCGACTGCCGGCATCGATCGAACTAACGCTCTGCGCACTTATGTTCGCCATGCTGATCGGACTGCCGCTCGGCATCGCGGCCGCGACACGCCCGGGAAAGGCGATCGACCATCTCTGCCGCGTCATCGTCTCTGTCGGAGCAGCCTTCCCTACTTTCTTCGTCGCCCTGGGACTGGTTTATGTCTTCTATTTCAGGCTTGGCATCGCGCCGGAACCGCTCGGTCGCCTGAACGACACATATTTTTCGATACCGCCGACGATTACCGGGCTCTATCTCGTCGACACGTTGCTGGCGGGCGACATCCAGGCATTCTGGGCCTCCCTCTCTCAGCTCTTGCTTCCATCCATTTCGTTAGGGCTGTTCGCGCTAGCACCGATCGCCCGCATCGCCCGCGCCTCCATGCTGGCTTCGCTTTCCAGCGATTTCTGTCGCACCGCGCGCGCCATGGGCCTCTCTCGAACCAGGATCGTCTACGGATACGGCCTACGCAACGCGATGCTGCCCGTCATCAATATTCTCGGCATGGTCTTTTCCTTCCTGCTCGGCGCCAATGTCTTGGTCGAGCAGGTCTTCGCCTGGCCCGGGATCGGCGCCTATGCCGTCAATGCCGTCATCACGTCGGATTATGCCGCCGTCCAGGGTTTCGTGCTGATGATGGCAATCCTCTACATCCTCCTCAACCTCATGGTCGACCTCGCCGCGGCCGTGATCGATCCGAGGGTTCGCTACGATGGCTGAAACCACCTCATCAAACATGCAGGCCAGCACCTTCTGGCGAGATATCAGGCATATGGCCGGCGAAAACAAGCTAACGCTGGCCGCAGCTCTGATCCTGCTGTTCTTCGTCCTCGTTTCGGTATCGGCGCCCTGGCTCGTACCCTATGATCCGCTGGCGGTGGAGCCGGCCGCGGCCCTGAAGGCGCCGAGCCTGGCGCATCCTTTCGGAACCGATGCGCTAGGCCGCGACATCCTCAGCCGGGTTGCCATCGCCACGCGGCTCGACATCGGCATGGCGATCGGCGCCGTCGCGTTGTCGTTCGTCTTCGGGACGGCGACCGGCGCGATCGCCGGCTATTTCGGTGGCTGGACGGATGCCATCATCGGCCGCTTCATGGATACGATCATGGCGTTTCCGCTCTTCGTCCTGGCGATGGGCATCGTTGCCGCCCTTGGCAACAGCGTCGAGAACATCGTGCTGGCGACGGCCATCATCAATCTGCCGTTCTATAGCCGTTTCGCTCGAAGCGAGGTCAATGTCCGCCGCGACATGACCTTCGTCGAGGCGGCGAGAATGGGCGGTAATCGTCCGTTCAGGCTGCTGGCGTTTCACATCGTGCCCAATATCCTGCCGACCATGATGGTCCAGGGATCCCTTAATCTCGGCTGGGCGATCCTCAACGCGGCCGGTCTTTCCTTCATCGGTCTCGGCGTGCGGCCTCCAACGCCGGAATGGGGCATCATGGTCTCGGAGGGCGCCTCCTACATCTTCTCCGGCGAGTGGTGGACCTTCGTCTTTCCCGGCGCGGCACTGGTCATCACAGTCTTCTGCTTCAACCTGATCGGCGACGGCCTGAGAGACATTATCGACCCAAGGAGGCGCACGTGAGCGTACCTCTGCTTTCAGTAAAAAACCTGAACGTCGATTTCCTGACACGATCGGGCACCGTGAAGGTTCTCAACGATGTCAGCTTCTCCCTTCCAAAGGGAGAGATCCTCGGGATCGTAGGCGAAAGCGGATCGGGCAAATCCGTGCTTTCCTATGCCCTGATGGGGCTGCTCGACGACAATGCCGCGATCAAGGCGGATAGGATAGAATTCGGGGGGATCGATCTGGCCGGCCCGACCTCGCCGCTCGCATCCATTCGTGGTCGCGAGCTGTCGATGATCTTCCAGAGCCCACGCACCGCCCTCAACCCGATCATGCGGGTTGGGCGGCAGATCGAGGATGTGTTGCGGCGGCATGGCCCGGTCTCCCGGGCAAACGCCAAGGCCGCGGCCATTGCCGCCCTTGCCCGCGTCCGCATCCCGGATCCCGAGCGACGCTATGAAGCCTACCCCTTCGAGCTCTCAGGCGGAATGTGCCAGCGCGTGATGATCGCCATGGCGCTGTCTTGCTCTCCGTCATTGCTGATCGCCGATGAACCGACGACAGGGCTCGACGTCACGACCCAGGCGGTCGTCATGGATCTGATCCGCGACCTTGTCCGGGAGACCAGAATGTCGGCCATCCTGATCACTCATGACCTCGCCCTTGCCGGGGAATATTGCGACCGTATCGTCGTGATGCATGCCGGCCATATAGTGGAAGTCGCACCGGCCGGTGAACTGCAATCACATCTCGCACACCCCTATACGAAAGGGCTTTTCGCCGCGACGCCCACGGCGGAGACGGAGCTTGAGCACCTGGCCTCTATCCCAGGCAGCCTGCCCGATCTGCGAGGCGAGCTTCCGCCCTGCAGATTCCTGCATCGCTGCGACCGGCGACAGCCGGACTGCCAAACCGCACCGATCCCGCTTCGCCCGATCGGTGGTGATCACTCCGTCCGCTGCAGGCACCCGCTATGAGCGCTTTCTCCTCGCCACTCATTGAAATCCACGGTCTGTCGAAACGCTATCCCGTCGGCACCTTCCGCCGGAAAATGCTTCACGCCGTCGACCAGGTCGACCTGACAATAGCTGAGAGCGAATGCATTGGTCTCGTCGGCGAATCCGGTTGCGGAAAATCGACGCTCGCCCGGGTGCTCGCCCGCCTGATCGATCCGACGGAAGGCGGGATAAGGCTCTCCGGCGTCGAAGTCGGAAAGATTCCGGCAAAGGCGTTCGGCGGATCGCCTCTGCGACGGGACATCCAGGTCGTGTTTCAGGATCCGACGGAAAGCCTCAATCCGGGCTTCACTGTGTTTCAGGCGATCGCCGATCCACTGAAGCGTCTCGTTGGCGGCACCGGCAGGGAGATCGCCGACCGGGTGCTTGCAGCGCTGGACGATGTCGGGCTGCCGCGGGAATATGGCAGCCGCTATCCGCACCAGCTGTCGGGCGGCCAGAAAGCCCGCGTCGGCATCGCGCGGGCAATCGCCGTCAATCCGAAGCTTCTCGTTCTCGACGAACCGACATCAGCACTCGATGTCTCCGTTCAGTCGCTCATCCTCAATCTCCTGTCGAAACTGCAGAAGCAGCGAAACATGAGCTATCTTTTCGTATCTCATGATCTCAACGTCGTCCGGCTTCTCTGCGACAAGATCGCGGTTATGTATCTCGGACGAATCGTCGAATTCGGACCCTCAAAGTCCGTCTACTTCAATCCGCGCCATCCCTACACTCGGGCGCTGATCGACGCCATTCCTGATCCAGAACGGAGGAATTCCGAGCGCACGAAGCTCGAAGGTTCAGCCTCCAGTCCGATCGATCCGAACCCGAACGCATGTCGCTTCGCCGGCCGCTGCCCGGTGGAACTCCCGGCCTGCACGCAGTCCATGCCGCCCCTGACACCATGCGGCGACGGCAATCTGGTGGCTTGTCATCGCGCGGCTGAAGGCGATCCATCATGACCCGAATTCTGCTCTTCAACCCCAACATATCGACTGACGTAACGGACCTTCTGGTCCAGGCAGCAAACCCCTTCCTCTCGGCCGGATCGACGCTCATTCCCGTGACCGCGCCCCGCGGCGTTCCCTATATCGCCACACGGGCGGAAGCCGTGATCGCATCGGGCATCGTCCTGGATGTCCTGGCGGAACGGGAAGGCACTTTCGATGTCGCCATCGTCGCCGCATTCGGCGATCCGGGCCTCGCCGGCGCACGGGAATTGATGCCGGTCCCGGTGATCGGCCTTGCCGAAGCCGCCATGCTCAGCGCCTGCATGCTCGGCCAGCGCTTCTCGATCGTGTCCTTTTCGCGCGCGCTCGGACCGTGGTTTCGCGAATGCGTGGCAATGCATGGCCTTCTCGACAGGCTGGCAAGCATCCGGCTTCTGGATGGACCATTCGCATCGCTGGCCAATATACAAGACGAAAAGGAAGGGCTGCTGATCGAACTGGCGCTCAGGGCCATTGAAGACGATGGCGCCGACGCCATCATCCTTGCCGGTGCGCCGCTTGCGGGCCTCGCGGCACGCGTTCGCGACCGAATTCCGGTGCCGGTGGTGGAATCCGTCGTCGCCGCCGTCAAACAGGCCGAGCTTCTCGTTGCCCTCAATCCGAAAAAGGCATCCGCCGGCAGCTTTCGCCGACCGGACCCGAAACCGTCCATCGGCCTTTCGGCAGCGCTCGAACGTTCGCTGCTGGCAAGCGCACGCCCGGCATCGCCACGGCACGAAACGTTCTCATAGCAGGAGGATCCCATGCCTATCGAAGAATACCCGACCCTGTCAGCCCGCACGATCGCGCAGCGCGTGTCGTCCGGCGCGGTTTCGGCCCGCGAGATACTGGACGCCGCATTCATGGCTCTCGACAAGGTCGAGCCGATCATCCATGCCTTCGCGACACTTGCGCGCGAAGAAGCCTATGCGACCGCCGACGCGCTTGATGGCAGGATCGCCCGTGGCGAACCGGTTGGCCCTCTCGCCGGTGTTCCGGTCGCAATCAAGGATCTGGTTCTGACGAAGGGCATACGAACCACCTTCGGATCCAACCTCTATGCCGACTATGTCCCCGATGCTGATGACATCGTCGTCGAACGGCTGAGAGCGGCCGATGCCATTATTCTCGGAAAGACGAATGTCTCCGAGTTCGGCTTTGGCGCGCATGGCAACAATCTGCTGTTTCCGGCCACCGGCAATCCATGGAACACCGAACGATCTCCAGGCGGCTCCAGCGCGGGCTCGGCGGCAGCCGTGGCGGCCGGTATCTGCCCCATCGCCATCGGCAGCGATGGCGGAGGCTCGGTGCGTCTGCCAGCGGCTCTGTCCGGCCTGGTCGGCATAAAGGCGGCGATGGGCCGCGTACCGCTTTGGCCGGGATGCCGCGACATTTCGCTTCCAGGCGTCTCGGGCTGGGAATCGATCGAACATATCGGCCCCATCGCCCGTGACGTTGCAGACGCAGCGCTCATGCTCTCCGTTATCGCCGGCCCCGATCCTCGCGACCGCTGGTCCATACCCTGTGCCGATCTCGACTGGACCAGCATCGCCCCACTGCCCCCCGGCACGAAGGTGCTCTACTGGCCGACCTGGCATGACCAGGCGATCGAACAGGCACTGAAGGATGCGACGGACAAGGCAGTAGCGCTGGTTGCCGAGGCCTGCGGACTGGAGTTGGTGGTCGGCGTTCCGCCTGAAATCGCCGTGCACGCGACATTCAAGACCATGGTCGCTCTCGAAACCGACCTGACCGGCATGCGCAAGCTTCTCGCGGAAAAGCCGCTTCCCGTCTCCAAGGCGGTGACAGATCTGCTTGCCGAGTCACGGCCTTTCGAGGATGCCACGAATGCCATCACCGCCCGTAAGGCCTTCGTCGATGAAATAGCAAAGGTGATGAGCGGCTGCGATTTCATCTTGACGCCCACTCTCTCGGTCACTGCCTTCCCCAAGGACCAGGATGGCCCGTCGACAATCGACGGCAAGCCCATTGTCCCTTACGAATGGTGCCCCTTCACCTCGCCCTTCAATCTGACCGGTCAGCCGGCCGCCAGCGTACCATGTGGCCTCGTCAATGGCCTACCGATCGGTCTGCAGATCATTGGTCCCCATCTCGCTGACGCGCCGGTGCTTTCAGCGGCCGCGGCCTTCGAGACGGTTCTGCCGAAAATTGGCCGCCCGCCCATCCATGCATAATCAACCCTACCATCAGGAAACACCCGTGAAACCGCTTCGCATCGGGATGCTGACCCCATCCTCCAATACCGTCCTCGAACCCGTGACCATGCAGATGCTCCAGAAACTGCCCGACGTGACGGCGCATTTCTCCCGGTTCCGGGTCACTGCAATCGGGCTCGACGCCGCACTACTGAGCCAGTTCGACGATCGTCCGATGATGGCGGCTGCCGAATTGCTGGCCGACGCCAAGGTCGATGTCATCGTCTGGAACGGCACCAGTGCCGGCTGGCTCGGCCTCGACAGCGATCGTCACCTATGCGAGCGCATCACCAAGGCAACGGGCGTGAAGGCGTCGACATCGGTGCTTGCCCTCTTTGACGTGATGCGTAAGCGAAATGAGAAAAGGATCGGCTTGGTTTCCCCGTATACCGACGACGTCCAGGTCGCGATCGTGAAATCCTTCGCCAATGAGGGGGTCGATATCATCTGCGAACGGCATTTAGGCATTCGAGACAACTTTAGCTTCAGTCAGGTGACAGGCGAAAAGATTTCCAAGATGGTCGGCGAGCTTGCACCGTCAAAACCTGATTCAATTGCTGTATTTTGTACCAATCTCGCCGGCGCCTCGCTCGTTGATCAACTGGAAGCGGCACATGGGATACCCGTACACGACAGCGTCGCGACGGCAATTTACGGCGGACTATCGGCGGTGGGGTATGATCTGAGCCGTGTGTCCGGCTTTGGAAGGATGTTTTCGTAGACCGGTACATCGGAACACGAAAGTGAGCTCCCCGCCATCGCGAGCACTCTTGGTCGGACCAGAGGGCATATTAGACGCGCCAAAACGTCCGACCATCGACACTATCGATGTGCCGTTGTGTTTAGGAACGATCGGCAAGTTGGCGAGGGCCGGCGCTCACCCGATCGACGGCTTTCAGGAAATCGCCAAGGTGACTGGAATGGCTGAAGGGAAGGCGCGGTGCCGCCATGACGGAGGTCCGCCGGAAGGCGACATTCCTACGCCTATTCGCCTCTTGAGCATCGATCACGCCGTTTGCTAGGCGCTGCTTGACACCTGCTTCACTTCGTCGGCGCAGTCCGCGCGGTCAATTTATTTCCGTCCGGGTCGCGAAGATATGCGACGAATGACCCGTTTGGACGCTCCTTGGGCGGGCTCTCGATCGCCATGCCCCCATGTGCTGTTCCGGCGGCATGCCACGCAAGAACATGGTCGGGGGTCGCGGCGGCTATGCCGATAGTCCCGCCATTGGCCGCGGTCGCCGGCTTGCCATCGATGGGTTTCGTGATCATGAGCCGGCCGCCCTCATGGGTATAGATCAGCCTGCCTCTCGCGTCCATCTCGCCGGGATTGCCTCCCAGTGCAGCGAATGTGGCGTCGTAGAAGCTTCTCGCTCGCTCCAAATCGTTGCTTCCAATCATGACGTGAGTGAACATCGTTTCATCTCCACTAAGGTGTCCAATCGCCCTATCCTACGCTAGCCTAGCCATGCTGAAGGCGCAAACCTCCCAATTGGGGAGCCTCTCCCGTCCATTCTGCCCGTATCGGCGATGAAATCCAGATCATTGTCGCTGGCGTATTGCGGCCGCTGATCACGATGCGGGGATAATTTGCAGCTGAATGATGAGCAATTGTCAAATAGCCGGATATAACGTCGAGCGGTCTTGTCATCGATCCCGACCTGGCCGACCAATTGGGTAAGATCGGGCAACAGCATTACGTCGCCGCAGCTTCAAGGCATTACCGCTGCTCGGCGAAAACAACGCTGGCATCGCTGACGATGGCGACATGTGAATAAGCCGCCTGAGCGTCTGCGCGCATGACCAATCAAAGCTTTTTCGCACCGTCACCAGAGGAAATCACCGCACGCTACCGACAAATGAGCCAAGCGATCCTGTTCGGCTGTGCCGAGCCGGGTGGGCTGTAACGGGCTCATGGAAATTCTCAGGGAATATGCTCCGAGCATGTTTGCTCTTGAGAGGAGCCGAACCAGCGACTTTTACCGAGAATGAGCGGAGTTCCGCAACAAGGCCGTCCTCGTCTCCGCTGTCCCTCCCTTGATGCTGAAGACGGAAGCCAATCCCTAAGGTCTGACAAATGAGGTGTTCGACGGCTTCCACTCGGCGCTCGATGCCAACCGGGCGCTATTCTTCCATAAGTTTCCCGTCGGTCCAGGGTCGCGAGCTTGAGTCCGCCTCGCACCACCTTGACCGAATGCAATGAAAAGGGCCTCTCTCGGAGGCCCTTTCGGCATTATTCGAGAATGCGAACGACCTTGCGCGTTTTCGGTTGAACGATGACGCGTTTGTGGTTGACGACGGCGTACGCATAAGTCGGATTATCCGGCACCGGCGTGACGACAACCGTCTCTGGAAGCGCGCGGCCCACAACGATCTGATCCTGCACGACGGCCTCGGATGGAGGCAGGGGCTGTTCCTGAACGTAGGTGACCACTTTCTCCGGCGGCGGATCGATCGCTGTACCGGCAATCGCACCGGCCACACCTCCCACGGCAGCCCCGACAGGGCCGCCGACAACCGCTCCGGTCACCGCGCCGCCCGCGGCGCCGGTTACCGTGGAAGACTGCGCGAAGGCCGAACCGGCCAGAAGGCCAAGGGCAGCAACTGAAACTACAAGTCTCGTTTTCATAGCATTCTCCTTTCCATTTTGAGCTCCTATGAGCTGAAAGGAAAATTACTCAGTAAAGAGAATGTTCCTCTTCGGTTACCATCCAGAGCAATCACGAGTTAGCTGCTTGTGACAAGGTTCGTGATCAGTAACGGATTGCGAAACACCCGCCGGCTAAGCCCCCGAAAAGGCCTGTGAAAGTGCGCGTATGGGAAGAGTTCGTGGGTGGACACGGTCTCAAGCCTCGTGCCGGCGAACCATGCACCCCTCGGCGAACAGAGCCTTGCTTATGATCTTAGATGTGCCAAGGGAATACCAAGCAAAGCCGACAAGCCCGACGGTTGCTAGACACGGCGGATTTCAGCCGCCGGGGCATTGACGAGCCCGCTTTCGAACCGACCGAAGAACGCTCCTCTGTCGACGAGCGATCGTCAGCGTCTTGGGTCATGGTTGCGGTTGGTGTGCCGAAACAGCTCCAGCTTTTCCGCGAGTTCGATCTCGGCCACCGGTTTCCCAATAATTGCAAGCACCGCTTGGGAATATTCCGCCGCGATCGCCTCCTGGCCTGTGACGAAGATACTTGGAATCCCCTGCTGGGAAAGCCAGATAGCCGCATTAGGGCCAGTGCGTCCATCAGCGAGATCGATATCCACTAGCGCTCCGTCTATACTGCCAAGATCCTGTCTTTTGACGAGGTCGGTGAAGCTCATGGCGGACCCCGCAAAGATATGCCCCAAATCCTCAATCATGGCCTCAAGCTGAAAGATGATTAGCGGGTTGTCTTCAAGACAGAATATGCGCAGTGGATATGCCGAAGATGACATGGCTAAAAGGCCTCCTGGAGGTCAAAGGTCCTTCGGTGACACGCGTGCAAGGGGACCGACTTGAGTACAGCGTAGCCCCTGTGGATGAAATAGGATGGTGGGCGGCGTGCCAAAGAGGTTGTATAACGCCGAGCGGATGTAGCGTGTTCCATATCCACTCCTTTTGGGTTCCGATACTGGCGGACCTCCTCTCTCAAGCCATTCGAGATCCAGGTTCCCATCTTGTGAGACGGACCATTTCAGACTGATCCGGCCCTCTGGTTTTAAGAGGGCACCGTATTTAAGCGCATTTGTCGCGAGCTCATGGAAGCACAAGGCCAACGTCGTCGCGGCTTCGGCATTCAGCAAAATTTCCGGTCCCGCGAAACTAATGCGATCGGCGCCTTTCGCCCGATATGGGCTGAAGGTCAATTCGGCGATATGAGAGAACTCGGCTGCATCGCCATTCGCCTGGAATACCGCGGAATGTACGTTGGCAAGAGCGGCAAGCCGACCGGCGAAATCGTCGGCGAACTCATCCAGCGAAACCGCACGCCGACGCGTCATCTGGAAGATTGAGGAAATGCTGGAAAGAATGTTCTTTACCCGATGGTTGAGCTCACGCCGAAGCTCGCGCTCGCGCTCGATGTGATCCCGAACGTCTCGTTGGCGCAGGCGGGCCAAAAGGCTCGATTGAACGCCACTCAGCAATTCGAGCGCCGTTACGGGACGCTGATAGTAGAGCTGCCGCGAGCGGGGCCAAACGGTTGACAGCTCAGCCTGAACGCGGGTCGCAGGAACCATCCGATCCAATAGGATAAGGATAGGCATCTCGGACCATTCTGGCTGCTCGACAAGGTGGCGACCGATCGCCTTCTGCACCTCCGGATCGAGTGCTTCCTGGGTCGCAACCACGACACCGGGCGTTTGTGCCAACAGCGCCCTCAATTGTTCCAAGCCCTCCGCTCGCCGCGCAATGACGTCCTCCTGAGCTAAGAGTATCTCCAAATGTTCGGCGTCGCGCCGATAAGGCGCGATTACCAATACCCAGTCGAGATGGCTGTCATTCGCGGCCACGGGCGATTAGGTCTCCGGAATGGGGTTATAAGGGATCACCGCGACACCGGAGCTTTGAATGAACAATTCCCGTACGTCGAGATCGTGTGGACCGTGCCGTTTCTTCACGACGGTAATGCTCCGTCGCAGCCTACCCTCATGCTCGGTAATTCGCAGCAAAAGCACCGTGTCGCCCAGAAAGCTTACATCGACATCAATAGCGACCCCTTGTCCGAGCAGACCATGCTGCGCCACTATAAGGATGGTAAGCACGCCAGCTCGCGCCAGAAATTTCAGGAGCGATTGGATGTCTCGGACCGCCTTTTCGCGATGCGGCAATGAATTCAGATATCCCGTGAAGCTATCGATGACGACGACTTTTACCCTTTCACTGCTCACCGCTTGCTGCACGATCTGACCGAACTCACCTGGCGATATCTCATTCGGGTTGAAATCCCGGATGATCAACTGACCATCTTCGTGGAATTGGCGCAGATCCATTCCCAATCCCTCCGAACGCCGGAAGAAAGTCTCTATTCGTTCCTCAAACAGGAACAGGCCTACGCTCTCGCCTCGTTTGAGGGCCGCAGTCGCATAAAGCGAGGCCATGGTTGATTTACCAGTACCCGCCTGACCGATGACGAGCGTGGTTGTTCCCGCTTCCTGCCCACCGCCGAACATGTCATCGAGGGTATCCACACCTGACTTGATCAACTGAGGCTCGATCGCTCTCGCCACGGCGCCCGGTATGATCCGCGGGAACACGACCACGCCCTCGCCTTCTCGGATCGCCATGTCGTGATAGCCGTCCGCGACAGGCACACCGCGCATCTTACTGACCTCGATGCGGCGGCGAACCGCGCCATATTCCTCAAGCGATTTGTCGAGACGAATGACGCCGTGAGCGATGCCATCGACCTCTTCGCCTGTTCGATCGGTCTCTGGTGTTTGGGTATCAAGCAGCAGAGCCACGATGTCGCGTTTGGCAAGAAACGCCTTGAAGGCGATCAACTCACGACGAAAGCGGGGTGAATCGCCGGTGATCAACCGTATTTCCAGCAGTGAGTCATAGACCAATCGGCTCGGTTTGTGTTCCTCAATCGCGGTTTCGATCATCTTCCTTGTCTCGTCGAGACGGAGTTCGGCCGTCTGAAAAATGGACTGGTCGGTTGCTCCCTTGATCGAATCGGAGGCCGCGAGCTCTTCCACCCGGATGCCCTCAAGCGTCCAGCCGTGGGACAGGGCGATCGCTTCCAGCTCCGCCCTCGTCTGAGACAGGCTGACATAAATGCAGCGCTCTCCGTTCGCGGCACCGGCGCGGAGGAATTGTAAAGCTGCGGTCGTCTTGCCCGACCCCGGCGCACCTTGAACAATATAGAGATTTGATGCGGGCAAACCGCCACGGAGAATTTCGTCCAGCCCGGGAATGCCGGAACTGACCACTGCCGGCTTCTTGCTCTCAACCACGTTCACCTCTCGCGTACACCAAATTGACGACGTACAACGCCCGATCACGAGATCGAGTTCCTGGATCGCGGAACAACTATGAGCAAACGCCCGCGTTTCGAAGTGTGGTTAAACGCAAATCAGTGTTTTTGAAGAGGCCAGACGCCCTGCTTTCTTTTTGAGGTGCGTGGAGGCCGCCACCTAAACGGCTTTGGCGCGCATGAAGGGCAGCCATTGCTTGCCAGAAGTCTCAATCCGGGAACAAAGCGATTACACGGTCGTTGGTCTTCATGTTAATCGAGGAGACGATGTCGCGGTTTGTGACGTCAGCTCCCAGCACACGGATAAACACGAACGCAACACCATCACGTCGCTGGTCAATAGGCGTTCGGAAGCAAAAGGAGGAAACGCTCATGGATCATAGCAACCACATACGACTGACCGAAGAAGAACTCACACAAGCTAATCTGGAAGGCACATCCATTTATGGCGCCGATGATCATAAGATCGGTACGGTTGACCACGTGCATGGAGCCGGCAGCAGCAGCAGCGTCGTAATTGATGTCGGCGGCTTCCTTGGCATCGGTGCGAAGCCGGTGTCCGTTCGAGTGACCGATCTCGATTTCATGCGTGACGAAAGCGGCGATGTCCATGGCGTGACGTCTTGGACAAAGGACCAGCTGAAGGCAATGCCGGAGCATCGCGATTAAACGCTGGAGGGAGCTTCCGCATGCGGAGCCTCCCTTTCGAACCTACATCTTGGACACAGTCGCCGGCGCCGCACCCAGCGGAATTCAGATGGCGCCGGATTATATCAGGTCTCTTTTTTCATCACACGGCCACGTGATTTAAACGCCGACCGCGAGGGCCGAGCCCGAGCGCGCGCCTCAATCTCCGTTTTCCTCCGCCCGGAGCTGATCGATGGCATCCAACGCCTCGTCTGCCGACCATCCCGCACGTAGAGCCGCGGCGACGAGGCGGACCTCCACTTCTTGCTCCAGCTTGAGAAAAGAAACCTCAAGCGCTTCCTTTGCCGTGAGGACGTGATCGTCGGGTGAGATAACGTCAGGAATTCTTGCGGCCTTTGGCACGGCGTTCTCCGTCAAATCGAGGGACAGTTTTCAACAGTTTCAATTCCGCGTTGGGCGGAATTGTTCCGTTTCCGCGTTTGTCCGTGGGTTAAAGATGTCTGGCTTGAACAAACTACTCAGAAGCTCCCAAAATGTTCCACTCGATAGACAACTCGCCGGGGAATATGAGGTCGGCGATTGACGAAGTCCCTGGGCGGACGGCGAAATGGCCAACGGCGACCATGCGCTAAGCTGGCGAGGAAATAGAGGAACACACCTCTTTCAATGGTCATCAGGAACTTTCCGCATGGTGCCTCGTTCTGGCACTGGAAGGGCTCCCCGCCTTCCTTTCGGTTCTCCTGACCGACGCCGATAGCTGCTCGCTCGCGGCTATCGGCATTCCCTCAATACAAGGATGCGGCATCACAGATACCCTGAAGACCAATGATCCCCAGTTCGCCTGCGCTCCTCGGCCCTCCCCTGCCCTTGTCTTCGGAGAACCAGCGGCCGATGCGTTTTTTTGGGTGGCACGGCCGGGCATGAACCAGGCTTTGAGGTCGCTCCATCGCGCGCGGGAAACGGAACTTACGATGACGTCCCGGCTCGATCTCCGCCAAAGCCGTCCGAGCTCGCGCTGCAGGCGTGCCTCAGCCAATCCGAAAAGGCGCGCACTTTCTGGCGCGCTTCGGCGCGGGCCGGCCAGAGTGCGTAGTAGCCGTAGCCGCTGTCGATAATCCGCTCGAATGGAGCGACCAGCTCGCCGCTTTGGAGATCCTGGCGCGAAAAGGCAAGATCGCCCATCGTCACGCCATAGCCGCTCGCAGCAGCGGTCATCGCGAAATCCTGCGTGTCGAAGACTTGATGACGGGCCGCCTGGAACGAATAGACGCCTTCGGCCTGCAGCCAAAGGGTCCAGTCGCTATGGCGCGGATTGGAATGCAGCAGAACGCAGTTCTGCAGGTTTTTGACCGCGGGCGGATCGCCCAGTTTCGATAGAAACTGTGGCGAGCACATCGGCGTCAACTGCTCCCGCAATAGCGGCAGCACGTCCATTCCGGGCCAGTTACCATTGCCGTAGGTGATCAGCATGTCGATATCGCCGACCGAAAAGGTGGGCCTCAGGAACCAGGCGGTATCGATATTGATGTTCAGGTCCTCGTGATGCCTGTGGAGATCAGGCAGGCGCGGCAGGAACCATTTGCGCGCGAAGGTCGGCGGCATGCGGATGGTCAGCGAGCGCACTGTCGTTCGCGTCGCCTCGAACGAGGTCTTCAGCGACGCCAGCAATCCGTCGACGATCGGGATCAGCGCCATGCCGCGCTCCGTCAGCGCCACCTTGCGGGTGTGGCGTTCGAACAGGCTGCAGCCGAAATAATGCTCGAGCTGCTGCACCTGGCGGCTGATCGCGCTCTGACTGAGGTTGAGCTCCGCCGCCGCCGCTGTGAAACTGCCCGTTTCCGCGACAACGGAAAAGGTCTGCAGGGTCTGCAGCGGCGGCAACCTGTTGTGATCGAACCTTGGCTCCATTCCCTACCCGGCTTCTTTGCTGTCTCGAACGGCAAGCATTAAAGCATGTGGATGGAATGGCAACCGATCCGCTCAGGCGATCGCCCGACGCACGGTCTCGATGGCTTGCCGGACCCTTCGCGGCGCCGTGCCGCCCTTGTGATCGCGGCTAGCAACCGATCCCTCGACCGTCAGCACCTCGAAGACATCCTCGCGAATACCAGGCGCAAAGGCCTGCATCTCGGCAAGGGAAAGCTCCGAGAGCGTCGGAAGGGCCTTGTCGCGGGCCGCACCGACGATTGCGGCGACCGCATGGTGCGCATCGCGGAACGGAACGCCGGCGCGGACGAGATAATCGGCAAGGTCGGTTGCGGTCGAATAGCCTTGAGTAGCGGCCGCGAGCATCCTTGCGTGCTTGACCGTGATGGTCGGGATCATTTGCGCCGTGACGCTGACGGCGGCGCGGACGGTCTCAAGCGTATCGGTCAGCGGCGGCTTCGATTCCTGCTGGTCCTTGTTGAAGGCAAGCGGCTGGCTTTTCATGAGCGCGGCCGAAAAGGCGAGATTGCCCATGACGCGGGCGGCCTTGCCGCGCACCAGCTCGGCCAGATCCGGATTGCGCTTCTGGGGCATGATCGAGGAACCGGTGCAGAACTGATCGCCGACCTCGATGAAACCGAACATCGGCGTGCACCAGAGAATGACTTCCTCGCTGAAACGCGACAGGTGCCCCATGATGATCGAGCCGGCGCTGCAGACATCGACGACATAATCGCGATCGGAGACGGCGTCGAGCGAGTTGGCGAAGGAGGTAGAAAAGCCAAGCTTGGACGCGCTGTATTCAGGATCAATCGGATAACCGGTGCCCGCAAGCGCCGCCGCGCCAAGCGGCGAAATGTTGAGCCGTTCGCGTGCCGCGCCAACCCGGTCGAGATCGCGCAGGAACATTTCGACATAGGCCATCAGATGATGGCCGAAGGTGACGGGCTGCGCCACCTGCAAATGCGTGAAGCCGGGCATGATCGCATCGGCATGTTTCTCAGCGAGATCGACAAAGGCGCCGATCAGCGTCTTGAGATCGCCGGCGAGGAGATCCAGTTGCTCGCGGGCATAGAGACGAATGTCGGTCGCCACTTGGTCGTTGCGCGATCTTGCCGTGTGCAGCTTCTTGCCCGCATCGCCGATAAGCGCGATCAGCCGATCCTCGACATTGGTGTGGACGTCTTCGAGTTCTGCCTTCCATTCGAAGGCACCTGAACGCATCTCTTCGGCCACCTTGTCGAGACCGGCCTGAATCTGCGCGTTGTCCTCCGCAGTCAGAATACCCGCGCGCGCAAGCATCTCGGCGTGGACCTTCGATCCGGCGACGTCGTGCAAGGCGATGCGCTTGTCTTGATCAAGGCACTCATGAAAGCTCTCGAAATCCCTGGAGACGGCCTCCTTGAATAGCGGCGACCATGTGACTTCTTTCTGATTTCTCATCGCGGTCTTCCCTTTTGAACGAATGCCGCCCTCCTCCGGGCACACTCCCTATTGAAGCAGCGCCAGCAGGCTGCTGGCGTCGGTCTGATTTTCGAGATCGAGAACGAAGTCGCTGAGAGCGTCGACCCTTGATGCCGGCAGCACCATGCCGCCAAGCGCGGCATATTTGCCGATCAGTCGCTCATCACTCAGCGGGTTCTGCGGGCCTCCAAGAGGAAATTCGACGACGAGCTGATGCCGTTCGCCGGATGTCGTGACGATGGTGATCGCCGGCTCGTCCTCGTCCTTCATGGAGGGATCAATTCGCACCGTGATGCGATCCATCAACAGGCCGATCTCCACGGCCGACCACGCGGCCTCCTCAAGCTCGGCCAGAAAGACCTTGCCGTAGCGCAGCCGGGCCGCCAGGGCATAGGGCAAGCTCATCTGGGCCTGTGCGCGCGACTCGATGATCTTGCCGCCGCACATACCATACTGGAAGCCGCTGATATCGACCTCGATGGCGGCGATATCGTCGGGCTTGAGACCATGACGTTGTAGCATGATATCAAGCGCATCGATGCCCGCATGCGTGCCACGGCAGGTGGCATGCGGCTTGATCGAGCATCGGTTCAGGCGCCAGTTGTGTCCGAAGTCGCGGATCAGCGCCTGCGGATCGCCCTTGCCGGCGCCGAAAGTCGCAAAAAAGCTGCCCCAGCGCTCCACCTCGAAGACGCTATCAGGCCCCTCGAATCCCTGCCGTGCGAGATAGGCGGCCATAAGCCCGCCTTCGGCGGCGCGGCCGGCATGAAGCTTCTTGGTCGAGCTGCCATTGTGGATGAAGGCCCAGGTTCCACCAGCAAAGGAGCAAGCGGAGCCGAGAGCGGAGGCCATTGCATTGACATCGAGGTTCACGATGCTGCCGACGGCAGCGGCAGCGCCGAATGAACCGCAAGTGCCTGTCGAATGCCAGCCGAGACCGTTGTGCTCTTCATATCCGCCGACCGCCTCCAGCACGCGACGGCCGACTTCATAGCCGAGCAGGACGCTGCGCAGCAGCTCGCTGCCGCTCACTGGCTGGCTTCGATCGCCAAGCGCGGCGACCACAGCTGGAAGGACGACGGCGCCGGAATGATCGCAACCGCCGCTGTCATCAAGCTCGTAGGCATGGGCCGATACGCCGTTGACGAAGGCGGCTGTCCTTGCGTCCGACGCGATCGGTCGTCCCCAGATCGCGGCATGACCGGTCTGGGCCTTGATATCAAGCATCGCCACGACCGCATTGGTTTCGCGAGAGGCCGAGCCGGCGATGGCCGCTCCCAGCGTATCGAGAATATGGAGCTTCGCCTTGTGAATGGTCTCGGGCGGAAAAGCTTCATAGCTCGTCGAGCAGACAAGCTCCGCCAGTGCCTGTGTCAAATTATCGCTCACGGGGCCGTTCCTCATCGACATAGGCTTCGTAGACATTGATCGGGTGATCGCCCGGTGCGGCAAGGCCCTTATTGGCATGCCAGCGCGCGACATCCGCCGCCGTCGCCAGCCACACGTCACCGAAGCTTGTGATATGGGCGAGCAAGGCCTCGACGAGCGCGATCCGGCCTGGCGTTCCGGTCCATTCCGGGCGAAGTTGGATGACATAGCAAAGGCCGTATTTGCGATAGGCATCGAACTCGGCGATCCAGTTGCCAAGAACCGCCTCATAAGACGGAATGCGGCTTTGCCCTTTTGGAAAGGCCGGGGTGAAATTGAACTGGAAATAAGGCCGATCTTCCAGCTCGATGTGAACCGGGATCTCCACCAGCGACGAGGAATGGTTGTAGGGCACATCATCTCCGTTCAGCGATGCCGACCAGGTATATCCCGCCTCGACCAGTAGCCGGTCGAAGTGACGCGGCCAGTTTCCGGCAGGCAACCGGAAGCCGGAAACCTCGTTCGCTGCGATCCCGCTCAACCTGTCACGGCTGCGCTTGAGGAGGTCCACGGCGGCAGGCGCATCCATCGCGTCATAGCGCTCGAAATCCCAGCCGTGGCTCTCGATCTGATGATGTGGCGCCACGATGTCGCGCAGCAACCGTTCGTGTTTCTCCGCAACGATGCCGGGTACGAACCAGCTGGTGGATATGCCAGCATCGGCAAAGGCGTTACAGAGACGCTCGACGCCGCGCGCGGCGCCATATTGCCAGACCGAAAAGCTCTTGCTGCGCCCTTTGAGATCAGGCGCCTGCACGACGGCATCGAGCCCATCGTCGAAGATCACCGCGACGATTGCCGCGCATGTCTTGCCCTGTGGCCAGAAACCTTCAAATGCCGTGCTGCTCATGCGGTCTTCTCCGGATGTTGTGCGATCCACCACTTTGCGATTTCGGCGCAGTGTGTCGCCCAGACGCTGTCGCCATGGCTGGTGATCGCCTTGAACAGACCCTCGAGGATCGCAAGCCGACCCGGTTTGGCGCAGACTTTCGGATGCAGGATCGTCGTCCAGCAGAGCCCTTCGCGGTGGTAGCCTTCGAATTCGGCGCACCAGTTCCTTTGAACATCGGCGTAACCGGAGATGCGGTCGAGGCCGATGGGAAAATCAGGCTCTTCGCTATAGGCGAGCGCGGTATAATCATCGATATCCCAGCGGCCCGGAATCTCGACCAGCCCACGACCGAGCGATGCCGCGTGAAAATAAGGCCTGTCGTCGCCGCGCATAGAGCTCGAATAGATGACGCCGAACTCGTGCAGCAATTGCGCGGTCTCGTCACTCCAGTCGCCGGACGGCGTGCGGAAGCCGACCGGCGTCACACCCATGCGGCTTTGAAAGACGTCGCGGGAGCGCCCCATGATGTCGAGCTGCTGCTGCCGGCTGCACTCGATGAAAACCTCGTGATAGTGGCCGTGATAAGCGATCTCATGCGCATCCAGAAGGATGCGTTCGCATTGCGACGGCCAATGTTCGACCACCCAGGTCGGCACGAAGAAAGTCGCCTTGAGCCCATGAGCCGCGAGCAGATCGAGAAGCCGCGGCAGTGCCCGCCACGGGCCGTAGGCGCCTTGCGTGAAATAGCGGGGATTGGAGAGCAGCGAGCCGTCAAGCATCGCATCGCCCGTCGGGCCATCGACATCGAAGGCAAGCGCCACAGCCGATTGCCGGCCTGCCGGCCACAGGCTTGGTCTTGCCGATTTGATTGCACTCTTCGCAGTCATGGGACTCTGCATGCGCTTCAAGGTGTTTGGGACGCAGCCATCCATCCGCGGGCGCTGAGACACCCCGGCCGATGACTGCCTACGATGGAAAGGGAAGCGCCGCTCTTATCGCGGCGCTTCTTCAAGCTTTACTTGACGCCGTTGATCACGGCTTTCGGAACGGCATTGTGGATGAGGCCCCACTTCTTGAGGATCTCGTCATAGGTGCCGTCCTTGATCAGCCCGTCGAGAGCACCGGCAACCGCATCGCGAAGAGCGGTGTTGTCCTTCTTGAAACCAATGCCAAATGTGTCGTTGCTGAGCAGCGGCTCGCCGACGAGCGTGTAGGTGTTCGGCTCGATACGCATCTGGTAGGCGATCGTTTCGATGCCCTGCACGACCGCGTCATAACGGCCCTGCTTCATGCCGAGACGGGCGGCGTTCGAATCCGCTGTTCCCTCGAACTTGATGGCGGGCTTGCCCTTGCCTTCGCAATTCTGCGCGCTCCAGGCCTTGACGTTATCACCGAAGGAGGTGCTGCGGCTTCCGGCAACTGTCTTGCCGCAAAGGTCGGTCGCCTGCTTGTAGGTGGCGGCATTGGCATTGACGGTGAAGAGGATCGGGCCGCTGGTGATGTAATCGACGAAGTCCATACTGGCCTGGCGCTTCACGTTGTCGCTCATGCCGGAGATGATCATGTCGGCGCGGCCGGTCTGAAGGCCGCTCTGCAGCTCCTGGAAGGCGGAGGTCACGAACACGGTCGTCAAGTTGAGCTTCTTGGCGATCGCATTCGCCAGGTCGACGTCGAAGCCATCGATCGTGCCGGTATCCGGATTGACGAACTCCATGGGCGGATAGATCGGGTTGGTCATGATGCGTAACTCGCCGTCCTTGATGAGGTTCAGGCTCGAGTCCGCGGAGGCGGCAGTGGCCGCGAGCGAAAGCAGGGCCGCCGAAACGGCGAGACGAATGAGTTTCATGCGATTGTCCTCTGATGATCTTGCTTCGGGTTTTTCTTGTTAAAGCACCGCAGAGATGAAGTTCTTCACTCTGGGATTCCTGGGGTTTTCCAATATGTCGCTGGGTGTGCCGGTCTCGACGATCATGCCGGCATCCATGAAGACGACACGGTCGGCGACCTCTCGGCAAAAGCCGATTTCATGGGTGACGACGATCATCGTCGTCCCGGAGGCGGCAAGCTCCTTCATGACGCCGAGGACTTCGCCGACAAGTTCGGGATCGAGTGCCGAGGTCGGCTCGTCGAAGAGCATGGCCTTCGGTTTCATGGCGAGCGCACGGGCAATGGCGATGCGCTGCTGCTGACCACCGGACAACTCGCCTGGATAGGCGCCCGCCTTGTCGGCGAGGCCGACACGCCGCAGAAGAACGCGCGCCTCGGCGAGGCACTCCTGCTTCGGCCGCTTCTGCACGCCGACCGGACCTTCGATGATGTTCTGGAGGACCGTGCGATGCGGGAAGAGATGAAACTTCTGGAAGACCATGCCGACGGCCTGCCGCTGGCGGGCGATCTCCCGATCCGGCAGCGGAAAGAGCCGATTGCCCTCGCGGCGATAGCCGGCGATTTCATCTTCGACCGTGACATAGCCGGCATCGATCTGTTCGAGCTGGTTGATGCAGCGCAGGAAGGTGCTTTTTCCCGAACCGGAAGGTCCGATAATGCAGACGACTTCGCCTTTCTTGATCTCGAAATCGATATCCTTCAGGACATGAAACGTGCCGAAGTACTTCTGCAGGCCGTGCGCCTTGATGATCGCGTCCATCAGCTTGCCTCCCCGGTGAGAGTCTGGTTGGCCGCCTGCTGGGCGCCCGCATCCCGCCTGCCCCAGCCCTTGGAGAAATGCCGCTCGATATAGATCTGTGCGATGCTGAGGATGGTGACGACGACCATGTACCAGATGGCGGCGACGATCAGCAGTTCGATGACCCGCGAGTTGACATAGTAGATGTCCTCGACGTTTTTGAGCACTTCCGAATATTGAATGACGCTGGCAAGCGAGGTGAGCTTCACCATGCCGATGGTTTCATTGCCGATCGGCGGGACGATGACACGCATGGCCTGCGGCAGAACGATTTTCAGTGTTGCCCGCAGTTTCGTCATGCCGATCGATTGGGCTGCTTCCATCTGCCCCTTGTCGATCGACAGAAGGCCGGCGCGCACGACTTCGGCGGTATAAGCACCCTGCTGAATGCCAAGGCCAAGGAGGGCGGCAACGAAGGGTGTCATGACATCGACGGTGCGGAGCGACCACAATCCGGGAATACCGATCGTCGGGAAGATCAAGGCAAGATTGAACCACAGGAGAAGCTGCAGCAACGCCGGCGTGCCGCGGAACAGCCAGATATAGCCGACCGAGATACCGCGCAGAACCGGATTGTCCGACATGCGCATGATTGCGGCAACGACACCGAGAACGATGCCGACGATCATGGCGCAGAAGGTCATGATGATCGTGTTGCCGACACCCGCCATGACGGCCCTGGTGAACAGGTTCTGTCCGACATATTCCCAGGCGATATCGCCCTTCCAGAAGGCTCTCGCCAGAAGAACAAGCAGGATAACGCAGATCGCCGCCATGATCTTCGTGCCTATTTTTCGCTGCGGCACGATCACAAGCGCATTCACGTCCAGTGGCGCTGAATTCATCAAATTTCGATCCCCTGAGCTCGTTGGTGAGCTTCCGTTTTCTAATGGGAAAAGCTTACGTTGCTTTTGAATTCGGCCACAAACGAGATTTGAACATGCAATTTATGCGCCTTCCGCATAAATCCCGACATTCACCAGGACGTGACGCCGTCTCGCTGCCTTTAACAGAGACGCGAGGAACGACCGACGCGAATAATCTGATCAACCAATTGACGGCAATGCCATATCGGTGCTGTTGCTGACCGGAAGAAGAAGCCGAGGCTGAATGGCGGCACCATGGAATGAGGCAGAGGATCTCGCACGATCGCTTACGGATAATGCGTTGATCGTCATATCCCATCGGCGATCGCTACCAAGGAAGTGCGCTAGTCAATCAACCGGATCCGTCGTAGGGTGGCGGTTCTCAAAGCAAATAGCCTTCCCTTGCGAAACATGCTTATTCCGCGTGCTCTTCCTGTCATATCTCTCATTGGAGAACCCTCATGAACCTCGAGCTTAACGGTAAACTGGCTCTGGTCACCGGCAGCACCGCCGGCATCGGTCATGCCATCGCGGCAACTCTCCTTCGCGAAGGCGCCCATGTCATCGTCAACGGACGAACCCAAGATGCGGTCGATCGCACGGTCGCCGAACTTGCCGCGATCGGAAGTGGCCACGTTGACGGATTTGCCGGCGATCTCGGCACCGAGGCGGCGGCCGATGCGGTCACGAAGCGCTTCCCAAACGTCGAGATCCTGATCAACAACCTTGGCATATTCGAACCCAAGCCATTCGAAGAAATCCCCGATGCTGACTGGCGACGTTTCTTCGATGTCAACGTGCTTTCGGGCGTTCGTCTCGCGCGTCTTTATCTGTCGTCGATGCGCCGGCATAACTGGGGGCGCATCATCTTCATATCGAGCGAAAGCGGCGTGCATATTCCTGCCGAGATGGTGCATTATGGTGTGACCAAGGCGGCTCAGATCGCGGCAGCGCGCGGTATCGCCGAATCCGTTGCCGGCACCGCGATCACGGTCAACAGTGTGCTACCTGGTCCAACGAAGTCGCGCGGGGTCGAGGATTTCGTCGCAGCGTTGCCCGGATCCGAAGGAAAGAGCTTCGCGCAATTCGAGACCGAATTCTTCGAGAAAATCCGGCCAACTTCACTGATCAAGCGCTTCACAACGCCCGAAGAAATAGCAACCATGGTCGCCTATATCGCGAGCCCGCTTTCCTCGGCCACCAATGGCGCGGCGCTCAGGGTTGATGGCGGCGTGGTGAAGAGCGCATTCTGACCGTCACGGCGAGAATGCATTGTGCTCGTGAGCGGCTCATCGGCACTCCACCGACCTGAGCTTCAGCACTTGAATGGACTAGCTTATAAATACAGATAATCACGGAGTGCGTCAGCTTTACTCGAACACCTTGGAGATGACGAGAGGGTCCAAAGCCCAACATCGCCGACGAAGATGCCAACATATTTTTGGCATTGTGACGTGATTCATCTCGTTAGAAGAGCCTAGTCCGGAATGGTTGACGAGTGCCGTCCCGAATGTTCCGCCAGACTCCGCGCTAACCGCGGCATTTGAGCGATCCGCTCAATTTGCGCGACGTCGCGAAGGTCACGTTGGACGATTCCTGGATATAATCCGCGTGTCCCGGTCTTGGCCGCGACAGCCAGTCCCCAGACGGCCAGGACGGCTGGTAGAATGGCGGTCCGCGATCTAGTGCTCCTATTGGAGCATTAGCCATGACATCCTTGCCCGCCAGACAGCGGAAAGTTGGGGAGCCGAGGGGATTGTTCGGCTGGTAGCAGATGTTCGGCGCGATTTCCCGAAATGATCGACCGGATGCCACGCGGCACATATGCAATCCGCATTGTTGCTAATCTACAACATTTGATTGAATAATGAGCCCAGAAAAATCAATCCTGAGGATTCTTGCGCATGGTAAATTGCCTTTCAGGTTGCTTTATATAGTACTTCAATTGAGTAGAGGGGCGTCAGCCACAATGCAGACGGGCAAGCACAAGAGCAATTTCCTGCTTTTCGTGGTGGGGTTTGCTCGGTCTTTGGGTTGGGCAAATGAAAAGCGTCGAACAGCTGGCGACCAGGACCGCGGGAAGAAAACCCTGTCCTGGGAACAATAGTTTCGCATTGGAAAATGCTCTCGCGAAAATTCAAGCCTACCGTGCAATGCGGAACGCGAGACAGCTCTCAAAAGTAACGACGCGATCGATAGATTTCGGCGCTCGAGCTTACACGCTGCTGATCAAGATAGTGCTGCTCGCCGCCCTATTTTGCACCGGTCTATTACTTGCAACTCCGGGCACAGCCCACGCGGCATGCACCACCCTCAACTTCCCCGATTCCCATACGACGCCATCGACAAGTCCCATGGCTTCCGGCGGGACGCTGAATGTCAACATCGGGACACTCTGCGATCCAGTTGGTCTCAATCCCATTGGCGATCCAAACGTAGTTCTTCCACAGCATGGAACGATAACGAACTACAACTCAGCTGCCGGCTCGTTCACCTACACGAACAGCGGCGACGGAGCGACCCAAGACACCTTCACCTTGGTCGATGCGAGCGCGCATCCCTTCACGGTCAATATTGCGATCGCGCCAGCGGGATTGACACCACCTACTGCCGGCCCAGTCAGCGCCACGGTAAGCCATGGCAGCACTTCCAATACCATTACGCTGAACCTGTCGGGAGGAGCAGCTTCCTCGGTGGCCGTCGGGACGCAGGCGTCCCACGGAACCGCCACGGCCAGCGGCACCTCGATCACCTATACGCCGACAGCGAGCTATTCCGGGCCGGATAGCTTCACCTATACAGCGACCAATGCGGCCGGCACCTCATCGCCCGCGACAGTGACCATAACGGTCAGTCCCCCGACGATTACGCTCGGGCCAACGACGCTCACCTCCGGCGCTGTCGGAACGACTTATAACCAGACCGTCAGCGCCACCGGTGGCACCAGCTCTTATACTTATGCCGTCACATCAGGCGCTCTTCCCAACGGCCTTAGCTTGTCGGCAACGACAGGCGCGATTTCTGGCACACCGACAGCCGCTGGCAGCTTCACTTTCACAATTACCGCGACCGACAGCTCGACTGGAACCGGGCCGTTCACGGGTTCGATATCTTATACTTTGAGCATTTCCGCGCCAACGATTTCCGTCAACCCAGCCTTCTTGTCGGCGGGCACGGTCGGAACCGCCTATAGCCAAACCATCACGGCATCGGGGGGCACCAACTCTTATAGTTTTAGCGTCACATCGGGTTCTCCTCCGACCGGCTTGACGCTCTCTCCCTCAGGCACGCTTTCCGGCACGCCGACAGCCGGCGGCACGTTCAGCTTCACGGTCACCGCGCGCGATAGTTCCACCGGTACGGGCGCACCATTCACCGGTTCGAGGGCCTACACCCTGACCATCGCGGCGCCGACAATTACGATCGCGCCGGCGACGTTGACGACCGCGACCGTCGGTGCCAGCTACAACCAGACCATCTCCGCATCAGGCGGCACCAGTTCCTATAGCTTTGCCGTTACCGCAGGTTCGCTTCCGAACGGCCTGACCTTGTCATCGGGAGGTGTGATCACCGGCACGCCGACGGAGGGAGGCAACTTCGGTTTCACTGTCACGGCAACGGACAGTTCCACGGGTACAGGCCCCTTTAACACCTCAAGAGCCTATACCCTGACGGTTTCATCGCCAACGATTACGGTCGCGCCGACCACGCTTCCGTCTGCCACCGTTGCTGCCACCTATAACCAAACCATTACGGCAACGGGCGGGATCGGCACCTATAGTTTTGCCGTCGCAGCGGGCGGCGCGCTTCCGGACGGCCTGACATTGTCGCCGGGAGGCGTAATCACCGGCACGCCGACGGCAGGCGGCACATTCACTTTCACGGTTACCGCGACCGATAGCTCGACCGGGACTGGGCCGTTCACCGGTTCGAGAGCCTATAGCTTGAGCGTCTCCGCGCCGACGATCACTATCAGCCCTTCGGCTCTGCCAGCCGCGACGGCTGGAACAGCCTATAGTCAGGCGCTCACGGCATCTGGCGGCACGGGTTCCTATACCTTCGGCCTCGCGAGCGGGAACCTTCCGCAGGGCGTGGCACTTTCCTCAGCCGGCCTTCTTTTCGGCACGCCGACCAGCGCCGGGAACTTCACTTTCACTGTAGTCGCGAGAGACAGCTCCACCGGCACAGGTCCCTTTACAGGCGCACAGGCCTATACACTGGCGGTTGCTCCTCCGACGATCACGATCACCCCCGCAACCCTGCCGGGGGGTACGGCCGGAACCGCCTATAGCCAGACACTGACCTCCTCGGGCGGAACTGCTCCCTACACCTACAGCCTCGCGAGCGGGAATCTCCCAGCGGGCGTGGCGCTTTCCTCGGCAGGCACTCTCATTGGGACGCCGACGACCGCTGGGCCTTTCAATTTCACAATCACCGCAACGGACGCCAACCACTTTACCGGCTCGCAGGCCTATACCGTTACGATCGGCGCCCCGACGATCACGATCACACCGGCAACACTGCCGGGGGGCACGGCCGGAATCGCCTATAGTCAGTCATTGACAGCCTCGGGCGGAACCGGCTCCTATACCTTTAGCCTCACAAGCGGGAGCCTTCCGCCAGGCGTAGCGCTTTCGTCGGCCGGTGCGCTCGTCGGCACGCCGACAACAGCCGGGCCTTTCAACTTCACCATCACCGCAACGGACGGCAACCACTTTACCGGTTCTCAGGCTTATACCGTTACGATCGGCGCTCCGACGATCACGATCACACCGGCAACCCTGCCGCCGGCCGGGATCGGGGCCGCCTATAGTCAGACCTTCAGTGCCTCCGGCGGCATCGGCTCCTACAGCTACACGCTCACGGCAGGCGCCTTGCCAGCCGGCCTCACCCTGTCGTCGGGCGGCATACTTTCGGGCACGCCGACCGCCGGAGGCACCTTCAATATCACGATCACGGCGACGGACAGCGCCGCTTTTACCGGCTCCAGGGCCTACAGTTTGGTTATCGGCGCTCCGACGATTGCAATCGCACCGGCGACGCTGCCGGTTGCGACCGTTGCCGCTGCCTATAACCAGACCGTCACCGCGTCTGGCGGCACCAGTCCTTATAGCTATGGGGTGACGTCAGGTGCCCTGCCCGCCGGCCTGACGCTTTCGTCGGCTGGTGTTCTTTCCGGCACTCCGACGGCATCGGGCACTTTCAATGTGACGATCACCGCAACCGATAGTTCGACCGGAGCCGGTCCCTTCACAGGCTCTAGGGCATACAGTCTGGCGGTCAACGTCCAGCCACCGATCGCCGGCAACGTCGCGGCGACCGTTGCCGCCAATTCATCGGCTAATCCGATCACGCTCGCCATCACCGGCGGCGGGGCGGCCTCGGTGGCGGTGGCAACGGGGCCCAGCCACGGAACCGCGACCGCCTCGGGGACATCCATCACCTACACGCCGAACCCGGGCTATAGCGGATCGGACAGCTTCACCTACACCGCAACCAATGCCTCAGGCACTTCGGCACCGGCAACCGTCAGCATGACGATCACGGCGCCAAACCTAACATTCTCGCCGCCGAGCGGTGCCCTGCCGGCGGGCATCGTCACCACGGCTTACAGCGAGACCATCACTGCTTCGGGGGGAACCGGCCCCTATAGTTACAGTGCTACCGGCACGCTGCCGGCCGGGCTGGCGCTCAACCATGCGACGGGAGCCATTACCGGCACGCCGACGACGCCGGGCAATTACAGCTTCTCCATCACCGCCACCGATGCCAACGGCGCCGTGACCTCCGCGACCTATACGATAGCCATTTCGCCGCCACCAACGACATTCGTATTCAGTCCGGCAGGCGGCCCCCTCCCCGATGCGATGGCGGGCGAAGCCTATAGCCAGCAGATCACCACAACCGGCGGTGCGGGCACGAACATCTATAGTATTGTCTCCGGCAACCTGCCGAACGGCCTGGTACTCAACATCTCCACTGGCCAGCTCAACGGTCCGATCTCGGCAGGCACGGAAGGGGACTACAATTTCACCATCCAGGTTCGCGATGGCAACGGCGCGACCGGGAGCGCCTCCTATAGCCTCAAAGTGAAGACCCGATCGGTTACCGTTCTGGACATGGTCGTCAACGTACCTGCAGGCTCGGCTCCGCCCGACGTCTACCTCAATCGCGGCGCGACCGGCGGCCCCTTCACCTCCGCGATCCTCGCTTTCGTGGAGCCGGCCAATGCCGGCACGGCAACGATCATCCAGGGTCAGCTGGCGCAGGCAGGCCCGGTCACCACTCCGGTTGGCTGGTACCTGCATTATGTGCTGAACCCCGCCTATTCCGGCCAGGTCCGGGTCGGCTACAAGCTTGTCAGCGCGCTTGGAACCTCCAATACGGCTACAGTCACCTATAATGTCAGTTATGACGCCGGGAAGGTTGCCGAGGATATCAGCAACCTCGTGCATGACTTCGTGCAATCCCGGCAGAACATGATCGCCAACACGATCGAGGTACCTGGGCTCCTGCAGCGCCGGCAGATGGAAAAGGCGACCGACCCGATCAGCGGTCGCATGATGCCATCGGAAGAGGGCATGACGCTCAGCTTCTCCACCAGCCTCACGCAGATGCGGGCCGCTGGCGGCGATCCGGATGCGGCGTCAGCCCGGTTCAACGTCTGGATCGGCGGTGCCTTCCTGACCCATGACGACAAGGGCAGCAAGGACACGCATAACTCGAAGTGGGGCAGTTTCGCCATGGTTAACATGGGCGTGGACTATCTGATCTCCGAACATGCGCTAATTGGTCTCTCCTTCCATTATGACCGCATGACCGACCCAACCGATGAGGACGCGGAACTGACGGGCAATGGCTGGCTTGCCGGACCCTATGCCTCGATCGAGCTCGGCAAGGGCGTATTCTGGAACGGCAGCCTGCGCTATGGCGGCTCGAACAACACCATCGATACCCAGTTCTGGGACGGCAATTTCAAGACCACGCGGTGGATGGCGGATACCTCGATCGAGGGCCAATGGTACCTCGACGAGGACACGACGCTGTCGCCGAAGCTCAGGGCGATCTATTTCTCGGAAAAGGTCGACGACTATACCGTTAAGAACGGTGCCGGCGATGCGATCACCATCGAAGGCTTCAACGAGGACCAATTCCGCGTCAGCCTTGGCGCCGAGATCGCAAGGTCCTTCATGCTCGAAAGCGGCGCCAAGCTGACACCGAAGCTTGGTTTAACGGGCGGCTTCTCCGGTCTCGACGGCGCCGGCGCCTTCGGTGCGGTCACCGCTGGCGTCTCTATACAGACAACGAACTTCTGGATGCTCGATACCAGCCTGCTCTTCAATATCGAGGGCGATGGCCAGAAATCCGTCGGCGCCAAGGTCGCCGCAAGCAAGAAATTTTAAGGGGGCTCCTCAGGGCTTCGCGAGGGTCGGCCAATCCTGAGGCCGCCCCATAGACGGCCGCTCCATGTTCGGTTTCAAATTATCCGGCTCGCCAGATCATGTCCTGTCCTTCGGTAGGAGATATCGCGCGATCTTCCTTGCTTTCCCCTTACGTCTGGCCGGGGAAATCGAAATATACACTCGAAGAAAGCGTCCGCCCGACGGGAGGAGTTTCGTGCCGGGATAACATTTGGTCGACCGTGATCGGTGTAACTTGTGCTTACGGAACGAACGATAGGCCGATCTCCATGGCAGGGGCTGTCCGTGAACGGGTAGTCCGGTGTTTTGAACACTCACATCCTTGTATTTTTAATTTATACAACCGCGCAACATGATGATGAATATAGACTTTTACGATTTTTTGATAACCGATCACAACCTTTGATTTTTAAAAAAATAATAGAAATTCCCTGAATTTTTATACCTATGAGGGTCAAATTTGTTCTTGCATCTATCGTATTGATTGAGAGATGATGGCAAATAATATAATTAGAATATTCAGGGGTATGAGATGTCAGACGTGTTTCTTGGCCAGATTATGCTCACAGGATTTCCGTTTGCGCCTAGGGGCTTTGCGCTTTGCAATGGCCAGATTCTTCCCATCGCGCAGAACCAAGCCTTGTTCTCACTATTGGCCACCTACTACGGTGGAGATGGAATTCGAACCTTTGCCTTGCCCAACATGCAAAGCCGTACGCCTGTCGGATTTGGACCTTCCGTGGATCCCGCCTGGCAGCCCGCGCCATACAATATCGGCGAAACCGGCGGTGCAGAAAATGTGACCGTGCTGCAGCAGCAATTGCCTCAGCACATTCACCTCGCGACCGGGACGACCAGCAACGGCACCGTGCGTAGCCCGAGTAATGCGCTTTACGGCACCAACAGCGCCAATATCTACGGCCCTTCCAGTGGCGATACGGTGGTGCTGTCGAGCCAGACCGTGACTCCCGCCGGCAACACCCAGCCTCACGCCAATATGCAACCCTACGACGTAATCAATTATTGCATTGCGCTGCAGGGAATTTTTCCGTCTCGCAGCTGATCAGCTCTTGTCAACCTTTTGCTCGGAGGATCAACGATGAGCGCCCCCTTTGTCGGAGAAATCCGGCTTTTTGGCTTTTCCCGCGTGCCCTACGGATGGCTGCCGTGCGACAATTCGCTGCAGTCCATCTCCATATATCAGGAACTGTACACGTTGATCGGTACGATCTACGGTGGCGATGGCATCACAACATTCGCGACGCCCAATCTATGCGGGCGCGTGCCCATGCATCAGGGTGCGGGGCCGGGTTTGTCGACCTATGTGATCGGCCAATCCGCTGGCAGTGAGAACGTCACACTCCTACCCTTGCAAATGCCGTCGCACACACATCCATACCTTGCCACCACTGGCGCCGCGACCAGCATGGCTGTTGGACCGACGGTCGAACTTGGCGCGGTGAGCGGCGATACGATGTATGCGACGGATATAAGCGGAGCCACTCCGATCACCACATCACCGGCGGCAACGCAGATGACGGGATCGACGACCCCGCATGACAATACGATGCCGACGCTAACGGTGCAGTATTGCATCGCATGGGCCGGCATCTTTCCCTCACAGGGTTGAATCGCGCCTTTTCCATCGAGGACATTGCTATGACACAACCTTTTATCGGTGAGATCCAGCTGTTTGGTTTCGACTTCGCTCCGCGCAACTGGGCATTCTGCAATGGCGCGACGATCCCGATCCAACAGAACACCGCGCTTTTTTCCTTGCTTGGCGTCCAGTATGGCGGCAACGGCACCACCACATTCCAGTTGCCCAACTTCGCCAATCGCGCAGGCTGCAATCAGGGACAGGGACCAGGCCTGACGCCACGTACCGAGGGCGAGACCTTCGGCAGCAACGGAGTAGCGTTAACCCAGGCGCAGATGCCGGCACACGCGCATTCCTTGACCCTCTTTAATCAAGGCGACACGTCCAAGCGAGCCGCGACACCGAGCGCCGGAAACGCCTTGAGCCTGCCGAATTCGAGCAGTCCGTTTCTGGCCAATGCCCAGCCGAACGCGCAGTTCGCGCAAAATGTTATCGGCATTGCGGGCGAGGGCCAGCCGCACGAAAACCGTCAGCCCTATCTCGCGGTCAACTTCAGCATCGCGCTCAGCGGCACATTTCCATCCTTCGGTTGATGTCTGGCGCAGTGGTCGGCCAGCTACCGGAGTTTCCTGCGCGCCCTGGCCATCATCGGCTCGATGTTCCCGCCTGCATGCTGCGTCCCGCGCGGCTGGACGATATTCCGTTTTTACGCCAGCTTTACTGTTCGTTTCGCGAGAATGAACTGGCGTTGATGCCGTGGTCGCCGGAGGGCAAACAGGCTTTTCTAGATCAGCAATTCAATCTCCAACATCGCTATTATATCGCCACCTTCCCGCAAACAGACTTCCTCATCATAGAAAAGGACGGCATTTCCATCGGCCGCCTTTACCTTAATGTCAGCACGGACATCTGGCACATCATCGATATCGGATTTCTACCGGAATGGCGTGGTTTGGGCCTGGGCACCGCGACGCTAAAAGCCATTCAAGATGCGACAGCAGCGAGCAAAAGCTCGGGGATTACCTTGCATGTCGATCGAAACAACAGACGTGCATACGAGCTTTATCAGGTCTTGGGATTTAAGACAGTTGACGCCACCGATACCCACATAGGCATGGAGTGGAGCAGACATCAGCTTCCGTCAGATCCGCGGGATTCATCATCCTGAGTCAATTGAAGATCGCCTGGTAGATGATCCCATCTTGATCCCTGGCGACCGGCACCAGGAAGATGTCGAGAATTCCAAGCGTGGCGTTGTTCAGCCTATAAATCTGCTGCGGAAAGACAACTTTCGATCCGCTGCGAAACAGCAGCGCGAATGGCGCCCGCGTCAATCCGGCGAAGCCTCGTTCAGGCAACGGCCGCGCCTCGGTCAATGTAAAGACAGGGCCGCCTCCCCCCATATCGATTTCGAACCCCTCCCCGACACAACGGGCGAAATGATCCAGCGTTACAATCCCCATCCCAACCTCAATTAGTTCTTGAACGCCTTTTGATTGCAGAGACTTACGATTGGTATTCGTGATTGAAGTGTATCAAGAGATTGAGAAGAAACAAGTAACTCGTCTTCTTCAAAGAGATCATGCTGCGCGCCGGCTACAATTTGATGAAGCGATTGGCGCGAGCAGCAAACCCGCTTCATTTGGGACGATCCCGAGCGATTCGCCAAATGTTTTCATGGTGCATGCCACCAAAAATGGCTTTCGTCATAAAAGCTGACACATCGAAGCTCGGCGCCAGCGGACGTGGTGCCCTGTTGTCGAGGCTCTACGTGTCGGCTCACGAGCCAATGAGGCCGTTGGATCAAGGCGTCGGTCGAATGCCGGAAGCTGATTGATCTATCGTTACCCAGACGCATCGCGGTAGAATCATGGATAGGACGACAGACATATTCGTCGGCCATTTGCAAAGAATGATTTCGCGGCATTGCAATAGTTGATAACGCACTGCAATATAGCTGTCACAAATCTGTGCAGTTAGGGTTCCGCGCGATGAGGATTTGTATTTATAAGTCGGAAAGAGCACCTGAGCTCACCCTCCTGCTGCGAGAGGGATTGCCTCTCCCGCACGACACCAAGATAGACAAATGGACTAAAATCAAGGTGGTCACCGATCGGGAAATGAGATCAGACCTTTTGATTGAGATTGGCGGTGCCGGATATGCGTTGGTGCGCCTTGGCGCGACTAAACGACATTAGCCAACAGGGGGCCACCTTTCGGTCGTATTATCACCAAACGACCGTGGCGCGAATTAAGATAGCCAGCGCGTTCACGTTGGAACTTACATGCGTCCGATCCGGAATTTGTAGCCGTCCGTTTCGGAGCTTCATTGCGAACGCGTGCCGACTATCGGGAAGGCACGCAGGTGTCCGGTTGGAGTCGCCTTCATCTTATTCATGCTTTTGATGGGAGTTGTGCCCTCTTTCCTCTAACACATTGTAATATCGCCACATTCTAGGTGTCTCGACGGCGTCTGCGTGGTAAGCCCGCGCAGTGGCATGAAGTTCGGCTGAAAACCGCAGGATATGCGAGGATTCCCGCCAGAGGGCGGCTCTCAGTCCGAGGCGCTCCTCAGGTGACAGGCGACTTGCCACGGCAATCAAGAGATTGGTCAAAACATGATCATCCGCCGATCGGTTGTTTTGGCTCTGGTAGAAATCGCTGGTTACGCTGATCCGACAGGCTGTGCTCGGCGATTTGCCGTAGCTGGCAAGAAAGGTCGTGAGCGCTTCCGTCAACTCCTGATTAAGATGATCGGCTTGGGGCACGGAGGTCAACCAGGATTGCAGCTGTTTCTCCGCTCGACGCCCATCGCGTCTGGCGCGAAGAGCCACTTGCCATCTTCGGTTGAAGAGCATACCAAGTGCGAGCATATGCCAGGCGACGCCGGAGGTCGGCGCTGCTGTCTAGCTCTGCCTTGAACCGCTCGATATTTTGAAGCACATGGGAAAGTGTCGGTGCGATTACGGACATTTAAGCTCCCCTTCTGGTAATTCATTCCTTTGTGAATTTACGGGATCAAATACGCCGTAAGATTGTGTGCCAGTAATTCCGGAATAAGATGATTTTGTTTTGCCTCTAAGGAGCTTTGCAGGAAAGCTCAGCGAGAATGGCCGATTGCTTCGAGACGGCAATTCCGACGGCCGCCAACGTCGCCGGCCCAGACAATTAATCCTGCGTTCAGGGTGGTGCGGCTAGTTAAGCGGCAATCATCGCCCCAGTTACCGTCAACTGGGGCGCTGCAATGAAGATCTCAGGCTCCGGGTTGTCGTTTCTGGAACTCTGCATTTGGGAAACGACGAGACAAAAGCGAAAGACACATGTCATCTAAAGATACTGTCAACGATTCTGCTCCAACTCCTCAGATGGCTCATCTGGATCGCGAATTCGGAATTCGCGCCACTCTCTTGTCCAACGATCAGCTGAGAGCGATGGCAGCAAAGTTTGCAGAAACTCGCACGCTTGATCTCCTAAAATTCAGTGGCTTCGATTTCTATCTCCGACATAAGGAGAACGAAAACGAGATCCTGCGGGTCTATCGCGCCGCCGCCGCGGATGTCGATGCTGGCGAAAGCATCACGCCAGCTGCCGAATGGCTGCTCGACAACCACTACATTGTCGAAGAGGCAATCCAGGAAGTTCGCCGTGACTTTCCGAAGAAGTTCTATCGCGAACTGCGCAAGATCAATCTCGACGGCACAGAGGTGCCGCGCACCCTCGCACTTGCCTGGCTCTACATGGCGCATGCGCACAGCAATATCAGCAATGCTGGCATGACCGCGGTCACCGAAGGGTTCCAGGACCGCGAAACCTTACGGATCGGCGAACTCTGGGCGCTGCCCTCGCTGGTGCGCTATGTCTTGATCGACAATCTTCGCCGGGTGGCATCGCAGATCGATAAGAGCCGCGAAATGCGCGCGGCGGCCAATGCAGCGGCCACCGAGGCAATTTCGCTCGGTGACGCCGGCGCGGCGCAACATCTGGAAACGCTGGCCGCCAATCTCGACGACACGACCTTCGTCACACAGCTCCACTATCGTCTTCGCAATGCACTCGAGCCAACAGAAGCTGCGTTGAATTGGTTGGAGGCCAAACTTTCCGCCAACGGAACGGATGCCGAAGCCGTCATGTCGGCGGAGCAGACCCGTCTTGGCGCGGCCAATGCGCTGATGGGCAGCATCATCAAGAGCCTGCGCGAGATCAACGACACCGACTGGTCCGAATGGGTCGAAGAGGTCAGCACCATCGACAAGCTCCTCTGGCAGCAGACGGATTATGCAGAGCTCGATGCCGGATCTCGCAACAGCTACCGCCGCCAGATCGAAAAGCTCGCGAAGCGGTCCGACAAGACGGAGATGGATATCGCCGAGGCCGCCGTGCGGCTGACCGACCGTGCAAAGAATGAGAGCAGGGACGGATCTGCAAGCAACGTTGGCTACTATTTCGTCGGCGACGGGCGCCCGGCACTGGAGGCGGAAATCGGCTTCCGGCCGACGCTCGGCCTGCGGTTCATGCGGATGGTCCGCAAGCTGAACTGGCTATCGATCGCCGTTCCCGTGCTTCTCCTGACTTTGCTGGCGCTCGTCTTGGTCGAATGGGCATTCGTCGACGCGGGAATGCCGCTGTTTGCGACGATCGTCCTGCTGCTGATGTTCGCGCTCCCAGCATCCGAGGGCGCGACCGGCCTCTTCAATTTCTTCGCCACGTTCTTCATCACGCCTGATCGTCTCGTCGGCTATGAATTCAAGAAGGGCTTGCCGGCGGACGCCCGCACGCTTGTCACCATTCCTTCCCTGATCGGCAGGCGTGAGCACGTGGATGAGCTCGTTCGCAATCTTGAAGTGCATTACCTTGCCAATGCCCGCGGCGAAATCTACTACGCACTCCTGACCGACTGGCCGGATGCCGAGGAAGAACAGACCGCCCGCGATCTCGACGTTCTCGATTATGCGCGCAGCAAGATCGCCGAACTGGAATCACGTTATTCGGAAGAAGGCAGGCAGCGCTTCTATCTCCTGCATCGCCGCCGACAATATAACCCGGCCGAAGGCGTGTGGATGGGCTGGGAGCGCAAGCGGGGCAAGCTGCACGAGCTCAACATGCTGCTGCGCGGCAGCCAAGACACGAGCTTTATCGCGGGCTTCGATGCCGTGCCGGTCGACGTCAAGTACGTCATGACACTGGACAGCGACACGCGCATTGTTCGCGATACCGTCACGAAGCTCGTCGGCAAGATGCACCATCCGATCAATCGCCCGGTTTTCGACGACAAGAAGCAGCGTGTCGTCGATGGCTATGGCGTGCTGCAGCCGCGCGTGACGCCGTCGCTGACGACGGGCAAGGACGCATCGACCTTCCAGCGCGTCTTCTCGGTCAATCGCGGTCTCGATCCTTACGTCTTCGCCGTCTCCGACGTTTATCAGGACATCACCGGCGAGGGTACCTTCACTGGCAAGGGCCTTTATCATGTCGATGCCTTCGAAGCCTCGCTGAAGGGGCGGATCAGCGAGAACTCGATATTGAGCCATGACTTGCTCGAAGGCTCGATGGCGCGATGCGGTCTGGTGACGGACTGCGAGCTCGTTGAAGATTTCCCGATTCGCTACGAGGTCGAAGTCTCGCGTCAGCATCGCTGGGCTCGCGGCGACTGGCAGCTCATTCCGTACATTTTCGACGAGCGCCGTGGCATTACCGCGCTCGGCTGCTGGAAGATGCTCGACAATTTGCGTCGCTCGCTGACGCCGATCGCCTGGTTCTTCGCTTCCGTGCTCGGTTGGTACTGGATGGATCCTTTCGGCGCGCTCATCTGGCAGATCCTGCTGATCTTCAGCCTGTTCGTTGCTCCGACATTGTCACTGATCAATGGCATCATCCCGCGAACCAGCGACATCATCCTGCGGGCGCATCTCCATACCGTCTGGAAAGATATTGAGAATGCCAATGCCCAGGTGGCGCTGCGCATCATCTTCATCGCCGACATCGCCTGCGTCATGGCGGATGCGATTGTCCGCTCGCTCTACCGCATGTTCGTCAGCCGCAAGCTGATGTTGCAGTGGCGCACCGCCGCAAGTGCGCAGGCCATGGCGCAGACGACGATCCTCGGCCATTACAAGGTCATGTGGCGCGCGCCCCTCCTGGCCATTGTGGCGCTGGTCTTCGCCGCCTCTTCCGGCGACATCGCCTGGCTGGTCGGACTTCCCTTCGCGTTTCTCTGGGTGCTGTCGCCAGCCATCGCCTGGCTGGTCAGCCAGACGGCGGAAACCGAAGATCGGCTTGTTGTGCCCGACCACGTCCGCAACGAATTGCGCAAGATCGCGAGACGTACCTGGCGCTACTTCGACCACTTCGTCGTTCCCGATCAGCACTTCCTGCCGCCCGACAACGTTCAGCAGACGCCGCATGCTGTCGTCGCCATGCGTACATCGCCGACCAATATCGGCGTCTATCTGCTGTCGGTCATTTCGGCGCGTCGTTTCGGCTGGATTTCGTTCGAGGACGCGGTCAAGCGCATCGAACAGACGATCGAGACGGTCGAAAAGCTGGAAAAATATCGAGGTCATCTCTTCAACTGGTATCATACGGACACGTTGAAGCCGCTGGGCCGCAAATATGTATCCTCAGTCGATAGCGGAAATTTTGCCGGCCATCTGATCGCCGTTTCATCCGCATGCCGCATCTGGGCCCAGTCTCCTCTTGCCCATATCCACACCGATCTCGACGGCATCGGCGATGTCGCGGCAATTCTGCGCGAGGTGCTTTCGGAGCTTGATGACGATACGCGGTCGAACCGATCCCTTCATGACCGGCTGGACGGCCGTATCGCCGAGCTTGAAGCGGCGGTCGCGACCGGTAAACGCGAGAAGGAATTCTCCTCTGGCCTCATCGAACGATTTGCCGGGCAGGCTCGGGAAATCCGCGAACTTGCCGGAAGCCTTGACAGGGAAGTCAAGACCACGCGGAGCGAGGAAGTCGTCCATTGGGCGGAGAAGTTGGTCGAAACCTGCGAACTCCATCAGGTCGACAAGGCTTTCGATCCCGCCCAGGCACCTGATATCAGCGAAAGGCTGATCCGGATCGGCAATCGCGCCCGTGAAATCGCCTTCGATATGGATTTCAGCTTCCTCTATCGCCCGGAGCGCCGGTTGCTGTCGATCGGCTTCCGCGTCGAGACGGAAGAAGTGGATGCCGCCTGCTACGATCTACTTGCTTCGGAAGCTCGTCTGACGAGCCTCTTCTCCGTAGCAAAAGGTGATTTGCCGACGGAGCATTGGTACAAGCTCGGCCGCCACGTCGTGCCCGTCGGCACGCGCGGTGCGCTGGTCTCGTGGTCCGGCTCGATGTTCGAATATCTGATGCCGCCTCTCGTCATGCAGGAGCGCAGCGGCGGGATTCTCAACCAGACCAACAATCTGATCGTTCTGGAGCAGATGAACTATGCGCGCAAGCTTGGCACGCCGTGGGGCATCTCGGAAGCGGCCTTCAACGCCCGCGATCATCAGATGAACTATCAGTACAGCAACTTCGGGGTGCCGACGCTCGGCCTGAAACGCGGTCTCGGACAGAACGCCGTCATTGCGCCCTATGCCTCGTTGCTCGCAAGCCAGTACAATCCGGTCGCAGCCCTCGAAAACCTAGAGCGGTTGCGGGCCGTCGGCGCGCTCGGCATGTATGGTTTCCATGATGCCGTCGATTTCACGGCAAGCCGCGTGCCCGAGGGCAAGCAATGCGCGGTGGTTTACAACTATTATGCGCACCATCACGGCATGTCGATCGCCGCTGTCGCCAATGTGGCTTTCGACGGCTTACTGCGCGAACTGTTCCATGCCGATCCTGTGATCGAGGCTGCCGAATTGCTGCTGCAGGAAAAGGCGCCGCGCGATATTCCCGTCATGGCCTCGAAGCACGAAACCGACGCGCCGGCGACCATCCAAGGCGACCTGATGCGTCCGGAAGTGCGGCGCCTCGAAGACCCGGCATCGCGCGAGCGCGAGCTATTGCTGTTGTCGAACGGCCGTTACTCCACGATGCTGACGGCGACCGGCTCCGGCTACAGCCGCTGGAAAAATCTCTCCGTCAATCGCTGGCGTGCCGACCCGACCGAGGATCGCTGGGGATCGTTCGTCTTTCTGCGCGACACCGCATCGAACGAATGGTGGTCGGCAACGGCGGAGCCGCGCTCGATCGCCAACGAGCATGTTCGCGTAAGCTTCAGTGACGACAAGGCGGAGTTCATCAAGACAGTTGGTGAGCTGACGAGCGAAATGGAAGTCTTCGTCGCAAGCAATTACGATGCCGAAGGCCGCCGTCTGACGATCAGCAACACCGGCACGGAAGATCGGGTGATCGAGGTGACCTCCTACATGGAGCCTGTCGCCACTCTCGATGCCGTCGATACGGGTCACCCCGTCTTTGCGCGTATGTTCCTGAAGACAGAAATCGCCGCGAAAGGTGACGCAATCTTCGTCGAGCGGCAGAAGCGTGGCGTGACGGATCCCGAGGTCGCCATCGCCCATCTCATCGTCGATACGTCGGGCGAGAGCCTGCAGACACAGTATGAGACGGACCGCATGCGCTTCCTTGGGCGGGGGCGCACGCTGACGGAAGCTGCCGCGTTCGACGCAGGTGCGGAACTTTCCAATTCGAGCGGCTTCACGATGGATACCTGCCTGTCGCTGCGCAGGACGCTTCGTGTGCCGGCAGGAGAAAAGGTCAGCGTAACCTTCTGGACCATTGCCGCGGCCGAACGCACCGAGCTCGAGGCGGCGGTCGATCACTATCGCCAGCCCGAAAGCTTTGCCCAGGGTCTTGTTCAGGCCTGGACGAGAACGCAGAGCCAGCTGCGCCAGATCGGCGTCAATTCGAAGGAGGCGGCCGCCTACCAGCGCTTTGCCCGCTACATTATCTATCCGGACATGGCGCTGCGTGCCGACAATAAGACGGTTCGCGAAGGCCTAAAGTCGCAGTCCGTTCTTTGGGGAGCGACTCTCTCCGGTGATGCACCACTGATGACCTTGCGCATCACCGACGAGCTCGGCACCGATCTCGTCAAGGAACTTCTGCGTGCGCAAGGCCTCTTGCAATCGCGCGGCGTCGAGGTCGATCTTGTCATCTTCAACGAGCGCACCGGTGAGGCGGCTGCCGAAATGCAGCGTACCGTCGACCAGCTCTGTGACGCGGCGCGTCACGCCAGCGAGGTTGCCGGCATCCAGCGCAATATCTATGTCCTGCGCAAGGATCTGACGACTCCGGAAGCCTATGACGCCATCATCGCCGCCTCGCGCGTCGTGCTGCGCGGTCGCGACGGCAGCCTCATCGATCAGGTGCAGAAGGCCCGTTCCGTTTCCGGTACGCCCGCGCTGCTTGGTCAGTGGGGCGATTCCACCCTGGTGCCGCGTATGGTTCGCGACACTGTCGGGACGCCCCCAGTCGACGGCAGCGATCTTGTCTTCTGGAACGGCTATGGCGGCTTTGCGGCCGACGGCAGCGAATATGTCGTGCGCCTGTCCGGCGGCGAACAGACGCCTCATCCGTGGGTTAACATCATGGCCAACGAGAGCTTCGGCTTCCATGTCTCGGCGGAAGGCGCTGCCTTCACCTGGAGCCAGAATTCCCGCGATCATCAGCTGACGCCCTGGACCAACGACATGGTCACAAACCGTCCGGGTGAGGCCTTCTATCTGAAGGATCTCGACCGCGGCTCCGTCATCGTGCCCTACGCGTCGCTCGCGCAGCGCGCAGACACGCGCTTCGAAGCCCGGCATGGCCTTGGCTACTCGATCTTTTCGACGGTTCAGGACGAGATTTCCCTGGAGGTCACCCAGACCCTCGACATGGAAAAGCCCGTCAAGTTGACGCGACTGCGTATCCGCAACGACGCGGGAGAAGCACGCAAGCTGCGTCTTTACGGCTATGCCGAATGGATTCTCGGCAACAACCCGACCAAGAGCAAGCCCTTCATCATCTCGAGCTTCGACAGCGTGAGCGGAGCGGTCTTTGCGAAAAATCCATTCAGTGTAAGCTTCGGGGCACGCGTGGCGGCATTCGCGGCAAGCGAAACACCTTCGAGCGTTTCCACCAGCCGGCGCGAGTTCATCGGCCGGCACGGGACGATCCAGCAGCCGCGCACGGTTTCGGCCGGCTCGCGGCTCTCCAATGCCGTCGATCTCGATGGTGATCCCGCAGCCGCTATGGCATTCGACCTGACGATCGAGTCAGGTGAAGTGCGCGACATCTGCTTTTATATGGGTGATGCCGCCTCGCAGGAGGAAGCCGCCGCTCTCATCGCCGACATCCGCTCCATCGGTTTTGCGGAGGTTCTAGAGAAGACGCGTGAGTTCTGGAAGAGCTTCACCGGCAAGACGCACGTCTCGACACCGGACAAGCGGCTTGACTTCATGGTCAACAATTGGCTGCCCTATCAGACCTATGGCTGCCGCATCATGGCCCGTACCGCCTTCTACCAATCGAGCGGTGCGTGGAACCTGCGCGACCAGCTGCAGGATTCGCTGGCCTTCCTGCTGCATTCGCCTGAGATCGCCCGCAAGCAGATCCTCAATACCGGCCGCCGTCAGTTCCCAGAAGGCGATTTCCAGCACTGGTGGCTGGAAGATAGCGGTGCCGGCGTTCGCACGAACATCTCCGACGATCCGGTCTGGCTTGCCTATGCCCTCGACCAATATTGCACGGTGACCGGCGACGCTTCGATCATGGACGAGATGCTGCCCTTCGTCGAAGGCGCGCAGCTCAGCCCCGGCCAGTACGACGCCTTCCTGCAGCCACGTGTCTCCGACGAGACCGCATCGCTCTACGAACATGCCGCTCTCGGCCTCGATCTCGCGATCAAGCGCACGGGCGTCAACGGGTTGCCGCTGATGATGAGCGGTGACTGGTGCGACAAGATGGATCGTGTCGGCGTGGCCGGCCGTGGTGAAAGCGTTTGGCTGGGCTGGTTCCTCGCGGGCGCCCTGCGTCGCTTCATCGCCTATGCGGAAAAGCGCGGCGACACGCAACGCGTCAGCCGTTGGGCGGATCATCTTGAAAAGCTCAAGGCCGCGATCGAAACGGCCGGATGGGATGGCGAATATTATCGCCGTGGTTACTACGACAACGGCGCGCCTCTCGGCTCCAGCCAATCGGCGGAAGACAAGATCGACTCGATCGCCCAATCCTGGAGCGTGCTCTCCGGCGAGGGAGATGCCGATCGCAGCAACATGGCCATGAACGCGGTCCTCGATAAGCTGGTTGATGAGGAGGGCAAGTTCATCCGCCTGCTGACGCCACCTTTCGTCAAGCCGGTCAATGATCCCGGTGTGATCAAGGCCTACCCGCCAGGTGTCCGCGAAAACGGCGGCCAATACACGCATGCCGCCATGTGGACGGCTCTTGCCCTTGCCCGGATGGGCCGCGGCGAGGACGCCTGGCGCGCGGTCGAAATGCTGAACCCCATCAACCACGCGCTCGACAAATCGTCCGCGGAGACCTATCGCGTCGAGCCCTATGTCATCGCCGGCGACGTTTATGGAGAAGGCGACCTCAGGGGCCGCGGTGGCTGGAGCTGGTACACCGGTTCGGCCGGGTGGTTCTATCGCGTCGCAATCGAAGGTATCCTCGGCATTCGCACCGACAGCGGGCGATTGCACATCAAGCCTGCGCTGCCGGCCGGATGGGACGGCTACTCGGCTGCGCTGGAACTGCCCAGCGGTCGATACGAAATTTCGGTTTCGAGAGTTGATCCGACAGGAGGATATGCGATCACGATCAATGGGACCGCAATCGATGATCCGCGGGAGGGATATTTGCTCGCGGCATCGTAGGCGAAATCTCGCTGTAATCCAGCCAACCGCCGAATTGTTGAGTATGTATGGATTGGAATTGGAGGCGGAGCCCATTAGGCCACCTCCAATTCACCAGCTGCGCGCTCTTATCTCCTTCGGAGGGAGTTTATCGAATTGAGTCTGCAACTGAGGCCAGCGGCTGTTTGACAATAGAATACCTCCGCTATCGTGTTGGGACCGCGGCCTGCCAGCAGAATGAAGCGCCAGATGTATCGATGCGAAAACCTTGCTGATCGACGAGCACCACCATCCAACAGGAGGCCAGTCTCGGTAGCTGGATATTCGACTAATTCGCGCGAGGCTTTCGCGGGGTGCGGCCTCTGCTCGGCGCGGCGTCAGCCACAGGGCGCCAATTAAATCGCGAAGCAGGTGGCCGAGACCGGGAGCGTAGTCACAGGGGCAAGGCGCCGCGCCTCGCCATTCGCAAAGCCAGGATGCGCCTTCTCTTCCCGTCCAAGTACTCGTGCGGCCTCAGACCGATCTTATAAGCTCTTCGCCAAGCCCAAGCACTGGCGCAGAAAAGCTGGGGGCGCACGATCTCTTGCGGCGCTTTTTCTTCGCGTGCCAGTCCGGCAGAAGTCTAATCGACGACCGTGCCACTCCCGGTGACGTTAGGGATAGATGCTCGCAGGGAGCAATCACCCATCGGCGCTGTTAATCGCAGCGCCGAATGGTTTTAGTGATCTGGTCGCCGTTTTCATCGGTGCGTGTGACAGTCCTTGTCATGCAGCCGCCGCGATCATTATATCGATCGTAACGGTCACGATCGCGAACCGATCCAATGGCAACGCCCCGATCGGTTAAGGCAACATACGGATGGTGATGGCGATGATGGCGATAGCCCTGATCATAGGAAGGCCCATCAATGACGACCTCTTCCGCAACCGCAGCCACAGGTAAACCAGCACCGATGAAGATGGCCGCACAGGCAATAATTATCTTTCGCATTTGCGTATCCTCCTTAATTTCCCTTATGATCAACTGCCAAAGTGAAATAATGTTCCACACGGCTCGCCTAGTGGCCGAGTATCGTCTAAACCTCTTCACATCCGCATGCCAGCGCGTCGCGCATCTCATTTCCCAATATGTCTCGCTGACGGTGCTGGTCGGTAAACATGCGCTCCAGCGTCTGGCCCAACATTTCAGCTTCCGTCCAGCCCAGGATCGACGGTGCCATATGGTCCATGCGGCAACGCTGCTTGGACATTATCCGGTTGGAAGAGCCCGAGAGGTTATCTCCGGACCTGGCGCGCATAAGCAAATGCGCAAAGCACACAGTTTCGGTGCGTGGGCGAAACTCGTCTGACACCACTTCTCACGGATTCGATCCCTCCACACCCGCGCTATTGGTGTTCTCGGGAGTTGCTATGCGGGTATTTCATGAGTTATTGCCGAAGGGTCATAAAGTTTTTGGGACAGGAGCCTTGACACTCTAGGACCAATGCAATCTAGTTCCAGTTGTCAGACATCTTACATAGAGTGGAACGAGTGCCTGGCAATGGAGGATCTATGAAACGTTTCGTGAAATGTACGGCAATCGCCGCGGCCGTCCTCGCAATGGCATCCCTCGCGCATGCGGGCGCAACGCTTGACCGCGTCATGTCAAAGAAAAGCATGGTGGTCGCGACGAACAGTGGCTGGCCACCACAAAGCTTCCTCAACGACAATAATGAGATGGTCGGCTTCGATATCGACGTCTCCCGAGAGATCGGCAAGCGCCTTGGCGTGCAGGTCAGCTTCCAGACCCCAGACTGGGCAACCCTCACGGGTGGGCACTGGCAGGGCCGCTACGATGTCGGTGTCGGCTCGGTTACACCCACCAAATCCCGCGCCCAGGTCATCGATTTCGCCGGCATCTACTATTACAGCCCTTATGTCTACGTGGTCCATAAAGACAGCCCGCTGAAGTCCGTTGGCGATCTCAACGGCAAGGTGATCGGGGTCGAAACGGCAACCACTTCGGAAGACTTCATTCGCCGCAATTTGCAGATCGACGCGCCAGGTATGCCGCCAATTCAATATAAGGTCGAGCCTGGCGAAGTGCGTACCTTCGCTGATTCCATGCTTCCCTTCGACGACCTGCGCCTCGGTCCGGGCGTACGCCTCGACGCCGTCATCGCGCCAGAACAGACCGCTTTGAATGCGATCAAGAACGGCTATCCGCTTCGCATCATCCAAGGCGAATATGCCTTTCGTGAACCACTTGTGGTCATCGCGGAAAAAGGTGATTCAGAATGGACCGCCAAGGTTGGCGAGATCATCAAATCCATGAAAGCCGACGGCACGCTCGGAACGCTTACCAAGAAGTGGTACGGCGCGGATTACAGCACCGACTGATCAAGCTCGGGTCAGGGCGGCAGCCCCGACCCTTTTTCTTCCCGATTGCCTTGAAAGATCGACCATGTCGTATCCCGACACCTATTATCGCCGAACGATGAGTGAGACTGCCGCGCGGCCCGCGCTGAGTGGCCCGGTCGAATGCGACACGGTGATCATCGGCGGCGGCCTTGCCGGATTGACGACGGCCTTGCAACTCGCGCGCGCCAATCTCAACGTCGTCGTGCTGGAGGCCGAATCCGTCGGCTTTGGCGCTTCCGGCCGGAATGGCGGCTTCGTCAGCGCGGGGTTTGCCACCGACAGCGCGGCGATCGCCCGCGTCACCGGCACCGAAACCGCAAAGGCCATTCACCGCCTTTCCATCGAGGGCGTCGACTTCGTTCGCGATACCATCCGCGATCTCGATATTGCCGACGCTAAGCTGACGCCGGGCATCATCAGCGCGCTGCGATATGACGGCGGTGACGGCCTCAAGCGCTATGCCGAAGACATGAACCGCGATTTCGGCAGCGATCTCGAATTTATGGACCGCGATCAGCTTCGCGCCATTTTGAAATCCAATCGCTATTTTCAGGCCCTCCACAGCAAGAAGTCCTTCCACATCCATCCGCTGAATTATCTGCGAGCGATAGCCCGCGAATTCGAGCGCCTCGGCGGGCGCATATATGAAAGTTCCGCGGCGACCGGTTGCCAGCTCGCGGGCGCCCAGAAGATCGTGCGGACGGCGCGTGGCCATGTGAAGGCGCGCCGGGTCGTGCTGACGACGGGCGGTTATACCGGCCAGTTGGTTGGCAAGCTCAAGCGCTCTTTCCTGCCGATCGCCACCTATGTGATGATCTCCGAGGAAAATCCCGATCTGATCGCCCAAGCGATCACGACACGCTGCGCGATCGGCGACAACCGCCGCGCCGGGGACTATTATCGCGTCGTGGAAGACGGCAGGCGTCTTCTCTGGGGCGGGCGCATCACCACGCGCGCCGCCTCGCCGGTAGCGCTCGCCCGCGAATTGCGTCGCGAAATGACTGGGACTTACCCGCAACTCTCCGAACTCAAGACCGAGCTCGCCTGGTCAGGGCTAATGTCCTACGCCCGTCACCTCATGCCACAAATTGGCGAGATGATGCCGGGTGTCTGGCATTGTACCGCGTTTGGTGGCCACGGTCTCAATACGACCGCGATTGGTGGCAAGATCGTGGCGGAGGGGATTCTGGGTCAATCCGATCGTTACCGCCTGTTTCAGCCCTTCGGTCTCGTCTGGGCCGGCGGGATTGCCGGACTCGCGGCGGCACAACTCACCTATTGGAAGCTGCAGGCACAGGACTGGTGGCGCGAAAGAGCCGCCTAGAAAGATCATCAAGGGGAACGATGATGCTTGGAAGATTGATCTTGAACTACCCGGACGCGGCACGACGAACCGGGCTGCTGCTCCTGCTGACGCTGATGACCGCTGTTTTATACGCGCTTGGCATCAGTTCGGCCTGGATTGGCAAGCTGGTGCCGATGACGGTTGGCTGGCTGACGGACAGTCCCCAGGCAAGCCGGCTCGTCTCCGCCGTGCTGATCTCCCTTATCATCGCCGTCAACATCAAGCTTCTGAGATTGTTGCCGCGCGGTCAGCAGATCGTGGGTGTGTGGATCGAGCTCCTCGCGCTCCTGCTGCTCTTCTTTTATACCTTCGATCTTTCCTATACCTTCATTGCCAAAAAGATCGGGTTCCTCATCTCACAGGGTGTGGTGACGACACTCTACATATCCGCCATATCGATCATCATCGCCACCGTGATCGCGTTGGCGGGCGCCATCGCGAAATTGTCGCGAAACGGCGTCATCTACGGCCTTGCGACGTTCTACACTTCGCTCTTTCGCGGTCTGCCGCTCCTGATGCAGATCTATATCATCTATCTCGGCCTGCCTCAGGTCGGTTACGTCATCAGCGCCATACCGGCGGGCATCTTGGCGCTTTCCCTGTGCTACGGTGCCTACATGACGGAAATCTTTCGCGCCGGTATCCAGAGCATTCCGCGCGGTCAATCCGAAGGCGCGACAGCTCTGGGGCTCAGCCCGAACCAGACCATGTTCCTGGTAATCCTTCCGCAAGCGATGCGCGTCATCATCCCGCCAACGGGCAATCAATTCATCGCCATGCTGAAGGATTCCTCGCTCGTCTCGGTCGTCGGCGTCTGGGAGATCATGTATCTTGCCCGCACCCAGGGTCAAACGGAGTTCCGCCACATCGAAATGCTTATCACCGCTTCGATGATCTACTGGATTCTCTCCATGGCGCTGGAATTCCTTCAGGCTCGCATCGAAGAGCGATTTGGCCGCTTCAATGCCCGATAGCCTTCATCCGCCGACCCTCAGGGCCAGCGCCAATCTGCCCGCTATCGGCGGCGTCCTGGCCGCCTTCGGCGTCTTTTCCGGCTGCGATGCGCTGGTGAAACTGATGAGTGCGGATGTGCGGGTGCCACAGGTGACATTCATGACCACCTGCGCGGCATTTGCGCTCGTCATTGGACGCGCGGCCTCGAACGGCACGCTCAGCGGACTGGTGCCGAAACGGCCGCGGCTTGCGCTTCTGCGCGCCTTGCTACTCGCCGGCGATACGCTCCTCATCCATTATGCTTTCGCGATGCTTCCGCTCGCGCAAGCCTATGTCCTAGCGTTCCTGACACCGGTTCTCGTTGCCGTTCTCGCCTATATCCTTTTGGGAGAGCGGCTGTCCTGGACCGGTCAGTTGGGTGTGCTGCTTGGTTTTGCCGGCGTGGCCGTCGCGCTCAGGCCCGCTGGCGTGATGCTGAACTTCGGCCACGCCGCGGCGATTGGCTCGGCGCCCCTGTTCGCCGCCTCGCTCATTCTGTTGCGCGTCATCGAGGCAGAAGAAAGCGACGATGCCTTGGTCGCCGCCCTTCTCTTCATGCTTGGCTGCGGCGCATTTGGCGTCACCATGGCGACGGGCGGCTTCGGCCGCGTCGCGTTGCCCACCTTGGCGTATGCCGGGCTGGCGGGCACACTGCTCTACGCCGGACATGCATTTCTCGTGCGCGCCTTTCGCAGTGGCGATGCCTCGGTTCTCGCCCCTTTTCAATACAGTCAGATCATCTGGGGCTGCCTTTATGGCGTGATGCTGTTCGGCAATCCGATTGAAACCTATACGATCGCCGGCGGGGTTATCATCATCCTGTCGGGCTGGCTCGTTCTCAAGTCATCCAGGGAGATAAATTGATGTCACAGCCCCGCATCGAACAGCCGGAAATCGAACTGTCAGGCGTACATAAATGGTATGGTCACTACCATGCGCTGGACGATATCAATCTTTCGATCCGCAAAGGCGAGCGCGTGGTCATATGCGGCCCGTCCGGTTCGGGAAAATCGACGCTTATCCGCTGCATCAACCGGCTCGAAGCGCACCAGGAGGGCCGGATCGCCGTGCGCGGCACCGAGCTTTCGGAAAACGAGAAGAACATAGACGAGATCCGTCGCGAGGTTGGAATGGTCTTCCAGCATTTCAATCTCTTCCCACATCTCACTGTTTTGCAAAACTGCATTCTTGCGCCCGTCTGGGTGCGTAAGATGGACAGGTACAAAGCAATCGAAATCGCGAGGCATTATCTCGAACGGGTTCGCATTCCCGAGCACGCCGACAAGTTTCCTGCCCAGCTTTCCGGCGGCCAGCAACAGCGCGTCGCGATCGCCCGCGCGCTCTGCATGCAGCCGAAGGTCATGCTTTTTGACGAGCCAACCTCGGCGCTCGATCCTGAAATGGTCAAGGAAGTTCTCGATACGATGGTATCGCTTGCCGATACCGGTATGACGATGATCTGCGTCACCCATGAAATGGGCTTCGCGCGCCAGGTCGCCGACCGCGTCATCTTCATGGATCGCGGCGCGATCGTCGAGGAAGCGACGCCGGCGGAGTTCTTCGACAATCCTCGGAACGAGCGCAGCAAACTCTTCCTAAGCCAGATCCTGCATTGAAGGCAGGGCCGGCCGCCACTTTCGCGGCGCGAGTTATCGCGCCGCGGACCTGAGCGGCATCGGCGCCTGAGGAAAGCCGCCGACATGGGTGCAGGTGATCGCGGCCATGTCGCGGCCGGCCGCCATGCAGGCCGACAGCGGCATCGAAGCAATGAAAGACGCAAGGAAGCCAGCAATGAAGCTGTCTCCTGCCCCTGTCGTATCGATGACTTGAACCTTGGAAATGCCGATCTCGGCCCTCTCCGATCCGCGCGAGGCAATCGCCCCGTCGGCGCCGCACGTAACGACGGCACAGATCGCGCCGCCCCTGATCATATGCCACAGCATAGCTTCGGCCTTGTCACCACGAGCGCCGGCGGAAGCAAAAGCGACTGTCAGTCCCGCGACGCCCAGATTTTCAGGACTTGCATTGACGGAAATGTCCTGGGACACGCTCACGCCATCAGCGGCGAGCCGGCGACGCAAGGCGCCGCCGTCATCCATCCAGCCGAGATGGACGTGATCGACATCCTTCAGAATAGCAACCTCGCTCTCGCTCGGTCGATAGCCCGCGCAGACGCCGAACTCTTCAAAGACCATGATCCGGTCACCAACAGCGGTCTGCTCGATGTCCGTATAGGCGGTCACGCCGGGACGGAGACGAACATGATCGGTTTTAACGCCATTCTCCTTGAGTATGTGTTTTGTCCGGACACCGTCCAGGTCATCGCCTACCGCCCCAAAATAGGTGGCCGAGTGACCGAGCCGGGCGAGTTGAACCGCGACATTCACGGCGTTTCCGCCGACGAGCGACTGGGCCACCGGCGGCAGAAAGCGATCGATACAATTGTCACCGACGGTCGCAAATCGAAAAGGCGGCATTCGTCCCCCCGCGGAAAAACCAGCTGTTAATGACGCTTGCAGCCGCGAGCGCCTTCAGCGTCCGCGGCTAGGCTGCTTGTTTCGACGGGTGGCTCAATAGGCAACCCGCTTATAGTACCGACGGGTGGTCAGCGGATGATTGCGCATGATCTCGAGATGCGCGCTGATGCGTTCCAGCACGGTTGCAAGCAGCACCGGCGAAATCAGCGCGCGGACCTCCTCTGATATCCCCGACAACGTGAATTCCGCCGTATCCAGCACGCTGAGCCTTTCCGTGTAGTTCGGGGCGAAGTTCTGAACGCGCTCGGCCACTGGCCGGAAGGCGTCCTCGCCCTTAAACAGGATAACGCTGACGTCCTTGTCGACCAACTCCAGCGTGCCGTGGAAGAAATCGGACGCGTGGACCGGGCGCGTGCGGATCCACTGCATTTCTTCAAGGATGCACATGCCGTAGTAGAAGGCCTCCGGCCAGACATTTCCGGCGCCTGTGATGATGTGATAATCAGACGATGCGAACGCCGTCGCATAGGCTTGGGCCTTAGCCTCGAAATCGCGCTTCACCTCCAGCAGAAGTTTGGGGAGTGTCGTCAGTTCCCTGACTATGCTGTCATAGTTGGAGATTTCACCTCGATGCTTCATGATCGACAGAGCGATAATAAGTGACTGCAGATAGAAGGATTCGCAGGACGTATCATCCTCGGCGAAGTTGACGAAGACATGGTCGCCGCCTTTGCCGAGAGGCGTTTCCTCATGCCCGACCAGCGTCAGCACGGTGGCGCCGATCTCCTTGAGCTTGGAGAGCATGGCGACGCTCTCTTTTGTCGTCCCGGAAAGCGAAGGCATGACGACGATGGATCTTGCAGTCAGGTTGACAGAGGAGGAAATATAAAGCTCAGCCGTCAGATCGATGAAGGTTGGGAAGGACGAATTGCGCTGCAGCAATTGGGCCGCCGGCTGCATGAGAATGGCGGCGCCGCCAGTTCCGAGGAAAAATACATTCTGCGCACCCGCGGCGAGGCAGGTACCAATCACGTGGTCGAGGCGCTGGGCCAGCGCCAAAGCGCCGGACTGAATACGCAGGAACCGCTCTTCATCAAAATTCAGCATGAGTGTCTCTCGGTTGATGACGTCGCATGGACGCGCTTTGGGGTGTAGCTTCGCCGATCCAGCAAAGTTGTAAGACAACTGACATCATCGAGTCTAACTGTCAAGACGTTGATCATGCGATCATTGGTGCCTACGCGTGCACTGGCAGAGTTGGAGAAGCCTTCGACCTTGCATGAAAGCCTTGACCAAGCGATATTTGTCAGACAAGACGGTGGATGTGATGAAATTGTTGTGAGAGGGATGAATTGGACGAGTCTATTCGCGATACGCGCACCATCGTGATCCAGCTTCGCGACCGTATCGCTGACCTCATTCAAAGCGAGGGACTAAGGCCCGGCGAAAAATTGCCAACCGAAGCCCAGCTGACGCAGCGCTTCAACGTTTCCCGACCCGCCCTGCGCGAGGCATTGAAATTGCTCGAGCAGGAGGGCGATATCTATGTCGAGCATGGCCGCGGCCGTTTTGTCTCCGCAATGTCGGCCGTCCACGTCGATCGCCCGATCACGGTCTTCGAAAGCGTCACCGACATGACGCTCGCCTACGGCTATAAGACCGTGAACAAGGTGCTTTCCATCTCCGAAGAAATTCCCGATGCGACGGTCGCCAAGCATTTGCGGCTGGACGATAAGGAGACGGTCATCCGTCTGGAGCGGGTACGCCTCGAGAACGATAATCCGATCATGTATTGCCTTGACTTCGTACCACGTCGTATCGTTCCCGCTCGGCTATACGATATCGACTGGAGCGGATCGCTACTGTCTCTGCTGGAGCAATACCGGCACCGCCCCCGAATGTCGTCCGCGTCCGTTAGCGCCGTCATGCTTCCCCAACAGGTGGCTGAGCGCCACGATCTCAAGGATTTCGGCCCTGCCCTCCTCATTACTGAAACCTGCTTTAATGATGTCGGAGTTCCCGTGATCTACGCCGTCGACTATCATCGCGGCAGCCACTTCACCTTCAGCTTGGTCCGGAAATAGCGCGCTATCTTAAGGCCGCTAATGCGCTCAATCAAAGGATAGTCAAACGGCACCCCAATGAAGCGGATCGAAACCTTCGGAGAGGTTGGCGACTTCGCTAAGCGTGAACTTGTAGGCGGCAAGCATAGCCGGCGTCGTGATGCCCGATCAGGCGATCCTCCTGAATTCGGCGGTATAGGGTTGCAAGTCTTCCGCCTTGAGATTCACGCCAAGGCCTGGCAGGTCCGGCACGCTGATCGTTCCATCGACATTCAGGACAGGTCTTTGCGCAAGATCGAGCAAGGGATTGGGACCGACGTCGAATTCCAGATAGGGAAAATGCGCTTGCCCACCGCCTCTATGTTCCGGCAATGTCGAAACAAAGTGCAGGGCGGCATGCAAATTGACGATGCTTCCCCAGACATGCGGTATAAGCGGTCGATCGTAAAGGTCGGCGAGTAGGCCTACCTGTGAGACCCCGGTCAGCCCGCCGCAGATCGCTATATCGGGTTGCAGGATATCCAGGCATCCGCCCATTAGGAACGGGAGGAACGCCGATGCATTGGTGAATGTCTCTCCGCCAGCAAGCGCGGTTGCGGCATGAGCAGCGAAAGCATGATAACCGCCGATATCCGTCGGCTTAGTCGGCTCTTCGATCCACAGCAGTTCGGCATCTTTCATGAGATCGGCGGTTCGCATGGCGCGCCGGGCCGAGCAGGACTGATTGAAGTCGACCATCAGATCGCGATCAGCGCCGATTTGCCGTCGAGAGGCGAGGACCGTCTTGGCATCTTCTTCAACCGTGTATCCGCTTCTCAGCTTGATGGCCCGAAAGCCCGCCTCGAGATATCCATCGATCTCCCGCTCAAAGTCGCGGTAAGGATGTCCGCCAGGCTTGAAAAACGGCCCGCTTGCATAGGCCGTCACCCGTTGACGCCGGGCGCCGCCAATGAGCGTGGACACCGGAATCTTGTAGGCGCGCGCGGTCAGATCGTGCAGCGCCATATCCAGGGCGGCGATGGCAGGTGCGGCGGTTTCTCCCTCGACGGCCTGCCGCAAATTTCGCCACACCGACAATATGTGGGAGGGATCCTGCCCGAGTATCCGCCCCGCGAGCTGAAACTCGATGGCGGCAGCCGCGGTTCTGGGCGCGAGCCACGCCTCCCCCCAGCCCGTCAGGTCACCGGCCGCGACTTCCACCAGCAAGGTTTCCCGCTTCGCAAAGGAGACCAGCGCGTTGCCGATTGGCTCCGGCAACATGGCGACTAGATGATAGAGGCGTATTTCGTCGATTTTCATGATCATGCCTTTGTCGGAGTCTGGCCCCGACCGAGCGGGGAAAGGAGCTCTCGCATGCTTCTGCCGAGAATGAGGATGAGACTGGCGGTGATCGCCATGACGATCGCCAGGAATATGAGTGCTCCCTGAAAGCCGCCCGTCGCGTCGCGAACCCAACCGATAATCGAGGGCCCAAAGAAACCGCCGGTACTGCCGACCGAGTTGATGAGTGCGATTCCAGCAGCGGCGGCGGTGCCCGTCAACAGCGTCGATGGGAATGTCCAGATAGTCGGCGACGCGCCGCCAATTCCGGCCGCCCCCAGGGTCAGGCCCACCACCGAAACAACCGGATTGCCCGAGAAGGCAGCGATCAGAAATCCGAGAGCACTTACCATAAATGGCCCGGCGGTATGCCAGACGCGCTCGTGCCTGCGATCCGAACTCCGGCCCACCACGATCATTGCAACTGCCATGAAAGCAGATGGAATAGCAGCCATAAAGCTGGTCTGCAGATTGGAGAGGCCGAATTGCTTGATGAACTGCGGCATCCAGATGGCAATGCCGGTCGTGCCCATGACCAGCCCGACGGCAATCAGACACATCAACAATACCTTGGGATCGAAGAGCGCCTGCACGGCGGAAAAACGTCCGGATGCTTCCTGCATCTGCCGATCGCTTCGCAGGGCGTCGACGAGCCAGCCCCGTTCATCGTGGGTGAGAAACCGCGCCGTTTCAGGTAATTCCGGCAAGGCGAAGAGGACCACGAAGCCCATGATGAATGCGGGCAACCCCTCGATGAGGAACATCCACTGCCAGCCATGGAGGCCTGCCACGCCGTCGAACCCCTGCAAAATCAATCCGGATAGCGGCGCACCGATTACCGAGGCCAAAGGAACGGCGACATTGAAGAGCGCGAAGGTCGAGCCACGATATGCTCTCGGAAACCAAAGCGTAATGTAGAAGATGATGCCCGGAAAGAAACCGGCTTCCGCGGCACCGAGAAGTACCCGGACCACATAGAAGCTGGCGGGCGACCAGACGAATGCGGTGAGCGCCGAAAGAATGCCCCAAGTGATCAATATGCGCGCAATCCAAAGCCGCGCCCCCACCTTTGCAAGCATGAGGTTGCTCGGTAGCTCGCAAAGAACATACCCGAGGAAGAATATTCCCGCGCCAAAGCCGAAAGCGGATGCGCTGAAGCCGAGATCGGCGTTCATGGTCAGTGCCGCAAAGCCGATATTCACGCGGTCGAGAAAGGCCGCGAAATAGCAAAGCAGCAGGATCGGAATGACCCTCCTCCTTACCTTGAGAATGATATCCGAACGCTCAGTCATGATCTTGCTCCTCCCCAGCGGCCCTTCACATGCCGTCGAGATATTTTCATATAATCATTTATTTTCCTGAGCAAATTTGTTATTCTGAGCTCGTCATATAGGTTTTTCAAATAATGCGGATCACCTTTGCCCAGATTGAGGCCTTCTATTGGACAGCCCAGCTGGGATCGGTCCAGAAGGCGGCGGACCAGCTTCACGTTTCCCAACCCACGGTATCCCTGAGACTCAAGGAGCTGAGCACGACGCTCGCGAGCGACTTGTTTCACAGGGGAAGCCGAGGGCTGGAAATCACGGCGCAGGGACGCGACCTGCTGCCACGCGCGGCAACCATCATGGCCGAGATGCGGGGCATCAAGGAGCGGGAGTTCGATCCGAAGGTTGTCGGTCCACTGCGCGTAGGTCTTGCGGAAGGTTTCGCCGTCACCTGCCTCGCACCATTGCTTGCCGGATTGTCCGGCGATCATCCTGCCTTGGAGCCCGAGTGGACGGTCACGACCAGTACGCTCTTGGAGGGGATGCTGATCGACAACCGGCTGGACGTGGCGGTGCTGTTGAATCCGCTGGGCGACGAGAAGCTCGATCTGCGGCCGCTCGGACCTCAGCCGACACAATGGGTCGCTCCGAGGGCGTGGCACCTGCCGGGCGAGATCACACCCAAGGTGCTGGCCGACAGGCCGATCATTTCGAACCCGCCACCATCCGCGATGTACCGGCAGGTGACGCATTGGTTTGCACTTGAAGGCTTGAAACCGGAGCGCATTATTATTTGCAACAGCGTCGCGGTCATTGGCGAGCTGGTTGCCGCGGCTCTTGGCGTCGGCATTCTACCTACGTCCATTGCCAACCGCTATGTGGCGGCCGGAACGGTCCAATCCCTTTCCTGCACGCCGGATATCGAGAACGGAAGGCTCTTCATCGGGTTTCGAGCGGATATAATCGATGCCAAGATATTCGCTTTCGAAAGGACGACACAGCGCGTGCTGCGCGAGATAAGATATCTTTCCGTCTGAAATAGTGTCCGGGTCTCGCGCCTGTTATTCGATCGCTGCTCCTCCGTCGGGTCCAGTTTGCTTTCGGTCCTGCAGCAAAACGTCGGGACAGAAGCATGGCGGGTCCGAGATCCAAGAACTCACGCTGTCGGTTTCAACGCGGAACTGAGCCGAGTAACTTCTCGGGGCTCATCCTCGATTTCCGTGATTCATCGGCAGCATTCTCTCTCATCAGTCTGGGCCGCGCGGCCGTCCATTGCTCGCTTCGGCATCTCGAGGCGCTTGATCCGCCCTTCGGATTGACCATTGTTCCAAGGGCGTTTCTTCAAAGCATCGACCAGCATGACGATCTGTCAGCAGGCGGCGCGGCCTTATGCAAAAGCCGCGATCTCCATAGATGAGATCACATGGCTGGTGTCAGATCGCGAACGGGATCTGAAACATGCGCATCGGGAGGCGGCAGGTGTTCACCTTAGCTTGCCCATCGATGGACCCAAAACGTTTTGACTTGACTCCCAAAACGTTTTGGAGAATCTTTCTTGCTGTTTTGGAGGATGATCTTGGCCAATCTCAAGCAGCTCGCGCAGTCGCTCGGACTGTCGATCACCACGGTTTCCCGTGCACTCGATGGTTATGACGATGTCTCTGCCGCGACCCGCAAGCGGGTCAGAGAGGCCGCGGACATAGCTGGTTACCGTCCCAACGCATCGGCGCGCAGGCTCAGAAAACAACGCGCGGAACTGGTTGCCGTCACGCTGCCGAGCGACCCCGGCCATATCGGTCCGCCGCATTTCCTCGACATGCTCTCCAACTGTGCTGAACATCTTGCAAGTGCTGGCCTCAATCTCGTCATCGCACCCGTGCCACGCGGTGAGAGCGAACTCGACATCTGCCGTCGGTTCGTTGATGGCCGCCGCGTCGACGCCATGCTTCTCGTCCGCACCAGGCGACGGGATGAACGCGTCGAATTTCTCCAGTCGCGTGGCATTCCCTTCGTCACCAACGGCCGCACCGAAAGCCTCGTGCCGCATCCCTATATCGACGGCGACGGCTTTGCCGGGTTCCACGCGGCAACGGTCCGCTTTCAGGCCGCCGGCCACCGCCGCATCGGCCATGTTGCCGGGCCTCAGGAATATTACTTCGCGCATGCGCGCCGCACGGGCTGGAAGGCCGCGATGGATGAGGCAGGTCTGAATGCCGATCTCTGCGCCGAAGGCGCGCCCACGGAACAGGGCGGTTATCTCGCCGCACTGGAATTGCTACGGCAGCCTTCGCGTCCCACTGCGCTCGTTTGCTCCACGGACGAAATGGCGATCGGAGCGCTGAGGGCGCTACGCGAGATCGACGGCGGCGACGCGATCAGCATTGTCGGTCACGACGACCTGCCGACGGGCGCTTTCACCAGCCCTTCCCTCTCGACCATGCGCATGACCGGCGAAAACCTCGGCGCGAGCTTCGCCTCGCTGCTGTTGCGGGCGATCGCCGGCGAGCCCGCGGAGGAACTGCAGGAGCTTCACGCGATCGAATTCATTGATCGCGACAGTCATCGCCGTCAAATGAAGGCGGCATGATCCGACACAGTGCATCACAGATAAAAACAATGAAGGAGGAGAGAACATGAAATGCATCACGTCATTCGGAATTCTGGCTTCCACTGTGCTGGCCTTTGCTTCGCCGGTGCTTGCCCAGACGGTTTTCGTATCCACCCAGCTTCGCCCGATCGAGGAGGCAACCGTCGTGCGGCAGGACCTGCTGAAGGATGCCGGCAAGGTGGATTATGTGGTCGAGGAACCGCCGCAGTTCGCCGTACGCATGGAAGCGGAGGCCAAGGCCGGCAAGCACACCGTCAGCCTGATCGGCGCGCTGCACGGTGAGCTTTCGCCACTTGCCGACAAGGATCAGCTCGAACCCCTTGATAATCTCGCTAAGACGCTCGCTGCCGGCGGCATGCCGCAATCGCTCCTCGACCTCGGCAAGCTCGGCAAATCCACCCAGCAATACATTCCGTGGATGCAGGCGACCTATGTCATGGCCGCCAAGAAGGAAGCCCTGCAATACCTGCCAAAGGGCGCCGATATCAACGCCATCACCTACGATCAGCTGATCGAGTGGGGCAAGAACATGCAGCAGGCGACTGGCCAGCCGCAGATCGGCTTCCCGGCCGGTCCCAAGGGCCTGATGGCACGTTACTTCCAGGGTTATTTCTATCCGTCCTTCACCGGCGGCGTAGTACGCACCTTCAAGAACGCCGATGCCGTGGCAGGCTGGGAGAAACTCAAGTCGCTCTGGGCCTATGTAAACCCCAACTCGACCAATTACGACTTCATGCAGGAGCCGCTGGCCGCCGGTGAAGTCATGGTCGCCTGGGACCATGTCGCCCGACTGAAGAATGCCATTTCCGCCTCGCCGGACGACTATGTCGTATTCCCGCCTCCGGCCGGCCCCAAGGGGCGCGGATACATGCCCGTTCTCGCCGGCCTTTCGATCCCGAAGGGCGCCCCGGATGCGGCGGGCGCGATGAAGATCATCGAAACACTGACGACTGAGAAGATCCAGCTGCTCACCGCGTCCAAGGTCGGCTTCTTCCCGACGCTGAACGTCCAGCTGCCGCCGGATCTCGATCAGGGCGTCGCACTTCTCGCTGGTGCAGTCACCAAGACCCAGGCCGCCAAGGATGCGGTGATCTCGCTTCTCCCAGTCGGCCTCGCCGACAAGGGCGGCGAGTTTAACAAGGTCTACATGGACAGCTTCCAGCTGATCGTGCTGCAGAACCAGCCCATCGGCGACGTGCTCACCAAGCAAGGTGCCGTCATGGCCAAGCTGATGACGGATACCAAGGCTCCCTGCTGGGCACCGGACGCCAAGAGTGACGGCCCCTGCCCGGTTCAATAATCCTCCCTGGGTGCCTGGGCGCGAATGCCCGGTCATTCTTTCCGCAACCCTGCTTTTCGAGGCGGGAGCCTATGAGCCAAAACCGACCCTGGATCCCCTATCTGCTGATCCTGCCATCCGTCGTTTTCCTCGGCCTGCTTTTCATCGTGCCACTTGTGCAGACGATCTGGCTGGCGGTCTCGGATGACGGCGCGCCGTCGCTTGCAAACATGCAGCGCATGGTAGCGGACATCAATTTCATCCAATCGGTGCGCAACACCTTCCTGCTGACGATCGTGGTCGTACCGGTCCAGATCGCCATCGCGCTAGCCATGGGTACGATGGTCGCCAAGATCGGTCGCGGGCGGGAGACGATCCTTTGGATCTGGACGATTCCGCTCGGCATTTCGGATCTCGCCGCCGGCCTCGTCTGGCTGTCGATCCTGCAGAATACCGGTTATTTCAACTCGCTGCTCTTCAGCCTCGGCGTGATCAGCCGGCAGGCGAGTTGGCTCTCCTATCAGACGCCAGTCGCGCTTTTCGTCGCCATCGCGGTGGCGGAGATCTGGCGCGGCACGGCGATCGTCATGGTCATCATCGTCGCCGGCCTCAACCAGGTGCCGAAGGAGTTCAAGGAGGCCGCCGAAATTTTCGGGGCTGGTCCATGGACGCGCTTCTGGAAAATAACCCTGCCATTGATCCGCCCGGCGCTGCAATCGGCCCTCATCCTGCGCACCGTGCTCGCCTTCGAGGTCTTCGCAGTCGTATACGCACTGGGCGGCCGTAATTTCCCGGTCCTCGTGGGCGAAGCCTACAACTGGCAGAACCAGAACCAGAATTACAGCGTCGCGGCCGCCTATGCGGTTCTGATCATGGTCATCTCGCTCGCCGCAACCCTCGTCTATCTCAAGGCCTTCAAGGTCGATCCGGAGCGCCTGCCATGAGTACACAAGCCATCGGTTCCGAAGCAGCAACAGCCAATCCCGCAAGCTTCGTTTCATCGCGCCGCTGGTTGCTCTGGAGCGGTATCGGCGCGCTTTGCGCCTGGGTTCTGGTGCCGATCTATCTCGTGGCGCTAGGCGCGCTCGGCGGACGACAGGGCGTTTACATTTGGCCGAAGACCGGCCTGCCGACCGGTATCTCGCTCGAACCCTTCATGCTCTTCCTGCAGACGGAAGGGGTCGTCCGCTCGTTCCTCAATTCGCTGGGCGCCGCGGGCATCACGGTAGCGCTCTCCATCCTGCTCGGGGCACCTGCCGGTTATGCGCTCGCCCGATACAATTTTCCGGGCAAGGACAGCTACCGGCTGCTGGTTCTGCTGACGCGCGCCTTCCCGCTGGCGATCCTGGCGCTGCCGCTCACCGTCTCCTTCATCCGGCTCGGCCTTTACGATACGATCGTCGGCGTCGGCCTGATCCATACGGTCCTGGCGCTCCCCTTCGCGGCTCTAGTGACCCAGGGCATTTTCCTCGGCGTCCCGAAGGAGCTGGAAGAAGTCGCATGGGTTTTCGGCTGCACCCGCATCCAGGCCTTTTTCAAGGTCGTGGCGCCGCTCGCCTTGCCGGGGATCGTCGCGACGGCGGTCTTCGCGTTCGTCATTTCGTGGAACGAAGTCTTCGCCGCCTCGGTGCTGACGGTGCGCAATCGCACGCTGACCGCCTATCTGCTGACGGTGCTTTCCGAAAGCCCGATGCATTACCGCTTCGCCGGCGGCCTGATGCTCATCCTTCCCTCTGTTGTCTTCATCTTCGCGGTCAGGCGCTACCTTTTCGCGATCTGGGGCATTTCCTCCAAATAACGGGACCAACTCCATGGCCAATATTGTCATCGACCGTGTCCGCAAGAGTTTCGGAACATTCCAGGCCCTGAAAGAGGTCTCGCTGGCGATCAACGACGGTGAATTCGTCTCGCTTCTCGGCCCGTCCGGCTGCGGCAAGACCACGCTCCTGCGCATCATCGCCGGTCTCGAAACCGCATCCGGCGGCGATGTCCGCATCGGCGACAAGTCGGTCCTCGGGCTCGCTCCCAAGGACCGCGGCCTCGCGATGGTCTTCCAAAACTACGCGGTCTTCCCGCATATGACGGTCTATGAAAACGTCGCCTTCGGGTTGCGCATGCAGAAGGCGGACGAGGCACGCGTCAAGGCGCAAGTCGAAAAGGCCGCCGGCCTGCTGCATATCGAGCAATATCTCGACCGTTACCCGAACAAGCTTTCGGGCGGCCAGCGCCAGCGCGTCGCCGTTGCCCGCGCGCTTGCCGTCGAGCCCAAGGTACTCCTCATGGACGAACCGCTCTCCAACCTCGATGCGCTGCTTCGCCTCGAAATGCGCACCGAACTCAAGACGGTGCTGCAGTCGGCCGGCACGACGACGATCTACGTCACGCACGACCAGACGGAGGCGATGGGCCTTTCCGATCGCATCGCCGTCATGCACGGAGGGATCGTAGAGCAGGTCGGCTCGCCGGTCGATGTTTACAATCATCCCGCAACGCGCTTCGTCGGCGGGTTCATCGGCAATCCGCCGATGAACTTCATCAAGGTCCCCGTCCTGAACGGCCAGGTCGCTGCCGGGATCGAGCAACTGAATACACCGCGGGAAGCCGGCAAGGAGATCATCCTCGGCCTGCGCGGCGAGGCGGTCGAGCTCGCGGGCCTGCCCGAGGGCCTTGAAATGAAAGTGCGGGTCGCCGAACCGATGGGCTCGCACCTGCTCCTGACCGGCTCGATCCACGATCAGCCCGTCCGCGTCATCCTGCCTGCCTCCGAAACCGTCAGGAGCGGCGATACGATCGGCCTGAAGCTCGATCGCAAGCGCATCACCTGGCTTTCCGCCGAAAGCGGCCAATCCTTTCCGCCCGTGACGGCCTAGGGGCGTCCCTCCCCAATACCGGAGTACCCACATGAACCTGCATATCGATCAAGCCAAGCGCATTCTCGTCGCCAATGACCGCGGCGGCTATACGGTGCCGACGGACCGGCTCTATCCCTTCCAATGGAACTGGGATTCCGCCTTCGTCGCCATGGGCTTCGCGCTCTACGATACGGACCGCGCCTATCGCGAACTGGAGCGGCTGGTCGAGGGCCAGTGGGCGGACGGCATGATCCCGCATATCGTCTTCCACCAGGCGAGCGATACCTATTTTCCAGGCCCGAACGTCTGGCGCACCCACCACACGATCCCCACCTCCGGCATCACCCAGCCGCCGGTTTTCGCCATCGCGCTGCGCAAGCTGCACCAAGCCACCGGTGACAAGACCCGCACCCTGCCGCTCTACGAGGCGGCCCTGAAATGGCAGCGCTGGTGGTATGCGGCCCGCGACCCGCAAGGAACAGGCCTCGTTGCCCTGCTCCATCCCTGGGAAAGTGGCAGCGACAATTCTCCCGCATGGGACGTCGCGCTCGCCCGCGTTCCCACCACCACCGACACGCCGGTCGTGCGCAAGGATACCGGCCACGTGAACGCTTTGATGCGTCCCCGCAACGAGGACTATCAGCGCTTCATCCACCTGGTTGATACCTATGCCGCCTGCGCCTGGGAGCCAGCTAGACAGTGGGCGAAGGCATCTTTCAAGGTCGCCGAGATCCAGACCACCGCGATCCTGCTCAAGGCCGGCGAAGACCTTGCTGCACTTGCCCACGAATTCGGCCGCATGGAAGACGCGTCCGAGATCGCCGCGCTCAATGAAAAAACTCGTAACGCGATCCTCGCCCAGTGGCGACCCGATCTGTCGCGTTTCGTATCCCGCGATCTCGTTTCTGGCCAGGATATCGTGGCGCCGACACAGGCGGGCTTCATCCCGCTTCTGTCGCTCGATCTCGACAAGGCAGTCGTCGGCGCTCTCGCCGATGAAATGAAGGCTTGGTCCAAGGGGATGAAAGTCGCCTTCCCGACAGTAAAGCCCGGCATCGACAGCTGGGAGCCGAAACGGTACTGGCGCGGCCCGGCCTGGGCGATCATCAACTGGCTGCTGATCGACGGCCTGAAGCGCAATGGCCGCGTAGATGATGCCGAGAAGCTGCGCAAGTCGACCATCTCGGCGATCGAGGCGGAGGGTTTTGCTGAATATTTCGACCCGGTCACTGGTGAAGGCTGCGGCGGCCTTGGCTTCTCCTGGACGGCGGCAGCGTATATGTGGCTTGTGGCGTCATAAATTTAGGTACCAGTCGCGCGCGCGCATCAATCTCAGGTCATGCATCAGCTTAATAGATTTGGCCAGAAGCAATCGCAATCTCCGGTACTGTTTGCAGCTGAACGGATTCGACCCAGCGACCTATAAATATTCTGTTTTTTCACGCGGCCGGGGACGACGGATCGGCGCCCTCACTCAGAATTGCGAGGTACCGGCCATAGCTGAAGACTCTCCCGCGCTTGCGACCCGTTATTTCCTTGATGATGTCGAAGCGCTCCAAGTCTGCCAGCGCCGCTTTAGCTGTGGGTCCGAATAGGCCTGGCGTTGCGACACAGCGCCGTTGGCCAACCTCCGAACCGTAGCGATAGGTTGCTCGCCGGAGGTTGCAAAAGCAGTGCCGTCGTGGCCGCGCGTGAGCAGATTCAACGTCTGTTGCTTGGAGTTATTTCGTGCGCCGTCGCCAGTTAAGCAATCGGGCCTCGACAAGTCCAATCGCAACCGCGGTCAGATATCCCAGCACACCGAGCAGGATCACGCCAGCATAGAGGTCCGGGGCACGAAACGAGCGTGCGGCGAGCAGAATCCAGTTACCGAGTCCATCCCGACCTGCAATCATCTCACATACGATTGACAGGATGAGGGCCACCGTGAGCCCGAGGCGCATACCAGCGAGAATATCCGGGCTCGCCGATGGCAATGCAATCTTGCCGATCACGGCCACTCGCGAAAGTTTTAGCGCTCGCCCGACCTCATAGAGGCGCGGTTCAACCCCCGAAAAACCATGCACGGTGGCAAGGAGCACCGGCCAAAGCGCGCCGAAGGCGATCACGGCAAGCACCATGCCGTCCGACAGGCCGAGTATCGCGATGGCCACGGGAATCGTCGCGGAGGCCGGCAGCGGGCGAAGGAACTCCAGCACCGGCGAAAGATAGACGCGCAGGCGCGGAGAGGTGCCGATGGCGGCGCCTAGAATAATGCCGAGCAAGGAGGCGATCAGCCATCCCCAGAACATCCGCCCCATTGTCGAGAGCAGCTTTCTCCCGAGATCGCCGGTCATGAAGCCTTTCATCAAAGCGCCCCAGGCGCGATCCGGCCCGGGCAGGAAAACGGGGCTGACCAGTTTATATTCCGCCAGCATCTGCCATGCCCAGACGAGGAGAACGGCGATCAGAAAGCTCAATCCGAGCCAGAGCACGCGCCAGGCCTTCATGTAACGGCCTCCACTCGTCCGATGCGACCAAAAAATTTGTTCTGCACCAGCGACAACAGACCGTTCAGCCCCCATCCCACGATACCGATCCAGACCAGATATGCGAGCATAATGGCTGGCTGCAGGGCCTGCTGCGCGATCAGGATGCCGTAGCCCAGTCCGATTGGATTGACGGCGATTTCGACTGTGACGGACACGACAAGCGCAATCGCCGCCGCCAAACGAAATGCGACCATGATGCGCGGCAGCGCTGCGGGCAGCACGATCTTTCGCATCTGGCTCCAGGTCGACAGCCTAAGTGCTCGCGCGACTTCCATCAGTCGCGGCTCGATGCCACCCATTGCCGAGCGAGTCAGGATCATGATCGGCCAAAGGCAGGAGAAGGCGACAATGGCGATCTCCATGCGATAACCGAAGCCAAACAGCAGCATGGCGATCGGCAGAACCGCGACCGACGGAATCGGGCGCACCGCTTCCACAGTCACCTCCATCAGACGATCCACCGTCTCGACCAGACCAAACAGCATGCCGAGTATCAAACCGATCACTCCGCCGAGAAACAGGCCGACACCTGCGGTCACCAGCGTATCACGCGTTGCAGCCAGCAGTGATCCGTCAACCAGGATCCGGACTAGAGCAGCAGCGATGTCGCTCGGTGCAGCAAGCGACAGAGAATCCGATTCACGGGTCCGCATGGCGATTTCCGCCGCAATCAGCAGCGCTCCCGGCACAACGAAACCTTTCCATCGGCTAGCGCTCATGGTTCCGCCTTCTCAATGAAATCGAACAGCGCGCGCCGAAGCCGCAGGAATTCGGGCATTTCGCGGGTCTCGAGTTGATTGCGCGGGCGGGGCAGATCTACCGGCTGGTCGATGCCGATGCGGCCGGGATTAGGCATGAGGCCAATGACCCGGTCGCCGAGATAGACCGCCTCCTCCAGGTCATGGGTCACGAAGAAGACGGTCGTCCCTGTTTCCGCCACCAGCGAGAGCATCTCGTCCTGCAGGCCCTGTCGGGTCATGGCGTCGAGAGCTCCGAACGGTTCGTCCATCAGCAACACGGCCGGCTCCTGGGCCAGACAGCGGGCAATCTGAATGCGCTGCTGCATGCCACCCGACATCTCCCCAGGATATTTATCTTCGTGTCCCGCAAGCCCAACCTTGGTGAGAAGTGGCCCGATGCGGGCCTGCCGCTCGCCACGCGGTACGCCGGCCGCCTCAAGCGCCAGCGAGATATTCGCGGCCGCCGTGCGCCAGGGGAGTAGCGCCTTGGCGTAGTCTTGAAAGACGATCGCCACGTCCTGCCGTGGGGCGGTCAGCGGGGCGCCGAGCAGCCTCACCGTGCCGGCGCTCGGACGCACGAGGCCCCCGGCCATGCGAAGCGCCGTGGTCTTGCCGCAGCCCGAAGGCCCAATGATGCAGACGATTTCGCCGCGGCGGACGTCGAGGCTCAATTCGGAGATGATGACCCGGCCGCCATAGGCAAGGCTCACCCCGTCGAAGCTTATCACCGACTGCACGGCATCTCTGCTTATCGCCGTTGGATTGGCTGTCACGGCCATGTTCATGTTTCCCCTTATGTTTCTGTTCGGCCGTAGACGACATCGAGGGTTTGGGCGAGATGGCTGGCGAGCTCGGCCTCGGCCTTGTCGAACCGCCGCGCCAGAACGACATCGGCAAGCGCCTTGTGGGCTTCCAGGAAAGCATCGTGATGCGGCGCAAGGCGACTCATCATCACCCGTCGGTAGCGATAAGCCTGGTAATACAGATCATCGTGTATTCGCAGCAGGCGCTCCGAGCCGCAGGCTTCGAGCAACGCCCGATGGAAGGCTTTGTGCAGGCGGTCGAACTCCGGAGTTCCTTCCCGCATCGTCTCAGGATCGCGTTCGACGGACCGGACGAGACGGTGGAGAGCCGACAGGATGCCCGCCTCCCATTCATCGCCTCCCTGCTGCATTGAAAGCCGCAGGGCTTCCAGCTCAGTCAGGGTTCGCACGAGCGTGATGTCGGCAAGATCGGCTTTCGAAACACCGGCGACCCGGAAACCTTTTTGGCCGACGGCCGAAATCAATCCTCTCGAGACAAGACGAGACAGACCTTCCCTGAGCGGCGTGGCACCGATGCCGTAACGCTCGGAGAGGGCCTGAATACCGAGGCGTTCCCCGGGCGGCCAGATGCCCGACAGAATATCGTGCTCGACAACCGCCGCGGCGCGCTCGCTCAAGGTATCGGAGGCCGTCGCAGCCTCCCCGAACAGTGGATTGATTTTAGCTTCGATCATTTCTGGATAAGTGTCGCCGTATCCGGCTTTCCCTGCAGCATATTCTGCTCGCTCATGGTGCTGACCCACCAATCAAGTTGTTCCTGATCGATCCCTGGATCCGCAACAGAAAGCTTCATCTTCGAAAGCACGTCCATCGAAATCTTCGTGAAATTGGCGATGGCTTTCCGGCCCTTGTCGGGATACTCGTTGACGATCTTCGCGCCTTCCTGGATGGAGGCCCGGAACGCCTTCAAGGCATCCGGATTCGCATCCGCCCAGACACGAGTGGACGCATAAAGGATCTGCGGTCGGCGCTCCGGCAGCTTTTCGAGGAAATAGCCCGCGATCTTGCCTGTGCCGCTCGCCAGAATGCGCGACATGAACGGCTCGGCCCCGACCACGGCATCCACGGCTCCGGATTTCAGTGCATCGCTCATCGTCGGAAAGGTGACCTCGACGAAATTCACCTGCTTGGGATCGACGCCGTTATCGATCAGCCACTTGGAGAAAAGGACCTGGAGGAAGGCCCCTATACCGGGTGCACCCACCTTCTTGCCAACGAAATCTTTCGGGCCGCTGATCCCGCTTGCCGGCGCGGCGATCACCCCTGCCGAGTCATAGGTACTGTTGGCGGTGGAACTGGCTCCCGCCACCGCGACGAGATCGAGCCCGCCATCGATGGCCTGCAAGAAGACGGACGGCGTCGGCCCCCCGATCTGGATCGAGTCCGAGAGCAGGGCCGCGGGAATGTTGGAATTCAGCCCTATCAGCGTCAGACTGACGTCCAGACCGTTCTTCTTGAAGATGCCCTCCTGCAGCGCCACCGCGGCGGATGCGCAATCCGTCGTCGCCGTGCAGCCGATATTGACCTTCGTCTGCGCCGTAGCATTGTCTGCCCACGCAGCAAGTACCAGTGCCGCTCCGAACGCGGCCCTCGCGAAAACCGTCATTTAAATTCCTCCCAAAATCCCGCTTCCCAATCGGGATGATATCAAATATCGATATAGTCACAAAATATATATGATCGCAAGTCGGAGGAGACTGATGAAACTGGCGACTTTTCGAAACGCGGACGGTTCCCCACGTGTCGGAATCGTGCATGAAGGCGATACGCGCCTGTTCGACTTGACACACGCGGCCGAGCTTCACAGCGACAATGCGCGAAGCTTTTCTTCCATGCTGGCGCTGATCGACGGCGGCGATGGCGCGCTTGAGGAAGCCCGGCGCCTGTTTGCCGAACACGGCGACAACGCCGCGCTCGGGCTGCCGGTCGGTTCGGCCGAATTGCTGGCGCCGCTTCCCGAACCGCGTCAGATGCGCGACGGCATGAGCTACGAAACCCATATACGGCAGTCGAGCCGAGGCATGCGGCGTTTGATGGCCGCGGGCGACAGCGAGGCCATTGCGGCCATAGACGCCGAACCGCTTGCGCCGCTTGCGGATATCTATCGTCAATTGCCGATCTACTACATCACAAACCGGCTGATCGTGGGCGGCCCCGGCGCCACGGTGGCATGGCCCCGTTATTCCAGGGTGATGGACTACGAGCTCGAATACGGCATCGTCGTGGGCAAGACCGCCGCCAATATCAGCGTCGAAGACGCCCGAGACCACATCTTCGGTTACACGATCTTCAACGACTTTTCGGCGCGCGACCAGCAGGGCAAGGAAATGCCGGGCTGGCTCGGCCCGGCCAAGGGCAAAAGCTTCGACGGCGCCAACGTTCTCGGTCCTTGGATCGTGACCCGGGACGAGATACCCGATCCCTATTCGCTGAAGGCTGCCGTCCGAGTGAACGGCGAGGTCCGTTGCGAAAGCACGACGGCTGGCATGCTCTTCAGCTTCGAGCAGATCCTGGCGCATATGTCGCAGGACGAAACCGTCCATGCTGGCGAATTTATCGGCTCGGGCACGATCGGCAACGGATGCGGCCTGGAAACCGGCCACTTCCTGGAGGACGGCGACATCGTCGAGTTGGAGATCGAGAAGATCGGCATCTTGAAGAACAAGGTCGTCCGGCAATTCGCCTGACGCCATATTGCGCGAACGCATCGCCTTGGGAGGAAACAATGGCGCACCGTATCATCGACCTTTCAGTCCCGATTGCCAACGACATCCCGGCCGACCCGCCGATCCAGATTCCGTCCGTGAGCTATATCGACCACGTCCAAAGCCTCGACCAGATCCTGTCCTTCTTTCCAGGGTTGAAGGCCGAGGACCTGCCCGAAGGAGCAGGCTGGGCGGTTGAAAAAGTGGTGCTTTCGACCCACAACGGCACGCATCTTGACGCGCCGTGGCATTACCATCCGACGATGAACCATGGCGAACCGGCCTGGCGTATCGACGAGGTGCCGCTCGAATGGTGCTACCAGCCGGCGGTGAAGCTCGACTTCCGCCATTTTCCCGACGGTTATGTCGCCACGGCGGCCGACGTCGAAGCCGAGCTGAAGCGTATCGGCCACGTGCTGAAGCCCCTGGAAATCGTCGTCGTCAACACATCCGCTGGCATCAAGTTCGGCCAGCCGGACTATGTCGCAAGCGGCTGCGGCATGGGCTATGAAGCGACCATGTACCTTCTGGACCGGGGCGTTCGCGTCACCGGCACGGACGGCTGGAGCTGGGATGCTCCGTTCGTGCATACCGCAAAAAAATATATCGAGACCGGGGATGCATCGCTGATCTGGGAAGGCCACAAGGCCGGCCGGCACACCGGCTATTGCCATATCGAAAAGCTGCACAATCTGGAGGAACTCCCCTCGGCCGGCTTCACGATCAGCTGCTTCCCCGTCAAGATCGAGCGAGCATCCGCCGGCTGGTGCCGCGCGGTAGCGATTATCGATAACTGATACCGGATCGCTTGGGTGCTCGTCGGCCGACGAGGAGCGGAGTTGACGAAGTCCCTTTCGACGCCTCCTACTCACCGCTTATTTTTAAACTCGTCTGGTATTGTGTAGTGCGGAAAGCCTGCATTCCGGTCAGGTTGAAGCACATTATACCTACAGGGTATTATAATAAACCTATTCAGTGTTGGACGATCCTTCGGCCGCGGCGCACATTTGCGTCATGAACACGGTTTTCGCACCCATTGCTCAGAACGCACCCATAGCCCCGGTCATCGACGGGGTGGAAACCTTGCTGATCGACCTGCCGACCATCCGGCCGCACAGGCTCTCCGTCACGACGATGCATGGTCAGAGCCTGATGCTGGTCAAAATCCATTGCAGCGACGGCATCGTTGGCATTGGCGAGGGAACGACGATCGGCGGGCTCTCCTACGGCGGGGAAAGCCCGGAGGGTATGAAACTCGCGATCGATACCTATTTTTAGCCGGCTCTGATGGGCCAGGACGCCACCCGTATACAGCTCCTGATGGCGCGCGTCGGTAAAAGGATCAAGGAAAACCGCTTCGCCAAATGCGCCGTCGAAACGGCACTGCTGGATGCGCACGGCAAGCGTCTCGGCTTGCCGGTCAGCGAACTCCTGGGAGGACGCGTACGCGACCGGTTGCCAGTCGCATGGACACTCGCCTCCGGCGATACGGCCACCGACATAGCCGAGGCCGAGAAGATGCTCGACCTTCGCCGCCACAGGATTTTCAAGCTGAAGATCGGCGCCAGGACGCTCAGCGAAGACATCGCGCATGTCGCGGCGATCAAGCGCGCGCTTGGGGACCGCGGCGCGGTTCGCGTCGACGTCAACATGGCCTGGAGCGAAACCGAAGCGGCCTACGGCATGGCCGCGCTTGCTGATGCGGGCTGCCAGCTGGTCGAACAGCCAGTCGCTTCCGCGGCGGCATTGACGCGGCTCGTGCGCCGCTTTTCCATCGCCCTGATGGCCGATGAATCCCTACAGGGTCCAGAAACCGCTTTCGAGCTCGCGAAGACCAACGGCGTGGATGTCTTCGCCATCAAGATCGAGCAAAGCGGCGGCCTCTTCAATGCGCAGCGCGTCGCGTCCATCGCCGATGCAGCCGGCATCGAACTCTATGGTGGCACCATGCTCGAGGGCGTCGTTGGGACCGCCGCTTCCGCTCACGTCTTTTCCACTTTCGCCAATCTGCAATGGGGAACGGAACTCTTCGGGCCGCTGCTGCTGACCGAGGAAATTCTCGCGACGCCGCTAGACTATGGCGAATTCGAGCTCGCCGTTCCAAATGGGCCAGGCCTCGGCATCGCGCTCGACGATGAGCGCGTGAAATTCTTCCTGCGCGATGGGCCGCGCAAGACCGTCAGCGTCGCTATGTAAAGGATAGGGGTCATGCTTTTTCTCGTGCGAATGGACGTTAACATCCCCTGGGATCTCCCGCAGACCGACGCGGGTGAGATTATCGCTAGAGAGAAGGCCTATTCGCAGGAACTGCAGCGCAGCGGCAAATGGCGGCATATTTGGCGCATTGCCGGCGAATACGCGAACCACAGTATTTTCGATGTGAAGGACAATGAAGAGCTGCATGCGATCCTGAGTGGATTGCCGCTGTTCAAGTTCATGACCATCAAAGTCACGCCGCTTTTGCGGCATCCGTCGTCGATCCGCGACGACGACACCTGAGGCGACGACCCGCAAGAGGGCCTTGCCGCTCGCAGGGTCTTCGAAGCGGCTATCGCAACGATCGGAAAAGAGGAGGAGTACGACATGAGTGTGAGGATTTTTGACAGGCCTGACGTACAGGATTTCCTGAAGGTGCTCAGCGGCCTGACCAATGATGGCGGCAATCCGCGCGTCAAGCAGGTCATCCACCGGCTGGTGTCGGATCTGTTCAGGGCGATTGACGACCTCGGCATCACACCCGACGAATACTGGACGGCGATCGCCTGGCTGAACGAACTCGGCGCGGCCGGCCAGGCCGGCCTCATCTCGCCCGGCCTCGGGCTGGACCATTTTCTCGACGAACGCCTCGATGCCATCGACGACGCGCTCGGCATCAAGAACGAGACGCCGCGCACGATCGAAGGGCCGCTCTATGTGGCCGGCGCGCCGGTCGCGCACGGCTTTGCCCGCCTTGACGACGGCACCGATGCCAACGGCCACACGCTCATCATGCACGGCACCGTCCATGGCGCCGATGGCAAGCCGCTACCCGGCGCAAGCGTCGAGGTATGGCACTGTGATACCCGTGGCTTCTATTCGCATTTCGACCCCACGGGAAAGCAGGCCCCGTTCAACATGCGTCGCACGATCATCGCCGACGTCAACGGCTGTTACAAGTTCCAGAGCATCGTGCCGCATGGCTATGGCGTGCCGCCGGGCAGCCCCACCGAAAAGCTGCTGTCGGCACTCGGCCGCCACGGCCAGCGCCCAGCTCATATCCACTTCTTCATCAGCGCCGACGACCATCGCAAGCTGACGACCCAGATCAACATCGCCGGCGATCCGCTCGTCAATGACGACTTTGCCTATGCGACCAGGGACGGCCTCGTGCCCGAGGTCACCGAACGCACCGACGAGGCCGGTATCAAGGCCAATAATCTCAGTGGCCCCTATGCCGAAATCAAGTTCGACTTCCATCTGACAGCCCTCGTCAACGGCGTCGACAACCAGATCAACGAGCAGCGCAAGCGCGCGGCAGCCTAACCGCATGACGCGGTGGCCGGGACGGCCACCGCCCCTCTCTTCATCATCGACATTGTTGCTAGTGCCGCGCCGAGGCGCCGCGAGCGGGAGAAAAACCATGTCTGCGATCATCGATAAGGCCCGAGATCTCGATCATCTGCTTGCAACCGCGGTGCAGGATGACAAGGAGGCGGGAATATTCCGCTGCCGCCGCGACATCTTCACTAATGAAGACCTGTTCGAGCTGGAGATGAAGCATATCTTCGAGAGCAATTGGGTCTACCTGGCGCATGAAAGCCAGATTCCAGATAACAACGACTATTACACCACCTATATCGGCCGTCAGCCCGTGGTCATAACTCGCGACAAGACTGGAGAGCTGCATGCCGTCATCAATGCCTGTGCTCATCGCGGCGCCATGCTCTGCCGCCGCAAGCATGGCAACAAGGGCAGCTTCACCTGCCCCTTCCACGGCTGGACCTTCTCCAACACCGGCAAGCTGCTGAAGGTCAAGGACGAGAAGACGACGCAATATCCCGAGCAATTCGCAAAGGATGGCTCGCACGATCTCAAGCGGGTGCCGCTTTTCCAGAGCTATCGCGGCTTCCTCTTCGGCAGCCTGAACGGAGACGTTGCCTCACTGGAGCATTATCTCGGCGCAGCCAAGGTCATCATCGACCAGGTCGTGGATCAGGCGCCCGAGGGCCTGGAAGTCCTGCGTGGCAACTCGTCCTACATCTATGACGGAAACTGGAAGCTGCAGATGGAGAACGGTTGCGACGGCTATCACGTCAGCTCCGTCCACTGGAACTACGCCGCCACCATGGGACGGCGCAACGAGGAGGGCACGAAGGCCGTCGATGCCAATGGCTGGAGCAAGTCCATCGCCGGCGTCTACGGTTTCGAGAACGGCCATATCCTGTTGTGGACCCGGGCGATGAACCCGGAGGTCAGGCCGGTCTATAACCGTCGCGACGAGATCGAAACCCGCATGGGCGCCGACAAGGCGGATTTCATCATCAACCAGACCCGCAATCTCTGCCTTTATCCGAATATGTTCCTGATGGACCAGTTCAGCACCCAGATCCGCGTGACCCGCCCCATCAGCGTCGACAAGACAGAGATCAGCATCTTCTGCTTTGCGCCGAAGGGCGAAAGCGAGGCGGATCGCACGCTTCGTATCCGGCAATATGAAGACTTCTTCAATGTATCGGGCATGGGTACCGCAGATGACCTGGAGGAATTCCGAGCCTGCCAGGCCGGTTACGCCGGAACGACGGCACTATGGAATGATCTGTCGCGCGGGGCGCCCCTCTGGATCGACGGCCCGGACGAGAATGCCAGGCGGATGGGCGTGGAGCCGCTGCTGTCAGGGGAACGCAGCGAGGACGAGGGACTGTTCGTCCGCCAGCATGAATATTGGGCGAAGGTGATGCGCGAGGCGCTCGCGGCCGAGAAGGAAGGAGTCCTCTCATGAGCATTTCCTATGACGAGATCCGCGCCTTCCTCTATCGCGAGGCGCGACTGCTCGATGATCGCGAATGGGATGAATGGTTGACCTGCTATGCACCGGATGTCGAATACTGGATGCCGGCCTGGGATGATGACGATCAACTGACCGAGGACCCGGATAGCCAGATATCGCTGATTTTCTATCCAAGCCGGGACGGGCTGGAAGACCGGGTGTTCCGTATCAAGACCGAGCGCTCCGGTGCATCGACGCCTGAACCACGCACCAGCCACAACGTCACCAATGTCGAGGTATTGGCTCGCCGCGAAGCGGAGGTCGACATTCGCTGCAACTTCCACACGCTCAATCACCGCTACAAGGTGACGGACCAGTTCTTCGGAACCATGTTCGTCACCTTGCGCAGGAGCGGCGATCAACTGCTGATCTCAAACAAGAAGATCGTGCTGAAGAATGACTACATCCGCCAGGTCATCGACGTCTATCACATCTGACAGGCATCTCCTGACGGCATTGGAACGCATGAGGAGGCTTCCATGACCAGCTACAACATCGCTTTGAACTTCGAGGACGGCGTTACCCGTTTCATCGGATGCAATAGCGGCGAGAAGGTTCTCGACGCTGCCTATCGCGCCAAGATCAACCTCCCGATGGATTGCTCCGACGGCGTGTGCGGCACGTGCAAGTGCCGCGCTGAAAGCGGCAGCTACGACCTCGGTGATGATTTTATCGACGACGCCCTGACCGCGGACGAGGCGGAAAGCGGTCTGGTGCTCACCTGCCAGATGAGACCGACATCGGATTGCGTTCTTTCAGTGCCCGCGACCTCGCTTGCCTGCAAGACCGGCCATCAGAAGTTCACGGCCACCGTTACCGCAGTGACGCCGCACCTAGATGCTGCGATTGTCCTTGAAATGCGAGTGGATGCGGCATCCTTACCGGCCTTCCTGCCCGGCCAATACGTCAATATCGACGTTACCGGCTATGGTCAGAACCGCTCCTACTCCTTCTCCTCGGCTCCGGGTGATCAGCGCGTCGCCTTTCTCATCAAGCGGATTCCCAACGGTGCGATGAGCGGCTGGCTCGCCGGCGCGAAGCCTGGCGACAAGCTTGACCTGACGGGCCCGCTGGGAAGTTTCTATCTGCGTGAAGTGAAACGTCCCCTGTTGTTTCTTGCTGGCGGGACAGGGCTCGCGCCCTTCCTCTCGATGCTTGAAACGCTCGCTCGCGCCGGCTCTGACCAGTCGATCCATATGATCTATGGGGTGACGCGAGATCTCGATCTCGTTCTCGTCGACGTGATAGAGGCTTATGCCGATCGCCTGCCGAATTTCAGCTTCAGCACCGTCGTCGCCGAAAACACGTCCAGCCACCCGCGCAAAGGTTGGATAACGCAGCATATGCCCGCGGAAGTCCTGCACGGCGGTGATGTCGACGTCTACCTTTGCGGCCCGCCGCCCATGGTCGATGCGGTGCGCAAGCACTTTAATGACAATGGTGTCAGCCCTAGCAGCTTCTACTACGAGAAGTTCACGCCCAATGCGGTTGGGAAAGAGGCGGCATAGCGATGACCACCTATCGAGACCGCTTTGCTCGCAAGGTACTCGTTGTGACGGGCGCGGCGCAAGGCATTGGGCGTGCCGTGGCCATACGCGCCGCCGAAGAAGGTGCTCGCGTCGTGCTGGTGGATCGCGCCGATCTTGTCGGGGAAGTGGCGCGCGAGGCAGGCACGCACGCGGCGTCGTTCATGGCCGATCTGGAGACCTACGAAGGCGCATCGGCTGCGATGCGTTTTGCCGTAGAAACCTTCGGCGGCATCGATGTATTGATTAACAACGTCGGCGGAGCGATCCGAATGCGTCCCTACGAAGCATTCCAGCCGGCGCAGATCGACGCGGAAATACGTCGATCCTTGATGCCGACGCTCTACGGATGCCACGCGGTGATCCCGCATCTGCTGGCGCGCGGCGGCGGCACTATTGTCAACGTATCATCGAATGCCACCCGGGGGATTCATCGCGTGCCCTACTCGGCGGCCAAGGGCGGCATCAATGCCATCACCCAGTCGCTAGCCATGGAGCTGGCTGAACGGAACATCCGTGTCGTGGCGACCGCGCCCGGCGGTACGGAAGCTCCCGCACGGGCTATCCCTCGGAACGCTGAAGGCGACACCGACGAGGAAAAGGCCTGGATGGGCGAGGTCGTCGCGCAGGTAAGGCAATCAAGCTTCATGAAGCGTTATGGCAGCATCGCCGAGCAGGCCGCGCCAATCCTATTTCTGGCGTCCGACGAGGCCTCATACATTACTGGAAGCATACTGCCGGTCGCGGGAGGCGACCTCGGCTGACCTCGTGTTCTTGAATGCGTAGCAACTCGGGAGGAGACAATGTGCGACTTTGGTGTGAATGACACAATAGACAACGCTCCGCTTAGTGCGTTTCAGTGGGCGTTACGTTGATCTAATGTCATTCCTAGACCTACCAACGCACCGCCTGCATTATCGAGTTGACGGTACTACTAGCGAGACCTCCGACAAGGCCTGGCTTATATTTTGCAACTCGCTTGGCACGGACCTGCGCATGTGGGATCGCCAAATTCGCGAACTCGCTGACAGTTTCAGGATTCTGCGCTATGACCGCCGGGGGCACGGGTTGTCATCCGCACCCCCTCGGCCCTATACGCTTGCCGACCTCGGCGGTGATGTGATCTCGCTAATGGACGCTCTCGGTATCCCGCGTGCCCACTTCTGTGGTCTCTCCATCGGTGGCCTGACGGGACAGTGGCTTGGGATCCATCATCGGGCTCGATTCGAGAAAATAATACTTTGCGCAACGGCGGCCAAGATCGGGAGCGCCGAAGGTTGGACAGCGAGGATCGATGACGTCAGAGCCAGCGGCTTGGAGTCTTTGGTGCCCGCCACGGCCGAGCGCTGGTTCACGCCCGAGTTTCGCGCCTCCCACCCCGACGCAACCGCGAGGGTACTTGGCAGCTTTTCGAGGACCTCCAAGGAAGGCTATCTCGGCTGCTGCGAAGCGTTGCGGGATGCAGACCTCCGAGAGGATATTGGCTCGATCTCGAACCCGATCCTCGCTCTGTCCGGTGCCGATGATAGTGTATGTCCGCCGAACGATCTGGAAGCGATAGCAAAGGGGGTGCGCGACGGCCGTCATCTTTGCCTACCAGGCCGACATATTTTAAACGTGGAGAGTCCAGACGCTTTCAATGCGGCGGTTTGTGATTTTTTATGCCGGTAACGGCCGATGCAATCCGGCTGGACGGGCTCGCGATCACCAGCGATAGTCCCAAAAGATGCATCGGGAGGCCAGCGGATGGATCTTCGCCAACTTAGATATTTCGTAACGGTGGCGCGTGAGCGGAACTTCTCACGAGCTGCCGATCTGCTCCATATAGCCCAACCGCCGCTTAGCCGACAAATTCAGCAGCTTGAGGAAGAACTGGGCGTACAACTGATCGATCGCAATCAACGTCCGATCGCGCTGACGGAGGCCGGGCGGTTTCTCTATGAGCAGGCTCGCCATATCCTCGTACGGACTGAGCATATTATTGATCAGACCCGCAAGATCGGCAGCTCGCAGCGCGAGCGGTTTGTTATCGGATGCGTGGGCTCAACGCTTTACGGCGGCATTCCTGATCTGGTTCGGCGTATGAGGCAGGTCTGGCCCGATCTTGATATCGAAATTCGGGAGATGATGTCGACGGAGCAGGTCAGCGCTTTGAAGGAGCGACGTATTGATCTCGGCTTCGGTAGGGTCAGGTTCAACGATAGGGAGGTCGAACGTCTTACGCTTCGCGAAGAGCGCCTTGTCGCAGCGATACCCAAGTTTCACCCCTTGTCTGTTTCCGAAGAGCCAATTGACCTTGCCTCGCTCTCGCAGGAAATTGTCATTCTTTATCCTTCTGTGCCGCGGCCGAGTTTCGCCGACGAAGTTCTATCTCTGTTTACAGAGTTCGGAATTGGAATCTCGAAGGTCGAGGAGGTTCGCGACATCCAGGGTGCGCTAGGCATGGTCGCCGCCGGCGCCGGAGTCTGTCTCATCCCGGCTGCATCTCAACGGCAGCGGCCAGATGACGTGTGCTATCGGACAATCGCGGAGGAAAGAGCGACCTCCCCGGTGATCATGAGCTATCGGCACAATGAGCCCAACGCCCGGATCGAGCAAATCAAGCGTTTGATCCGCGAGATGTACGCCGACAATCCTCCTTGGCTCCAATTGTCCAATGTGAAACTTGACGGCAAAGGTGAGTAATTCGATAAAATGCTTGCGTTTATGCTCGATCTTGGGCGCAATTAAGCGTGCTTTGAGGCCGTGAATTCCGCCGCTCGAGCTACGCGCCGCAATATCTTCTCGAGGGTACCGCGAACGATAAGGACGGCGAGTCCCTGTCCTGCTAGGGTCCATGCGGGACTAAAAGCGCGCGCAATCGATACAATAGCATGTCCAATCATGAGATCGATCACGGACGTGCGAGGCCAAAATTCCGCCGACTCTAGTCGAGCCTTAGCTCTTCCTTGGCCGCCTGGTCATCACCAGAGACGACAGGACGGTGCGCGGCTTTTGAGGCGAATAATCCTGGATCCAAGCCATCGGGTGACGACATAGAACTGACCGAACCCGAAAACCGCTTCGAGCTTTCCTGGCACGCCTCCCGCTACCCCTGATTGCCGGCGGTATCGGGATTACCCCGATCTACGGCATGGCAAAAGTACTCGCCTCACGGGCGAAGACGCTCCGGCTGGCCTATGCCGCGAAGACCCGCAACCAGATGGCTTTTCTCGACGAGTTTGCCGCACTGCTTGACGAGCGGCTGCAGGTTTTTGCTGAAGATGACGGCGAAATACCGGATCTCGATGCCGAATTCGCGGCCCTGCCACCAGATGACGAGGCCCATATCTGCGGCCCGCGCGGCCCTCCTGGAAGCGGCGCGCCAGGCTCGGCATAAAGGTGGCCGCTCCATGAGCCGGCTGCGCTGCGAGGTCTTCGGCGATAATGGTCGCTTTGCAGAGCACGCCTTCCATGTCGAAGTCGCGGAGCTCGGTGCTCCTGTTCGGGTTCGGGCCGATCAATCGATGTTAGACGTATGGCTGGAGGCGGGCGTCGGCATGGGTTTTCGATTCCCGATGGAGAATATGGGCACTGTGCCGTCAAGATCGTGGAAACAGATGGCGTGATCGACCATAGAGATGCGTTCTTTTCCGAAGCCGAGCGGCAGGAAAATTCACGCATGTGCGCCTGCGTTTCGAGGGCCTCCGGCGGACGGATCGTCACCCCCGCCGGCTTGAGCCCTAACCCCGGAAAATTCCAGCGCCCGCTGGCCCAAATTCGGGGAGCACTTCAGATCATGTGGCAGCGGATCGGTTTCCTTGCGACTGGTCAAATCCATCAACAGCCCAACATCCAGCGAGAGGGTGAAATGACGCCCGTTCCTGTTCCAGAGATCGATCGTTCCCAGGCTCGAATATCCAAAAGCGGCGAAATCCTTACTTTGTAGGTTTGGCGCTTCGGCTAATATAACTGCGAGAAAATCGTCAAACATGAACGGCATGCACAACCAATAATTACGGTCTGCGTAATACCCGACAACGTGCTTCGCCCAGAAAGCTATCAAATCCGCCGGAAGCCTGTCGTGGGGCCTTATTGGCCCCTGCTTCCAAAATCCGCTTCGCCTGTCGCGGCTCTCCTCGCGTTGCAAGAAATTCGACGGCTGACATATGACCTCGCTAAATTGCTCGCGCCAATGTCTATTCGGCGTTGGTAGCCGGTTCTCGTTCTTGCGACTTTCAGGCCTATCGAGGCAACAATTAGATGTCCGGATGCTTGATCCGCTCCCAAGCCTGACCGTCAAATCGGAAAATATCCTTTGACGCAACTACCCATAAAACATCTCCAGCGGATTGTGCGAAGAATGGCCCATTGTCAATGGATGCAGGATCATCGCGGCTGCTGAGGCGAGGCAGGGGCGGCTGGAATCGGCGAAATTCGCCACTGCTTGGATCAAGCTCGTAAAGGCCGCCTGGCCTAACGCTTGCAGGCAAGACGAGCTTACCACGATAGGGTGTAATTGAATGAAACAGGTTCAGTCGTGTATCCGCATTTACAGGAGCGAAACCGCGATTGCGGCTTCCGTGTAGAATAACGCCCTCACGACCGCAAATCCAAACGCTCTCGGCGTTTTCAATATGAATGCCCGTCAGCGCGGCTTCAGTCAGCGGAACGTTAAGTTCATGAAGCTCGCGACCGTCCCAGAAGCAAAGAATGGGCTTTGTTCGCTCAGTCCCACACGCATAGATGGCGTCTTCAGAAAGGCCTTTTATATCGTAGAAGACTACCTGGCGGGCCACTGGATTTAGTGCTCGTTTCTGTACCCATTCAAACCACGCAGGCGTCATCGCCTCCGGCTCTTCATTTGCCAAATTGCTTTCGTCAGCAACGCGATCATAGAGTACTCTGTCAGTCAGCAGTTTCCAGTCATCGCGGCCGTGACGCACGTAAACCTGCCCGCCTGCGCCGCAAGCATAAAGCCGCTCGCCAATCTGGGAGATTTTCAAAGTCTTGCCGTAAAACTTGGAATCATCCGCCGTTGTGCCTGCGCCGACGATCCGCTCCTGAATTCTTTCCGGCGAAGCGAAGTGATAAACATCACCTTCCGCCGACAATAGAGCGAAATAAGACTGAGATGAATTGTGGTCAGTAAAATAGACGACATCCTGAACGCTGAGCGGGAAATTTTCGTAGTACCAATATTCGCCAAGATCGGCCCGATGGCGGTACTGGTAGGCGCGCGCGTCAGGTTGGTAGATCTCGGAATTCCCTACCACCGTTATAACGGAAACTACGTTGTCCGATGCTGCGCACGCTCGTGATAATGTTATCATGCTGTTGCTCGTCTTTCGGACATATCTCCGTGGCGCCTTCATTCCTGGCAAATGCGCTAGAGATCCGGATGCTCGATCCGTTCCCACTCGGCTCCATCGAAGCGAAAAATGTCCTTCTGACCAACGACCCAAAGAACGTCCGCGACCGCACCAGCATAAAAAATGTAGTCGCCACGCAGTTTCGGCAATGCGGGTGAAAATCTCTTCAGATCGGAGGTTTTTGGATCGAACTCGAAGAGTCCACCTGGACGGGTGCTCGATGGCAAGACCAATTTGCCTCGATAGGGTGTAATCATATGAAAAAGATTATGCTGCGGTCGCAATGAAACCGGCGTAAAGCCGCGAGCATAGCTACCGTGCAGCAACACACCTTCTCGACCACAGATCCAGATACTGTCGGAGTTTTCTATGTATATTCCGGTGAGAGCTGCCTCGGAAAGTTGGGTATTCAGTTCATGCAGCGTATCGCCGTCCCAGAAGCAGAGGATTGGCTTGATACCCTCTTCTCCACATAAATAGATCGCGTCTTCGTCGATACCTTTGATACCATTAAATAAAACGTTGCGCGGCTTGCTTTTCTTAGATTCCATCAACCAGGACAGATAATCCGGATCATCTGTCTTGGGACGATTTTTGCGTTGCTCTCGGTACTTCACAGGATCAAAAAGCAAGCTCTCCGTCACAAAACGCCAGTCGTCTCGCCCATAGCGCATGTAGAATTGCCCGCCATCCCCCGCTGCATAAAGCCTATTTCCTATCTGCGAGATAGCAAACATGCGACCGTAGCCCTTAGCGTCATCGACCCAAGTCCCAGCTCCTTTTATTTTCTCGCGAAAATTACCTTCTCGCCACGCGTGGTATACGTCGCCCTCCGAAGACATGTAGGTCAGATAATCAGTCGCTGCATCGATATCCGGATTGCGGAACAACGTTATGTCCTGCATGTGGAAATTAAAGTTGTCATAATACCATTGTTCGCCAACTTTACCGTCATGCTCAAAGCGGTAAATTCGGCAATCAGGATCATAAGTGTCTGATATCTCTTGCACTGCGTTGACAATCACGACATTTTCGGACCGAGCGCAAGCGCGGGTAAATTCGATCTTTAGCTTCTCGCTCATTATTTTGAATTCGCTCCTGAAATGGCACCAGAAGACAGCGCATCAAGTGTCGGTTGGGGTAGAGGGGGGTACTGTTTAGCCCGCAGGAGCTGCTCGGAATTAACGCCCGCAAACTCTTTATTTACGGCTGCTAAAATCTCCTTCGCACAATCTGGCCGAACCGTCGTCATCGCATCTATCGACGCATCTTTGACATCGTCAACCGTCGCCGTGAAGGGTGGGTTTGACGTTTTTCCCAAATCTTCGATTGCTTTATCTGCGAAGTGGGCTTCATTGTGTTCAGATCCGCTCACCCGAGCTTGCCCTACTACACAAATGCTTTGGCCATCCCAAAACCCTGGCATATTTTTGATACGCTTTAAACCAATCCTTCCCTCTTCGCGCGTTCCATAGCGCAAAGTCCAATCGGGAACGATGTGATGCGCCTGCATTCCATACTGCCGGCATATCGGTTCCATTACCCTATAGGTGTCGACTTGACACTTCTTTCGATATTTATCGCGCTCTTTAATTCGAACATTGTCGGGTAGTGGAACAGGAACAGGTTCGGGTTCAGGATTCGGATTTGGTTTCTCCTTCTTTTCCTGTTCCTCTTGGCGTCGCGCCTCGGCCATATCCTTAAGCTTCTGCTCGACCTCCTCCTCAGACAAACCCTGGAAAGGCGAAAGCAGACCTTTAACCTGGGCGTCGGACATGGTGCGCACGTCCATTGGTTTGCCTGCTATCGATGATAGAATATCGTTTGCAAGTGGAACCCTGTCATCGTCATTGATAACCAAACCGTATTTACCTGAGAAATCCCACGTATTGGCATCCAGGATATTGCCGAATGTCACTGGTTGACGACCACCCAGCAATTTGTCTCGCGTCATTATGGAAGCACCAGCCGGAGAAAGTATGACCCCAAGCGCTCGGTTTTCCGCTGCCTTCTGCTCCGAAGGAAGATTCAACTCCCGAATGAGCTCTTCGGCTGCAATTCCGTAGATACCAAGGCGTCGCAGCAGCAATCCGCGCGCCGCTTGCCCGGCCGAGGGCAATTGAGAATTGGGAATAGAAGGGGCAGGCGCTCTGGTTTGCCCTCCGGCGGTGGTTGCCCCCGGAGAAAACAGGCCTCCTCCCGCGTCCGTCATCGTACCCGTGTTCGCTTGCGCTAGAAGTATGGGCTGGCTACGCAATGAACCGGGTACGGGATCACCAATCGCAGGAGCCTGGTACGTTGCCATATCACGTACAAAGATAGCCTCTCCCTGCGTATTCTTGTTGTTCATCCAGAAGCGATCGAGGTGACGGATGACATTCGACCCTTCCGCACGTACCTGCGCGGCGTGGCCAATCGGCTCGCAAATACTTTCGACTGTGCCCGATTTCACACCTTTTCTGGTTCCGGGGGCGTCACCATGCACATGGGTTGTACAGGAGCGCATCACCATGGCTTTCTTGCCGGTGAAGCGCACCGACGGCGTGTAATCGCGGTCATGGCCGCAATAATCCACGACCGGATAAGGGATCGGCACCACCGAAGAGCCGACGGGCGTCAAGCATACATCAGGCGAAAGCGACACGATCCGCGCTTCATCGATATCGCGGAGACCCTCGCGTGGCTGCTTCGTAGTCCAGGGATCGGGGTAGCCAGGTTCGCCGATATAATCGCCGCGCGATATGCTCATGCCAGCACCTCGGCTTGAGCATTTGACGAAACGCCCCCCAATTTGACCCGTGTCAACGTAAGCCTAGCATCCGCCGCTTCCGGAAGGGGAAACCGCACCCTCCAGGTCAGCAACACGCGGTCGTCCGAGCGCCAATCGAAATGAACGCCATCTAGTTTTAGGACATGCCATTCGCCGATATCCTCGCGCATGCAATGAACGCCGAAGGTCAGACCCGGCAATTGGCCCGTCGCCCACGACAAATCGGCATGCAGATTTTCGAGCCGATAGTCCTCATCTCCGAGCAGATGCGGCGTCGCGATCAGGTCGGGATGGGCGCACTGCCAAAACAGAGGATCGAAATCATCAGGCAGCAATGGATGACGCTCGTTTAGCCAATGCTCGTCGTAAGTCCCGGAATGCTTTTGGCGAAAACGCCACCAGGGGGAGATCGGGCCGAATCCTTCCGGCTTTGCGGCAGCACGCCAATCCAGTTGCTCGTCGTTATCGATCATGATCTGCGGCGCTCGCACTGGAGCGGAGCCCGGCTCCATATCAAGATTGACGATGCCGCAGCCTAAAGGATTATATACTTCGACGTCGGCTGGAATATCGGCGTCCGGATCACCTGTGCCCGGCACCTCGCCGCCATAGGCTTTCGACCATGTCATCGGCAAAACACTCACAGGCGTCGTCTCGGAAAGCCTCCAGTCCTTGAGCACGCGCTTCGGTTTTTTCGCGGAGAATCCGGCCCAAGCGTCGCGAACAACCGGTTTCCAGAAGCGCTCACCATAGACGCGCAGCTTCTTTTCGAGATGGCCGACACGCAGCGAAACCGTCCAATTTGTCGAAGGCCGACCTTCGGGTGCATAGGCGTTGCCAAGGAAGGTGACGTCCGTACCTGACTTTTCCGGCGTCAAATCGGTTTGTCGCAGCAAGACGCCCTTGTGGGGATCGCCATCATAAGCATCTTCCCACTGGAACTCTTCCTGCTCCCGCATGATTTCCAGCGGCTGGCCCTGATTATGAAGGAACGTGCCGCGAACAGCCACGACACAATCAAGCTTCCCGTCCTTATCGAATTGACGGAACGCCATCGCCGGAAAAGGCAGCCGATTGATCAATTCCATGAGATGCCTCAGTTCAAATCGATCGGCTTGCCACGCATTTGGAAATGACCAGTGGCCACGAAATTGAATGTCTTCCCAAGAATTATAACTTCGCCATTGGATTTCATGATGAACTTGGAGTCGCCGCATTCGATGACGAATTCCTCGCCGACCGCAATTTTCTTGAATTTGCCCACGCTCTCCAACGAGGTCTGGCCGACATTCGTCACCTTGCTCATGCCGATTTGTTCGGCTCGCGCTATGCCGATCGTGTCGGACTTGAAGGAGCCGACAACCGTGTTCATGATGCCCGGAAGCGGAAAGAGGCCGCCAGCGGCGTCTCCTACTCCAGTTCCAGATCCGGCAAGGTCCGTGCCGGCATCAGCCCTTGGATTAGGCCCCGAGACCACACCTTCGCGGCTACCAAGCCCTCCTAATCCGAGGAAGCCCAAGGCGGAGGAGGCAATGGTACCAGCGAATGCGGCAAGTCCTTCACCACCCCCGCCTGCGATCTGACCCGCCTGAGAAAGCAATCCGGCCGTCTGCCCCGAAAGTCCCTGCACCGCACCCATCAGCGCCATCGCCATCGGCCCCGTACCGCCCACCACCGTATTCACCGATCCACCGATTTCGTGCTTCTGGTTGCCGCTCACCTCAACCGCGCGATTGCCGCCGATGGAGGCGACTTCGTGACGGTCGACGCGTTTGGTGCGGTCGTTGCGCACGCGCGTCGTCTGGTCCTTCTGGGCGTGGAAGAACATGTTTTCGCGGCCGGCATCGTCCTCGAAGGTCATCTCGTTGAAGCCGGTGCCCTTATGCGTATTGGAGCGCAGGACCATGCGGGTCTTGTTGGCGGGAAGGTCGTAGGGCACGCCGTTGCTCGGGTTCGGCACCACGCCCGTCACCAGCGGCCGGTCCGGATCGCCATCGATGAAGGCGACCATGACTTCCATGCCGATGCGGGGAATGACCTGGCCGCCCCAGGTGCCGCCGGCCCAGCTCTGGGCGACGCGCACCCAGCAGGTGTCTGATCCATCCTTCTTGGCGCGGCGATCCCAGGGATACCAGAGTTTGATGCGGCCATATTGATCGGGATGGATTTCCTCGCCGGGAGGACCGGCGACGATTGCGACCTGCGTGCCGCGGATGCGCGGCCGTTCGGTTGTGCGATGCGGCGTCATTGCGACGCGCGACGGCACGGCTTCGAATTCGTTGGTATATTCCGGCTGATCCATGTTGGTTTCGTAGGACGGATCGACCGCGAAATGCGTCGCGCGCACGATGACATGTTCTTCGTAGACATGCTCGGGATGGGCCACTTCATAGGGCGTGAAGCGGCGGCCCGCCTCCAATATGCGGGAGGTCGAACGCCCGACGACGCGATTATGGTCTGCCTCGCTCGCCTGCATGCGCAGCTTCTGCGCCCTCTCGGCTTCCGCAACGGATGAAATGCGGGCCGGATATTCGTAAAGCTCGCTTTTCATCGCGCCCGGCATCTGCACCAATGACGGCGTGGTCGTGCCCGGCACCATTTGCGGCGTTTCGAAATTCCAGTCGGCGCCGGCGCGCTGGCCTGGAACATAGGCGTAATGCTTCGCCCAATCGCTGATGTGGTTGCGGTCTGTCGAGCCTTGAGCAAGGCGCACCCGGCCCTCCCCCTGCGCCGATGGAGACGGCCCGGCCCACGAATTGGCGCCGTCGGCGACATGCAGCCGATGGCTGCCCTCTTCATGTGAAAACCAGTAGAAGAGGCCGTCTTCCTCAAAGCGGCGGGTCAGATAATCTAGATCCGTTTCGTTCCACTGCACGGAATAATGCTGCGATGGCGGTGGCGTCACGACACCGGAAACATCCGGGGCGGGAATCCCGTGTTCGGAAAACAGCGTTTCGACGATATCGATGCTGGTCTTGTCCATCCAGATGCGGCAATCCGATCGCTGCGATAGCAGCCACATCTGCGGCTTAATCACCATCGAGTAGGAACGCAGGCCGCGCGTAATTGGCGGTCCTTCCTGAAGTGCGGTGACCAGGCCGTTGAACGGGCGGCGAACGCCATCCCCACCGTCTTCATCCTGCTGGACTTCCAAGGAGATATCGATCAGGCGACCGATCAGTTCCTCCGGCTTGATGACTTCGCGTTTAGCGCGTACCGAGAGTCGGATGTCGAAAAGTGACGAAACGCCTTCCGTGATCATCACTCGCTCCGGCAGGAGTTGGTCCGTTCCAAGTGGTGAGGAAACCCTGAGGTTTCGGGTCGCCTGGATGAAATCATTGGCCGAGGGCTGATCGTTCATCTGCACTTATCCTACCAATGGGCTTGCCGAGCTTAGAGTGCCGGCGCTGCCAATCTGCTGCTTGCGGCCGCCGACGAGATAGACGATCTGGAACAAAGTGCCGTTCGGCAGGGCCTCATGCATGCCGGGGCCATACAGCACCTGGGGGGTCAGGATCTTGCCGATATCGGCACGCTTCGGCACTGTGCCAAGCAGATAGGCGCCGCGCGCCATTAGGACCCGTGTTTCGCCGTCGGTGACGGAATAATTGAATTGCGCAACGAACACCGAATGATGGTTGGTATCCATCTCGCGAATGATGTGCGCCTCGTTGTTACGCAGCCATCGCTGGAGCCAATGCGTCAGCGACATCTCGTTGGCTTTTTCGGAGAACATCCGGAAAAGCGATGCGGCGGCTCCCATCGCCTGACCACGCGCCGCGAATTCGCGCGGGCCGCTTTGATAGGAAAAGTAGTCGTAGGACGGCCCGCGGCCTGCACGCTTCACGGGCGGAAGATCGGCCTGCTTCACGGGCTCCATTTGCAGTGCCGCTGACGAAACGGAAAAATCTACCATGGCGACCTCTTTTGAGGGACGTTTGCCGAAACATGCCGATCGCGCCAAAGCACGATCTGGCAGCGGACGCGCTTCCGGCGCGCTGATGCCAGCGCGCCGGAAAACGATACTGATGTTAGGCAGCCTTGGTCGTTGCCAGGTCGTAGGATGCGATCATCGGCGACTGCGGCGTCTGCGAGTCGTCGTAAGGCGTGTACTTCACTTCCATCTTGGTGAAGTTGAGCTTGATCGTCTCGACCGGGCGGTCGCCATTGGAATCGACCGAGTAGCTGGCGATCAGCGTGTTGGTAAGCGTGTACTCGATGTAGGTATCGCCCGGGTTGCCGGTCGTTACCAGATGGATCACGGCCTGCTTGCCGGTGCGGCCCGAGCATGCTTCCTGGAACAGCTTCGTCGACGAGGAATCGCTGACCTTGGTCAGGATAACTTCCGAAACGGTCGGCTCGGAAGCTTCGCGGTTCGCAGCCGAGCCGGCTGACGTCTTCATGTTGCGCGAGACATTCCAGTGGATGACTTCGATGTCCATCCACTTCTTGTGCTGCTCGTGGGTTGCATCACCCTGAATTCCGTCGATCTGCAGATAAATCGGCATGCTCTGAACTCTCCTGTTGAGATTTGAATTCGCCCTGTCGCTGCAGGGCGGGGTTACCCTTCCGTCTAATGCCGCATCCGGGCGCTGTGTTCGTCCGGGGCTGCTTTATTCGCCGTGCCGCCTTCCTCGGGGCCAGCGAATTCGTGGTCGCCCACCGGATCCTCCTCGACGAGAAAGCGGTGATCGTGAAAGCTGATGGTGATGCCGCCAACCTTGCGCCCCTGCGCAACCGCATCGAGGAAGAAGGTCGAAAGCTCAGGCAGAAGATCGCGGCCAATCATGGTTTCGATGGCACGCGCGCCCATCTCGCTCGCCTTGGCGCGGCCAACCAGCGCCTCGCGGGCTTCGGGGGCGAGCGAAACGCTTGTGCCGTACGAGGCGGCGACGCGATCACGGATGCGGCCGATCTGAATGTCGACGATCCCGCTCAGCGTCTCGCCGTTCAGCGGCATGAAGGGCAGAACGGTCGTGCGGCCGATAAAGGCCGGCTTGAAGTGTTTCTGCAATTCGGGAAGCAGTAGCGCTTCCAGCGCCTCGCCCTCAGGCATAGTTTCCGGGTCTGCCGCCAGAGCCGCCAGCAATTCCGAGCCGGTATTGGCGGTCATCACGATGGTGGTGTTCTTGAAATCGATGTCGCGGCCTTCGCCGTCGCGCAGCGTTCCCTTGTCGAAAACCTGGTAAAATACTTCCTGGACGCCCGGATGCGCCTTGTCGATCTCATCCAGTAGCAGCACGCCATAGGGACGACGGCGGACGGCCTCGGTCAGGACGCCGCCCTCGCCATAGCCGACATAACCGGGGGGAGATCCGAGCAGCAGCGAAACCTTGTGCTCCTCCTTGAACTCGGACATGTTGATGGTCGTCAGATACTGGCTGCCGCCATAAAGAAGATCGGCCAGCGAAAGCGCCGTCTCGGTCTTGCCGGTTCCCGACATGCCGACGAGCAGGAAGACGGCGGGCGGACGACGTGGGTCGGAAAGTCCGGCCCGGGCGGACCGCATCGCGGCCGAAATCCGTGCGATCGCGTTATCCTGTCCGAGCACCCGCTCCTTCAGCCTTGCATCGAGCGTCTTGACGGTCTCGACCTGATCAGACAGCAGTTTGCCAACGGGAATGCCGGTCCAGCGCGCGACGATCCCGGCTATCACTTCCTTGTCGACCACGCGGGGAACCAGAGGCGCCTCTCCGGCAACGTCGGCAAGGCTGCGCTCGGCCTGTATGAGAGCCGCGCGAGCGACCTCGACGGATGAGCCATTGGGCGGGAAAAGAGCGACGTTGCCGCCGCGCTGCCGAATGCCCTCTTCTACCTGCTGATCATCAGGACCGCCGAGCGCGGCTTCGATGCGATCGGCCTCGGCCGATAGCCTGATTTCGGCGTCGAGCTTGGCCTGTAGCCGTTCGATCTCACCTACCACCTCGACCTTTTCGCGTTCGATGATCGCAAGACGCTCGACGATATCCGGGCTCGGCGGCTCGGCTGAAAGCGCGGCGGCTTCAACCTCCAGCATCTGCTGCTCGTTACGCAATTCCTTGAGCGCCTCGGGAACGGTCTGCCGGGCCAGCGAGACGGCTGCCGCCGCGGTATCGATGAGGCTGATTGCCTTGTCGGGCAATTGCCGCGCCGGGATATAGCGCGCCGAGAGGCGGACGGCTGCCGCGAGCGCCTCGTCGCGAATACGTACCTTGTGATGAGCCTTGAAGCTGCCGACGACGCCACGCAACATGCGGATTGCCGTTTCTTCGTCGGGCTCAAGCACCTGAACGACCTGGAAGCGTCGGGTCAGCGCCGCATCCTTCTCGATATAGCGCTTATATTCACTCCAAGTCGTCGCTGCGATCGTCCTGAGCTCGCCGCGCGCTAGCGCCGGCTTTAGAATATTGGCGGCATCCCCCTGCCCGGCCTGTCCGCCGGCACCAATCAGGCCATGCGCCTCATCGATGAAAAGGATGATCGGTTCCACGGAGGCCCGCACGGCCGCGACAACGCCGTGCAAGCGGCGCTCGAACTCGCCTTTGACGCCGGCGCCGGCCTGCAGCAGGCTGAGGTCGAGAAGAAGAATCCGTACCGGCTTCAGCATATCAGGCACGTTGCCGGACGCAATTTCCAGTGCCAGCGCCTCGGCAACGGCCGTCTTGCCGACACCCGCTTCGCCGACCAGCATCGGATTGTTCTGGCGGCGGCGCATCAGGATATCGATCACCTGGCGCAGCTCGCGATCACGTCCGACAACCGGATCTATACGGCCAAGCCTTGCATCCGCCGTCATATCCCGCGTGTACAGGCGCAGGAATTCATTCTCGCCGGAGACGGCAACGGTTTCGGAATTCTCTGGCAATGCCGATGCGCCATCGGAAGCGGGAGACGCGTTCAACTTTTTTTCCAGCGCGTTGCGATCAAGGCCACGCAGCGAAGGCGCCATGCCCCGCGCCATGATTCGCAGCGACTGGTCGTCGCTCAACGCGGTCAGAAGATCGGCGAGCCTGATGTGGCCCCGCCCACATTGGAGCGACGCGACAAGCCATGCCTCGCGCATCAGAGCGAGCAAATTTTGAGAGAGCACCAGTGCGGCACCATCGCCTCTCGGCAGGTCGGCGACGGCGCTATCAAGCTCGGCGCGGAGCGCCGCGGAAGAAACGCTAAGCTCTTCAAACAAAGAGCTAACTTCGGATACATCCAGCAACGACAATATCCAATGTGCGACATCGACATTCGCATGGCGATCACGTGCTGCAAGCGATGCTGCAGCCTCGAGACCGACGCGCAATGCTGGCTCAAGCGTTCTGATCAGACGATTGAGATCGATGTTCGACACCTAGAAGTTTCCTCCCTCAGGTTACATTTCAACCACATGCTCCAAATCGCGGCAACAACTAGGGCGGTTATTTCCATACGTCCAGATGGACTACAAAAAATTTTTCATGTGGTCAAAAATGGAATCGTCATAAATCTGTTGCAGAATAGACATGGTTGACAAAGGAATATATCGATCTAACTATCACGCCCTCTAACGATGTAGTTCATGATATGGAGTTAATTCCCTGCTGAACGTTCGCGACATAGAAAATCCATTTGAAGAAAACGCGCCTTGCGGAGAAAATATTCGCAATAATACTTCTACGCGCGAAATATACTACAGAATAAAGGATGCAAGAAACCAGGCTCGCGCGGCGGAACGAGGTATATCTCCGGGCGAAAATATTAGCATTTCGCCTCTTTGGACAGATGTCAGCAATCTCGGATTGCAGATTATTTCTTCAAAAAGTAAGGACCTCGAAGTATTAGCATGGTTGGCTGAAGCGGAATTACGTCTGCGCGGTTTCGAAGGGTTGCGGGACGTCTATCATGCAATCGCGTCGCTTTTGGACAAGCATTGGGAGAAATTTCATTCCGTCGGCGTCGACGATATCGAGGAACGACTTGCCCCGCTTTCGGGCCTCAATGGCATCGGCGGCGAAGGAACCATCATCCAAGCGATCAGGTTGTCGCCGCTCATTCCTGGCGCGAAATTCGGCCAATTTTCCCTCTGGGACTTTCAGCTGTCGCAACGGCCCAACGAAGTGAAGCGGCGTGACGAGTTAAGTCAGGCAGTTCTCGATGCAGGCACGGCGGCGATGAGTTCGCATCTTGAAACGGTCAATGGCTGCATTGCCGCCTTCGACCGGCTCGTATCCGTCCTGAACGAGCGCTGCGGGCAGATGGCGCCGCCGAGTTCCAATACGCATAATGTTTTGCAGGAGGCGGCCTTGGCGCTTCGCTCTCTCGCCGGCATCGAATCGCCTGAGGCCGTGGCTCCGATGGAACCGCAGCCGGAGGACGGCGAGCAGGCGCAAACACGTCCGCGCGCGCTGAGTGCTGAACAGATCGGCTCGCGCGAGGAGGCCTTCGAGCTGCTGCTTGCCGTGGCGCGCTACTTCCGCCGCACTGAACCCCACTCTCCAATCTCGATGTCGATCGAGACGATGGTCAGGCGCGGCCGCATGGATTTTTCCGAACTATTGGCGGAATTGCTGCCGGAGCAGCAGGCTCGCAATGCCGTGCTGACGGCGGCGGGCATTCAGCTGAAATCGAATAAGAATGGGTGAGAAATACAACCGTCTTCTTAACTTTTTGCAACCGGCCCTTTCCAAAGTCGAGTTGCGCCACATCTGTAGAGCGAATTTGCCGCTGGCATGGAAGGAGAAACTTTATGGCGAGTGTTCACGAAAAGCTCGAGCGAGTGCGCAAGCCCAGGGTCCACATCAAGTATGAGGTGGAGACCGAAGGTGCGATGGTCGTCAAGGAATTGCCTTTCGTCGTCGGCGTTCTCGGCGACTTCTCGGGCAACCCGACCCAACCGCTGAAACCGTTCGGCGAGCGCAAATTCGTTCAGATCGATCGAGATAATTTCGACGATGTCATGCGCCGCATGACGCCCGGCCTGAACGTCTCTGTCGAAAACACGCTGGAAGGCGACGGTTCGCAGCTTCCCGTCTCGCTGAAATTCGAGAGCATGCGGGATTTCGAGCCGGGTTCCATCGTCAGTCAGGTCCCGGCGCTCAAGGCCCTCCTCGATGCGCGCAACCAGCTCCGCGACCTCATGAGCAAGGCCGACCGTTCGGAAGAGCTGGAGCGGCTGCTTGAAGACGTGCTCCAGAACAAGGCTGATCTTTCCAAGCTGATGTCCGAGCTCGGATTGGCCGAAAAGCCCGCCGCAAGCTGATCGTCGTCGGCGATCAGCCAACGCCGATCGCCCAGTTTCGTTTCAAGCGGCCGATAACGACATATTTGAAGCTGCATCGATATCGCCCGCATTTCCGCAAGGATCGAAAAATGAGCGCTGAAAGCCAATTGAAGACCAAAGAGGCCGAGTTCGCGCCCGAGGAAAATCTGCTGTCGCAGATCGTGGCGGCCACCAGGCAGACAGAGCCCGATCGTGCCCAGGATCTCCTGAGGACGCTGACCGATCAGGCACTCAAGGGCACCGTCACCTATGACCGCAACCTGACGGTAACGCTCAACAAGGCAATCGCCGAGCTCGACCGGAAAATCTCCCGTCAGCTTGCCGCGATCATGCAATCGCCTGAATTCACCAAGCTGGAAGGCAGCTGGCGCGGCCTGCAATATCTCGTCAAGAACAGCGAGACCAGCGTCAACCTGAAAATCCGTGTGCTGAACGCTTCCAAGCGGGATGTTTCCAAGGATCTCGCAAAGGCGGTAGAGTTCGATCAGTCGCGGCTCTTCAAGTCGATCTACGAAGACGAATTCGGCACGCCGGGCGGTGAGCCCATGGGCGCCCTTATCGGCGATTACGAATTCGACAATTCCTTCGATGACGTGCAGACGCTGCAGGCGATTTCGTCGATCGCAGCCGCCGCTTTCGCGCCGTTCATTTCGGCCGCAAGCCCGCGCATGTTCGGCTTCGATGACTATCGCGAACTCGCCCGTCCGCGTGACCTGGAAAAGATCTTCGAAACGGTCGAATATGCCAAGTGGCGCAGCCTGCGCGAGAGCGAGGATTCGCGCTTCGTGACACTCGCCCTCCCCCGCGTGCTTGCCCGCATGCCCTATGGCCCGAAGACCAATCCGATCGACGACTTCGCTTTCGATGAAACCGATCATTCGAAGACCGGCGAGCTCGAGCACAATTCCTACTGCTGGATGAATGCAGCCTACGTGATGGGGACGCGGCTGACGGACGCCTTTGCCCAGAGCGGCTGGTGCACCGCGATCCGCGGCGCGGAAAACGGCGGCAAGGTCGAAAACCTGCCGATGCACATCTTCTCGAGCGACGATGGCGACCTCGACCTCAAGTGCCCGACCGAAGTCGGCATCACCGACCGTCGCGACGCCGAGCTCGGCAAACTGGGCTTCCTGCCGCTCTGCCACTACAAGAACACCGATTACGCCGTGTTCTTCGGCGCGCAGACGACTCACAAGCCGAAGGTTTACGACAAGCCTGAAGCAACGGCCAATGCCGCGGTTTCCGCGCGCCTGCCCTACATGATGGCCACCTCGCGCTTCGCCCATTATCTGAAGGTCATGGGCCGCGACAAGATCGGCTCCTTCATGGAAGCGCAGGACTGCGAGAACTGGCTGAACCGCTGGATCGCCAACTACGTCAACGCGAACGACGATGCAGGCGAGGAATCTCGCGCCAAATATCCGCTGCGCGATGCCAAGGTGACCGTCCAGGAAGTTCCGGGCAAGCCGGGCTCCTACAACGCCGTCGCCTGGATGCGCCCCTGGCTGCAGATGGAAGAGCTGACCACGTCGCTTCGCATGGTCGCGCGCATTCCGAGCAAGAATTAGGAGGGGCGGCGCGGCGATCTCCTCGCCGCGCGCCTTCAGTCAGCGCCATGACCGTGACAACGACGGAACCGAGAGCAGCCTGGCCGCGTCAGGTGCATCGCGTGATCGCCATGATCGACGATGCGCTCAACAAGCAGGTCAATGCCATCTTGCACCATCCGGACTTCCAGGCAATGGAAGCGCGGTGGCGCGGACTTGCCATGCTCATGCGTCACACCGGCCGATCGGAAGAGGTGAAGGTCAAGATCCTCAGCGTCAGCTGGGCTCAGCTGACGCGGCATCTGGAGCGGACGACGGAATTCGACCAGAGCCATCTCTTCGAGCTGATCTACAGTCGCGAATTCGGCATGCCCGGTGGAGAGCCGTTCGGTCTGTTGATCGGCGACTACGAGCTTTCTCCACAAGATCGGGTCGGCGGCGATACGGTCGGCGCGCTCACGCAGATCGGCATGGCCGCCGCCGCTGCCTTCTGCCCGTTCGTAGCCGCCGCCGCACCACAGGCCATCGGCCTGCAGGATTTTAACGAGCTCAATCGCGTCCAGGATTTTTCCTGGCTGGCCTATGATCCCACCCGCATCCGCTGGAATGGGCTTCGCGCGCGCGAGGATTCCCGTTTCCTCGGATTGGTCGCCCCACGGATCCTGATGCGCGCGCCCTATGAGGCGTTTTCGCGCGAGCGAGACGATCGGTTCCCTTTCCGCGAAAGCATCGCAGCCGATGGCAGCACCTTGCTTTGGGGCAATGGTGCCTTCGCTTTCGCGATGATCGTCATCCGCAATTTCATCGAAACCGGCTGGTTCGCCGATATTCGCGGCGTGACGCAGGATGCCATCGATGGCGGCATGCTGAGCGCGGAGGAGCTCGCTCCCTATGATCTCGGCATCGAAAGCAACGGGTTGTCGCAACAGGCTCCCGTCGAAATACGTCTGACCAGTGGACAGGAGCAGCAGTTGTGCGAGCTCGGCATCGTCCCTGTAGCTACGACATATCTCTCATCGTCGGCGATCTTCAATTCCAATCAGTCCCTGCATGCGCCGCCGCATTATTCGAGCGAGCACGCCCGGCAAAATGCCCGCATCGCTGCGATGCTGCAGTATGTGCTGTGCGCCTCGCGCTTCTCGCACTATCTCAAGGTCATCATGCGCGATGACATCGGCAAGCTCGCCGATAGCGCCTCTATCGAACGCAAGCTGAACGATTGGCTGTCAACCTACACGCTTGGCAACGACGACGCCGACCTGTCGCTGCGCACGCGTTTCCCGTTGCGCTCGGCCGGCATCAGCGTCGATGAAATTCCCGGCAAGCCGGGCATGTTCGCCTGCACGGTACGGCTGCAGCCGCATTTTCAGCTCGACGACGTCTCGACAAGTTTTCACCTCATCGCGGAGACGGCAAATGCGACCTATGCATTCTCCCGCTCCGCGAACACGCAAAGGATGTCCGCATGACGCTCTCCGCCAGGATCGCCGAAGCTCTTAGCGAAAACGCGCTCGACGACGCAATTGAGCAGGCGAAGGCACATGTAAAGGCAGCGCCGACGGACAAGGATGGCAGGCATATTCTTATCGATCTTCTGATCCTTGCCGGTGATTACGCGCGAGCCGATGCGCAGTGCAATGTCGCGACAACATTCGCGCCGGAAGACATGATGGGATTCGCCATGCTGCGCAACCAGCTTCGTGCGATGGCTGCACGTTCGGCCTGGTTCGAGGAAGCGGCGGTGCCGGAATTCCCGAACGGCCCGACGGCGCTCGATCAGGCGGCCATGAAGGCGGCGATCTCCCATCGCGACCATTCTTCGGATACGGCCGCGGCACTGCAGTCCCTTGAGGCGATCAGGGGTGAACGGCCGATGCGCTGGAATGGTCAACTCGTTTCGGACCTTCGCGATCTAGACGATCGGATCCCGCATGCTCTTGAGGTCATCATGACCGGCGGCTCCTATCTGTGGATCGACTTTTCCAGGATTGCCGCGCTTCGCATTGAGCCGATTGCCCGCCCCCGCGATCTCGCTTTCCGCAGGGCCGAGCTTGAGCTCGTGGACGGCGCTAGCGCGCCCGTGCTGCTGCCGGCGATCTATCACGGCACGACAGGCGCCAAGCTGCTGCTGGGCCGCGAGACCGAATGGGTCGACGAGCCGACGGGCATTACGACCGGCCGCGGCCAAAAGTGCTTCCTGGCGGGCGACGATCTGGTTTCCTTCCATGATCTGAAGTCGCTGGAAGTTGCTGCAAACTCTGCCGGGACGAGGCGCGCTGCCCATGGCTGATCCGTTGGAGCGCTACAGGCCGCGGGAAAGGATCGTCGCGAGGTCGATCATCGATCGACTGATCGACGGGGACCCCGATCGCCTGCAGGATCCACCGCTGACGGCGGCCGAGCAACTGCGCGAACTGCGCGAATGCATTCGCCGCGATCTCGAAGCTCTACTCAACACGCGCCGCCGGCCGACTGCTCCGCCCTCCATTTACGATGAACTCGGCGATGCGCTGGTGTCCTTCGGCGTCGATGGCATGGTCTCGGCAAATCTCGTCACCGATGAAGCCAAGAGCCGTCTCGCACGCCTGATCGAACGGCGCATCGCCCTGTTCGAAACGCGGCTTTCCGATGTGCAGGTGAGTATCCTCAAGAGCCGTGGAAATGGCGAACGAGCCTTGCGGCTGCGCATCCACGCGACCTTCCGCGTGCATGAGGGTATGCCGCCGATCAGCTTTGAATCGACGATCGACCCCTCCACTCAGCGCTTCCTGTTAGAGGCCAATAATGGCTGACGGCTTCCTGCAGCGTTACAACGACGAGCTGGCCGCGATCCGTCGGCGTGCGGCACGTTTTGCCGACGCTTTCCCTAAAATCGCTGGTCGTCTACGCCTGACGGGCGAGGTTGCGGACGATCCGCATGTCGAACGGCTGATCCAGAGCTTTGCCTATTCCGCCGCCCGCGTGCGCCAGAAGCTCGACGACGAGTTTCCGGAACTGACGGATGGGTTGCTGGAAACTCTTTATCCGCACTATCTCGCGCCATTGCCCTCGATGAGCATCGTGCGCTTCACGCCAAGCAGCACGCTAACATCGGTGCAAACCCTGCCGCGTCACACCGAAATCTTCGCGGAGCCGATTGGCGGCGAGAGCTGCCGCTTCCGCACGACACAGGATACGCTGGTCGCGCCGATCGAGATCGTCTCGGCTTCGCTGACTGGCCACCCGATCAGCGCGCCGCCCTCCCCTCATGCAGGTGCGGCCGGTTGTCTTCGCCTGTCGATCCGAGCACGGGATGCCAACAAGCCGCTCAGTGAGATCGGCGTGGACAGGCTGCGGCTTCATATCGGTTCGTCCTGGCAGCAGGCCGTCGCCATTTACGAGCTTCTCGTCAATCACACGCTCGGCATCGCGCTTGCCCACCACGCCGATGATCGAGCGCCGGTCACGCTGCCGGCGGCTGCGCTCCGCCAAGTCGGCTTCGAGCCGGACGAGGCAATCCTGCCCTATCCCAACTCAAGCTTCACCGGTTATCGTCTGCTGACGGAATTCTTCGCCTTGCCGCAGAAATTCCTCTTCATCGATATCGTCGGCCTGAAGGCCTGGCGTGGCGAAACGCTGGAAATCTTCATTTATCTCGATGAAAGCAGCGTAAAGCTGGAGCGCGCCATCTCCGCCCGGGATTTCGTCCTGAATGCCACTCCGATCGTAAACTTGTTTCGCCAGAGTTGCGAACCGATCGCGCTCGACGGTGCGCGCACCGAATATCGCGTGCTTCCCGATGCCAGACGGCAGAAGACGCGGGAGATCTATGCGATCGAGAAGGTGGTCGTGTCGGCGCGCACTGGGGACGAGGAAGAGTGCCAACCCTTCTTCGGTCGCAGCCTGAAGGGCGGAGCCTCTACGCTCTTTTGGCAATGCACGCGCCGCTTTGACGCCGATGACCATACCTCGGACATGGAAATCGCGTTCGTAGACCGCGCTCGCCGGGCAAGCGGTCCGCTTGACAAGATCGCCAGCATCGACGCGCTGTGCCTTAACCGCGAACTGCCGGAGCAATTGCCCTTTGGCGGCGGTCATCCCTATCTGCAGCTGGCTTCCGGCAGCGAGGCAGTCGGCTCAGTCGAAGCCTTGATGGCACCTACGCCTTCCGTGCGAATGAACGAGCAGCAAGGGCGCAACTGGCGGCTCATGTCGCATCTCCAGCTCAATCATCTTTCCATATTCGACAATGATGGCGCCGCGCTGAAGGATATTCTTGCGCTCTATGCTTTCAGGGACAGCCGCGAAACCAGACTGCTCGCGGATGCTCTTGTGCGGGTCGACGCCAAAAGCTCGATGACGCGGCTTGGCGGCGGCGGGATGGTGACGGGCACCGATATCACCCTGGAGTTTGATCCGGCCGCCATCGACAGGCCTTCGGCCTATCTCTTCGGCAGTGTCCTCGACCGGTTTTTCGGGCTTTACACCTCGATCAACAGCTTCACTCGCCTTTCCATCTCGATGAAGGGGCAATCGAAACCAATCGCCGTCTGGCCGGCGCGCGCCGCCGAGCGGCCGCTATTGTGACGAGGGAGATGAACGCAAGCGATGGACCAGTTCCGGCCAAGTGATAGCGAAATGCTTGCCGCGCTGCTCGAACGCGACCCCGGTCGTTTCGAGCCATCGACGGCGTTTCGTATCGCCCAGCACGCGGCCGGCGATCATTTGACGGTGTCCTCACCCGTTGGCGTTTCGCCGGTGCCGCTTGCCATGAGCGACTTCAAGCGAAAGGGCGGAGCGGGATCGATCAAGGCAAGCATGGCCGGTCTGCTCGGGCCACTCGGTGCCATGCCGCCGAGTTACAATGAGCTAGTCATGCGCGAAGAGCGCAATCGAGCTCATGGCCTTTCAAGCTTTTTTGATCTCTTTACGAGCCGCCTTGCGGAGCTTTTCGTCGATGCCTGCGAGAAATATCGTCTTGCGCGCGGATTGCGATGGAGCCGGGACAGAAACGGAAACGCCTTTATCAAGACCCTGTTCGCACTAACGGGTTTCGGTACCGCCCGGCTGAGGGAGCAGGTCCGCCCCGATGACGAACTGATCCTCCGATTTTCCGGATTTTTTTCGGCCAGAAACCGCAATGCGGTCAATCTGCAGGCCATGCTGCAGGAGTTCAGCGGCCTGCCGATTGCGATCGAATTATTCAAAGGCAGATGGCTTTCCATTCCCGAGGGCGAGCGCAGCCGCATGGGGCAGCCGCAGGATGTGCAGCTTGGCGTGAACTCGACCGCGGGCGCGGCAGTCCACGATTTCGGCGGCAGTTTCCGCGTCGTGATCGGCCCGGTCGATTATGAGGATTACCGGTCTCTTTCTCCGGGCAGCGCCCATATAAATGCGCTGTTTGCCCTGACGCGCCTTTATGTGGATCCGTCGCTCGATTTTGACATTCAGGTGGTTCTGAAGAAGGAACACATCCCATTTTGCAGGCTTGGCGACGTCGATGATCCGCCGAGGCTCGGATGGAATAGCTGGGCGCGCGTCGCGGCGGCGGATAGAGACAGTGGCGATGCCATTGTCGCCGAGCCACGCAAGGTGAAGCGCCAATCCGATCACGGAGGCCTCCATGCGGCTTGAACTGCGGCAGACAGCCGGAGAAGGTTCCAGCAAGGGGTGGTTCTTCGAGCGGGGCAAACGCACGCTCGGCCGATCGCCCGATTGCGATTGGCAGGTTTCCGATCCAAAGCGGCTGATTTCGAAAATTCATTGCGCGATCGAACGCGATCGCGCCGGCTTTTTCGTGCGGGACCAGAGCGCCAATGGCACTCGTGTGGACGGCGCGACCATTTTCGAAGGCGAGACGGCGAGACTTACGGATAAATCCAAAATCGCATTCGGCGACGTCGCGTTCACCGTCGTCATTACTGGGGAAGCTGATCGCGAGATCGACGATCCGACAGCGGATCTGCGCCTCAGCGACGAAAGGTTGACGATCTCGTCGATCCTTGCCGATATTGCGCCCGGCGGCGGCACGGCAACCGGCGTACTCGGGCAGCGCAATGGCGACGACTGGATCGCCGCGCTGGCGCAATCGTCGAAAAATGGCAAGTCGCCAAGTAGGAATGTCGACATCGGCTGGAACGGCCCGCCCGATGTCAACGGCATCAAACCGATACTTCCGGATGATTGGAATTCGGACTTCGAGCTGGGCAGCCAGCTGGAACATGGCGCGGCAACCCATGTCTCCGTTGCCGTTGCCCGCGATTCCGGTTCTGAGACGGTCGAATCTGCAAAGACGATCATTCCGGCCAATGATATGCGCGCCGCCGACAATACGGATCAAGGCCTAGACGATGCGAGTTTTGCGCTGCAATTCGATCCGCTGCGGCAGCTCGAAGCGCTCGTTTCGACGCTGGAGCAGACACTCGACGACGAAGCCTCCATCTTCGGAATTGAGGACAGCCGGGCCGGTGCGTCCACGTCATTGTTCAGTCGCGAACGGACGGAGCAATTGGCCGACCGCCTTCGATCGCTCATTTCGAGGCAATCCACGCTTAACGCCGGTCTTGAAAACCTTGTTCGCGAAGCCAATCGGATGTTCGAGCCCCGCATGATCGAGGCGCATGTCGATGCCTCCCAGCGCAAGGCTCTTTGGCGCGGCAACGGCGATTACTGGAAGGCTTACCGCGCGCAGTTCGAAAGAGGCGGCAGAAGCATCTCGGTCCGCGACCTGCTGGCCGAGGCGTTCAGCGCCCACGCCCATGGCCGCGACGAAGACGATACCGCCAGTTTGGCAGAGAGGACGGGCAACACCCGATGAAGAACGAAAATCGCGTGGCTTGGAGCGAGGGTATGTTCCTTCGCGTGCAGCATTTCCAGCAAGCCGACCGCTGGACGGAGAGGTTGGTCCGAACGACCGCGCGGGGGCTCGCACCTTACCCCTGGGGCATCGCCGAGATCGGCATCGATCGCAGCGCGCTCGCGATCGGCCAGTTTGCTTTGTCGAACCTGCGCGGCATCCTGCCCGATGGCACGCCCTTCGAAGCGCCTGTTGATGCGGATCTGCCGCCCCCCTTGGAACTCGACGATTCAACGAAGAACGCTATCGTCTATCTGGCCCTGCCCAGCCGTCAGCCTGGAAGAGCCGACGTCGCCATGAACGGCAGCGCCATGCGCAACAGCGTGCGCATAACAGCCTCGCAATATGAGGCGCCGGATGCGAATGTGGAAACCGACTTCATGGCGCCGATCGATGTCGGCCGCCTGAACCTGCGCTACCTGAAGACCGGCGACGAACTCGCTGGATACGACTTGATCGGCCTTGCACGCATCATCGAGGTTCGCTCCGACCGTTCGGTCATTCTCGATCCGGATTATATCGCCCCGTCGCTGAATTGCGCGGCCGAAGCGCGTTTGAATGAGCTCATTACCGAATTGCTCGGAATCGTGCGGCATCGCGCTGAAGCGATCGCCGAGCGCATTGGTGACCCGACGGTGCGTGGAACCGCCGAGGTCGGCGATTATTTTCTGCTGCATATTCTCAATCGTGCCGATCCGATGCTGCGGCATATCGCGGCGAATGCTTCGCGGATGCATCCGATCATCTTCTACGAGGAATGCATCCAGCTAGCCGGCGAACTCGCCACCTTCACAACCGATCGCAAGCGGGCGACCGATTTTCCGCCCTATCGCCATGACGATCTGAAGGCGACGTTTGCCGCTGTGTTCAACGATCTGCGCGCCTCGCTTTCCGCGGTGCTCGAGCAGGCCGCCGTTGCGATCGAACTTATCGAACGGCGTCACGACGTGCGCGTCGGCACCATCAACGACCGCTCGCTGCTCAAGGATGCGGGCTTTGTGCTTGCCGTTCGCGCCGAGATGTCGGCCGAGGATGTCAGACGCAAGCTGCCCGCGCAGATCAAGATCGGCCCTGTGGAGCGGATCGCCGAACTTGTCAATGTCGCACTACCCGGCATTCCCGTCAGGCCCCTTCCCGTGCTGCCGCGGCAGCTGCCATACCGGTCCGGCACGATCTACTTCGAACTCGATACGAAGAATCCGCTTTGGAAACAGCTTGATACCTCCGGCGCGATCGCGCTGCATCTCGCGGGCGACTTCCCTGGTCTGGAGATGGAACTGTGGGCTCTCAGAGAATGAACACACCACGCTCAACACCCTGGCACGAACTGCCGACGATCATCGAGCTGACGGAGGACGGCGCGCGCAAGAACGAAGCAGCCCGCAAGGTGGCCGATATTCTCGACGAGGAGCTGGATAAGCAGCCGAACGACAAATCGGGCAATGCAGCCGGCGGCTGGTCCGTCGATGCGCTGATCCGCGGCTTTCGCTTTGGCGGTGATGATGTTCCAACCATCGTGCGCTCGGCCGCACCATTGCTCAATCTCGCTCACAGCCTGCGCAACACCGAGGAACAGCCCGACATTGCCGAGCTCAGGCAGGTGACGATCGATGCGGTTGGGCGCTATGAGCGCGATCTCGCGGGTGCGCGCATCAGCCCGGAACGAGCACGCGCGGCGCATTATGTCATCTGCGCGACCATTGACGACGTGGTTCTGAGCAAGCCTTGGGGCGTACGCGCCGGCTGGGCGCGATCCGGCCTCGTCTCGACCTTCCACATGGACGTGACCGGCGGCGACCGGGTTTTCGATCTCCTGGACCATTTCCAGCAGAGCCCGGGCACCAACAAGGACCTGCTGCTTCTCATCTATCTCTGCCTGTCGCTCGCCTTCGAAGGCCGCACGCGCGTTTCGCCGCGCGGATCGCTGGAACTCGGGCGTATCCGCGACAGTCTCTACAAGACGTTGCTTGGTCAGTATGGTGTTTTCGAACGCGAGCTGTCGCCGCACTGGCGCGGCGTTTCGGCGCGCCACAAGCCGCTGCGCACGGCTGTCGCGCTTTGGACGATCCTTTCCGTCCTCGCGCTTCTGTTCGCGCTCGGCTACATGTTCTTCACGCTTTCGCTCAACAACGCCTCCGACGCCACATTCGAGCGCCTGGCCAACCTGCCGCCACGCGATACGCCGAGCGTTCTGATCGACGCGCCGAAGCCGAAAGAAGTCGCACAGACGCCCCCTCCCGCGAAGAAGCAGCCGGAAATACCGCCGCAGGTCAAGCCGCAGCCGACGCCGCTCGACAATCTGCTCGCTTTCCTGCAGCCAGAAGTCGACCGCAAACTGGTCACGCTGTCGAATTCCAATGGCAGGCTACTGGTGCGCATCAACAATTCCGGCCTGTTCGACACGGGCAGCGCCGAAGTCAGCGCTAAATTCCGCGATCTCCTCCAGCGCATCGGCGGAGCGTTGGCTTCGGAAAAATTCCGTGCCGTCGTCGTCGGCTATACCGACAATGTGCCGATCCGCACGGCGCAGTTCCCGTCGAACTGGCATCTTTCCGAGGCTCGCGCCCGCGCCGTCGGCGATATTCTTGCCGCCTATACCGGCAAGGAGGCCATTCTCACGGAAGGGCGCGCCGACAGCGATCCGCTCGCAAGCAACGACACGGCGGAAGGCCGCGAAGCCAACCGCCGGACGGAGATCCTGGTGCTGACCGACCCAACACAACGTCTTGGCGATGCAGCCCTCAATCCGCAGGCAACACCACAAACGCCGAGCGCTAATGCACCGGCTACATCCGCGACGACGGGAGGAGTTCGATGAATCCGCTTGGCGCGTTTTACACGCTTCGCTCCTATGTCTCGGCCTATGCCGGTCTTCTCGGTCAGCGCTTCATCTCGCTGATCTGGGTCGTGGCGATCTGCGTCGTCATCTGGTTCTACGGTTCCATGGCCGGCTATGGTGCTTTCAAGCCGCTGTCGAGCAGCACCGCCCGGATGATCGCGATCGGCGTGATCGTAGCGGGTTGGCTGATCTACATGCTGGTGACGACCATGCGCGCGCGCAAAAGGGACAAGGCGCTCGTGGAAGGTATTGCCGACGATGCCGCCAGCCAGCAGGCGGAAGTCGGCGAAATCCATAGCCGCCTGAAGGAAGCCCTGCTGCTTCTGCGCCGTATCAGCAAGAAGCGTTTCGGCTATATCTACGAACTGCCCTGGTATGTCATCTTCGGCGCGCCGGGATCGGGAAAGACGACGGCGCTGACCAATTCGGGGTTGAAGTTCCCGCTCGGCGATGCCATGGGCAGCAATTCCGTGCAGGGCGCCGGCGGCACCCGCAACTGCAATTGGTGGTTCGCCGACGAGGCGATCCTGATCGACACCGCTGGCCGCTATACCACGCAGGATGATCTGAACGGTGCGTCCAAGGCCGGATGGGAAGGCTTTCTCGGGCTGTTGCGCAAGTACCGCCGCTCGCAGCCGATCAACGGCGCGCTCGTCACGCTCTCGATCGGCGACCTTCTCAGCCGCGATCATGAGGCACAGCTCGAAGAGGTGCGTTCCATTCGCAAACGCCTGTCGGAGCTCGACGAGTTCCTGCATGCGCGCGTACCCGTCTACGTCGTCCTGACGAAGGCCGATCTTCTGACCGGCTTTGTCGAATTCTTCGACGGTCTTGCCAAAACCGATCGTGAGCAGGTCTGGGGCACGACCTTCGATCTCGATGAAAGCTATAAGGGCGAGAACCTGCCCGAGCGTTTCATGGAAGAGTTCGCGCTGCTGCAGCAGCGCGTGGATGCCATGCTGATCGAACGCCTGCAGCAGGAGCCGAATATCGAGGTTCGCGGTCGCATCTTCCGCTTTCCTGCGGAGCTTGCCTCATTGGGAGAGCGCCTGCAGGAGCTGTTGACCGAGCTCTGTGCATCCTCCAGCCTCATCGAATCCCCTCTCGTTCGCGGCGTCTATTTTGCTTCGGGCACGCAGAGCCGCGTGACGGACACTCCGCGCACGCGACGCAGCTATTTCCTGTCGCGTCTGTTCAAGGAGGTCATCTTCGGCGAGGCGTCGCTGGTCGCCCGCGACAGGCGCCTTTCGGGCCGGCAAGCCATGATCAGACGGATCGCTTATGGCGCGGCGGCCGTCGCGCTTGCGATCGTCTTCACCGGCTGGACGGCAACCTACTTTCAGAACTCGCGCGCGATCGCGGCAGCAGAGCGGCGGATCGACAATTACGAGAAGCTCGCAAGCGGTATTCAGGTGCGCGATGTCACCGACGCGGATTTTCTGCGGGTCCTGCCGGCGCTCGACAATCTGCGTGCGGTCAACAGCGGCTTCGATGAGGCGCGCGTCTGGCCGACCAGTTTCGGCCTGGACCAAGGTGACAAGATCGCCAGCCGCCAGCGCGGAGCCTATCAGCGCGCCTTGAACGCGCTGCTTCTGCCTCGTATGCTCGTGGCACTTCAAAACGAGCTCAAGCAGACATCGGATGTTCAGAAGACCTTCGATGCTTTGAAGTTGTATGGCATGCTGGGTGGATTGGGGCCGTCCGACAGGGATTTCGTCGCGCAGCAATCGGAAGACATGTTTGCTGCACTTTACCCCGGCGAAGGACGCTCGGCCACGCGCAAGGCGCTGGCTGCTCACGCAGAGGCCATGGCAGCGGGCAGCCTGCCCGCGATCGAGCTGGACAATGCCCTGATTGCCAAGGCACGGGAAACGATCCACTCGCAAAGTCTTGCGGCCCGAGCCTATGATATCCTCATCCATTCCCGGCAGGCTCGCCAGCTTGATGCCTGGCTCCCTACCGACGCATTGGGGCCGCTCGGAGCCCAGATTTTCCAGCGCAAATCCAAGACAGCGCTGCGGGAGGGCATTCCGGGAATTTTCACGGGCAAAGGTTATCGTGACGTGGTGCTGCCGATGGTCGCGACCGCAGCCTCCGAAGCGCTCAAGGAACAATGGGTCCGCGGTGACGGCGGCGCGGCTCCTTCGACAATGACCACGGACGCGATTTCCCAGGCGACGCTGCAGCTCTATTTCGACGCATTCCAGCAGCAATGGTCTTCGTTGCTGGCCGATCTTCAGGTGCGCCCATCGAGCAATCTTGCCGATGCGACCGAGACGGCGCGCATCCTGGCGGCCAATCCAAGCCCAGTGGAGATGGCGCTGAAATCCATAGCAGCCGCCACCGACCTGCGCCCTCACGTAAGTGCCGAGATTGCCTCGCTCGACGACGTGCCGGACGTGGCGCTGACAGCCGCCACCACAGGCGCGGTCAGCGCGCCCGATCCTTACGGTCCGTTGCGGGCCGCGCTCGAGGCGAATGCCGTCAATGCGCAACCGGCATCCCAGGACGGCAACGCCAATGGCAACGATAAGCCGCGCTCCCAGATCCAAAGTCTCCAGCCGATCCTCCAGAATATCTACGGCCAATTGTCGCGCGCAGCGAACTCGACGGCGGAAGTGGCACGTGTCTTCGACGCCGGCGGCCAACTCGCCAATGCCAATCAGGACTTGCTGCAGCAGGCCCGCGGGCTGCCGGCGCCGGCCGATGCATGGATGGTGGCGGTTGCCGCAGATATCGGCTCGCTGGCGGTCAAGACGGCCCGCGCCCGCATCAACGATCTATGGGCTGCGGAAGGCGCCGATCTCTGCGCCCGCATCGTAACCGGTCGCTATCCGTTCGACCGGAAATCCAGCCAGGACATCGCCATGGCGGACTTCATCCGATTGTTCGGACCGCAAGGCCTGTTCCAGTCTTTCTTCAAGAACCGGCTGGATGCATTTGTCGACACGAGCGCTCAGCCTTGGGGCTGGCGTGGTACTTTCGGCGGCGACAGCATTCCGAGCCAGGCAATCGCGCAGTTCGAAAATGCCAGCAAGATCGAGCATGCCTTCTTTCCGGCCGGCAGTGAGAAACCCTCGATATCAATCAATATCAAGCCCGTTTCGTTGTCGGACAATGCCAATTCAGTGATGGTTGATATCGTCGGCGAGCATGTCCTTTATAATCACGGACAAATAGTGCCAAAATCCATAACCTGGCCACCCGCTGGCGCAGTGAACCAGTCCAATGTCAGATTTTTCCCGGGAGATCTGCAACCGGCCATCACACAGACCGGCGACTGGTCGCCCTTCCGCCTGTTCGATGCCGCCAAGGTGACGGTCCAGGCCCCCGATCTTTTCCGGGCTCGATTTGAGGACAAGGGCCAGACGGCGGAATTCGACGTCCAATTCGGCTCGGTGCTTAATCCCTTCCGGCTGCAGGCATTGTCCGATTTCAGCTGCCCGGCGCAATTCTGACGGTCCGCCGATGAACGAGCCGCTCGCCCGCACCCAATCGCTGATGCAAGCAGATGCGGTCGGCTTTTTCGGAAAATTGCCGACGCATGGAGATTTCGTTTCCGCCGCGCTCGGCTCGCGTCTCCAGAGCGAACTCGACCAATGGGTTCACAATGGCCTGATCGCACTGGAAGCGACATTGGGATCGGATTGGCGCCGGCTGTTTCATGCGACGACCGCCTGGCGCTTCGTCGTCGGCAAGGGCGTCTGGGGGCCGTCTGCTGTCGCAGGCGTCCTTCTGCCCAGCCGTGACCGCGTCGGCCGAAGTTTTCCTCTGATTATCGCCGCTCAATTGCAGCGCTTTTCCGGACAGCTGCGTGATCTGTGCGAAGACGATAGCTGGTTTACCGCTGCCGAAGCCCTGGCGGAGACCTCCGACAAGGCCGATTTCGCGATGAGCCGTTTCGTCGAGGGCATCAAGCGGCTTCGCCCGCCATTCATCGACAAGCACTCAAGCGTGATGCAGTCCGCCGCAATGAGCAATGCTCCCGCACCGGGCTCGCTTTGGTGGCGTATCAATCCCGGCACGCGCCAGGGCAAAGGGTTCCGCACCGCGGCCGCTCCCACCGCACAGGATTTCGTCAACCTCGTCACGGTAGAAGCCCCGAAAACCCCTGTCAGCGTCGAGCCGGATATATACTCTGCTGCCGCAATCGAAGCGCCGCAAACGGCGAAGACTGAATCGTCAGATTTTGCGATAGCGTACAGCCATGCCAGCCATGCCGGAACGCGTCTCTCATTGAATGCCGATGCGCTTCTTATAAGCGCCGCACCGCATATCTTCGCGATAGCGGATGGTGTCGGCGATGGCATCAGTGCCATCGAGGCGGCAAGAATAACGACGGGAATCCTTACCGGTATTTCGCAGCGTGAAGCGCTGCAGCCGCTGGTACAGGATATCAAGAGCAAGCTCAACCATGCCCATGCGATCCTACGCGCCAAGGCTGCCACCGCCGAACGCGAGCCTCCCGTCGCCAGCGTCGTGACCGCGACCTTGCTAGATGGCGAGTTTGTGGCGATATGGGCGGGAGATGCACGTTGCTATCTGCTTCGCGACGGGATGATGCGGCTGTTGACCCATGACCATATCGACATAGGATTGCGGCGCACACTTGGCCGAGCTCTGGGGCTGAAGGATCAATTCGTCTCGGAAACCGTTGGCGACCAGCTTCAACGCGGCGACAGGCTCCTGCTTGCAAGCGGTCCGCTTTCGCGCACGCTGACCGATCGCGTCATCGCGGAAATCCTGATCGAGACGCCGCTGGAACAAGCGGCCGAGGCGCTGATCCAGGAAGCACTCATCGCCAATTGCCGCGAAAATGTCAGCGCAATTGTCATCGGCGCGACATGAGTGGCGATACCAACGACGAGGGCATTAAAAGGATCGCGGCCAGCTTTGCTGAGCTGCTGCATCTCCTCACCCATGATGGCAATGTCGAGCGACCGAAGATGATGCGCGATCTTCTGATCGATCGATTGCGCGATGCATTGGACCGACGCCTGCCATCCCTTCCCGAGGGTGAAACGGCTATGATCGGAAATACCTTTCTTGTCGAAGCAATTGTACACCGCAACGACCGGACCGAAATCAGGCGGTTGCGCCATCGCGATCTCGGCACCTTTCATGCCATGAAAACGATCCCGCCGGATCGGATGAATGAGGCAACCGCCAAGGCCTTGCTGCTGCGGGAAGCGAGCATCGGCATGTCGCTACGCTGCAACGACCTTGCCACTACTCAGTGTGCCATCCGCCTGCCCGATGGGCGACCGGCGCTCATTATGGAATGGATTGGGCCATCCTTGTCTCAACGATTGGCGGAAGTTTCCCTGTCGGAGGCGGATGTCAGGGCCGCGGCGAAGTCCATGCTCGCCGGACTGAGCGCGATCCATCACGCCGGTTATGTCCACGGAGATATTTCGCCGGCCAATCTTCTGCTTCAAGATGGTGATCTCAATCAGCTGAAAATCGCCGATTTCGGGACAACGGTAGAATGTGGAAGCCGATACAGCGATCTCGACATCGCCAAAGCGATGACGCCTGGCTTCACAGCGCCGGAGATTTCAGGCGATACCGCCATGCAGATCAGCGCCGATCTTTACTCGGCCGGATGCGTCATCAACCTGCTTCTGGACCATTGTGACGAGGCCCAGGAATCAATCGCTCAAATCAAGGCCGCTGCCCGACATCTGGCGGACCCGGCGCCTTCCCAAAGGCCGCCAAACGCTATGGCGGCCCTTGCCTTGATAGAGGCGATCTAGTTTCAGCCCTGTCAATTCGAGGAGGAACTACCTGGAAGCGGGGCCGCAGCTGTCGGCGCGCTCTTCTGATAGACGGTCAACAGCTTGGCAAAATCGACCGTGTCCGCATTGCTGGCGAAGATCGTGTCGCCATCCTGCATCTTGAACTGCTGCATCAGCACGAAATTCGAGACTTGCTTGAGATTGACGCTGTAGATGACCGGCTTGACCGAAACAACGGCCGGAGCGCTGGAACTCTTGGCTGCGCCCGACGCAACCTGCGAGTAGCTCTTCTGGTTTCGGAAAAGATAGAAGTTGCGGGAGTCCGCGCGGTCATCGAGCAGGCCGCCGGCACGGGCGAGCGCCTGCGCCAAGGTGGTCTGGCCAGGCTCAAGTGGGAACTCGCCGACGCTCTTGAAGGCGCCGAGCGCCGTGAACGTCTGCAAAGAGCCACTGACGAACAGCTGATCGCCAGGCAGGAGGCGCACGTTCTGCTTGCTATCCTGAAGGATGCGATCCAGAGGCGCGCTTGCTCTTTGCGAACCGCGCGTCAGCGTCACCGTCGTGTTGGCCGGCGCGGACGATGCGCCGCCGGCGAGCGCAAGAACGTCAAGCACGCGCTCCCCACGGGCTGTCAACGGGAAGCGGCCGGCGGAGCGCACCTTGCCATCGACTGTTACGGCGCTGGACGGCTTGTCGACGACCGTCACGACAGCCTGAGGATTGACCGAGGAGCCTTTGAGGGCGGTGACGATCTTCGACTGCAGGCCTTCCGGCGTGGAATCGATGACGCGCTGCTTGCCGACGTATGGCATGGTGACGAAACCGCGAGAATCGACGGTGAAGCGGCCGAGATTGAGGGACTTGCTTTGGGTGGCGGACAGCAATCCGTCCTCGCCGGTATCCAGCACCGTTACGTCGAACACGTCGCCCGGCCGCAGGCGTGCATCCGAAACGCCGCCCGAGCGTAGGCTTGCCAATCCCTGATCCGTGTACGCATGGGACGATGCGACGATCTGCGCACCCATCGGAGCCTCCGAGAGCGGCACGACCGGAATCTTCCGCTGGGTATCGGGCATCCTTGCGTTGCGAATATTGAGGGCGCTCGGTCCATCGGATGGTCCCGCGCAGGCGCTGAGTGCAACCACGGGTAAAATCGCCGCCCATTTCCGCATTCCGGAATCTCCTTCGGATGTTAGAAGCAAGGCAGAAATATCAACCAGAAGGCGGGAGGCAATATCCGGACCTAACAAATAGTGAATTGTGACAGTTCGGTTGTTTACCATTGTGTCCAAATGGCAACCGAATAGGAGTTCAGCACCTCTTTGATGGCTCTCTGAACAGCCTCATTCGGGCCGCTTAGCGCCTGAAATACGAATCATCAGAGCGAATTGAATTTCGAAAATCATGCGATGTGTCGATCAAGGAGACGGGCAGCCCAACCGTTTACGCGATTGGATTTTCCAATCGGGCAAATATGGCCGTGCGTGTATTCACAACCTCTGAAGTACTGATCATTCCCGCCTTCCCGCATTATGGTCTTGAGAGCGCCTGCTACCAAGAGATGTCGTTGGCCGATCGCTTTTTGCGGCTGAAGGAGATGATGAGATTCGAACGCACGACCATTTGGCCGTTCACCAGCTCCCTGAAATGCATGATAATGTCCTTTATCATCGATATGGGAGAACACGATGATGCGCGTATCGATCTCGAATGAAGATGCTCCGGAAGGAGGCAATGTTGCCGTGCAGCGTCATTTTTTTCTTGCCACTTTCCGATCTCACCTCGCACATTCGGAATGAAGGTGAAGGATTCATAATAGTTGATAAACCCCGACCTTCTTCCATTCGATGGTGTACAGCATGATTAGTGCCGATCTGGGAAAGCAGCGCATGCGAGAGCGTCTGCTCATCCATAAAACCTCCTTGTTCGAAGTCTGGGCCACCCCAGCGGTTCAAGCAGGAGGTCTCTCAACTACCGTGTAGAACTCGTCCAGCCCTCCGCCGCAGGTGGAGGTTTATTATCGATATAAAAAACCCCGGAAACAAGGTCCGGGAGTTGGGCTGGGAAAAATGCGCGCGGCGGCTAAGAGATCTAAGTCGCGGCTGGCGAAAGAGATGCGAATGTAATCACTGCGCGGCCAAATCAATCGCGAGTTTGGAACCCGGTGGAACAATCCTGACAATGAATTCGAAATCTGCAGGCATGCGATGCTCGTCCGAGCCCAGACAAGCAACGGTCCAATATTCTGGGTCCTCACCAAATATTGTGGACACTTGAACAATCTGTGCTCCCTCCTCCCGATCGTCTTTCCGCGTCGCCCAATAGAAAGCGCTCGGCTTCAATTTCGTCAGTGGGATCATCCCTTGTCTCCCAGATCGAGCAGACCAGCCTGTTGAATATAATAGGACGTTTTGAGATCGTGCAAGTAGGTTGCTCGACGCGCCGGCGTCACGGCCACGTCGTCGGATATCCCACGCCGAAAACAGTCTGACCACGTCCCGCGTGATTAGGCTATAATGCCGACCCTTCCCAGCCTATTACCGATCATTCCGTAGCGGTCATCGCCGGTAAGCCCACTTAGCGCTCGGCGTAATGCGCGATGCCTCTGAGAAATATCTGAAAGCGCTGACGAATCTCCTGCTTCCGCTGGTCTCTTGCTTCGTCGCCCTGTTGTCGCCTTCTGGGCAGCAGCGCTCCAAAGGCGATGTCCATCAGCATGCCGGCGCACAGCACAACATCATTCAGCTCTATGGCACCACGATCACGCTCGGCCTCCAGCCATTCGATTAGGTCTTCACGCGTCCGGAGTATGTTTTGCCCGTAAAGATAGTCCGCCAACTCGGGAAAGAGGACGGACTCTCGTAAGATGAGGTTCAGCAGCGCTTCCCGTTCCTGGTCGCGTCGGCTGTCCAAATCGAGGCGGAACACCTTCACAAGCTTGTCGATCATCGGAAGGCCTTCGTCGGATGGGCGTGGCAGATCGATGAGCAGATGGCGGTTGTTCAACACTACTGCCCCGAACAGCTCGATCTTGCCCGCGAAGTGCTCATAGATGGATCGCTTCGATATGCTCGCTTTGGACGCGACCATCTCGGTGGTCGTCCCCGCAAAGCCGTTTTCTAGAAAAACCGTGTAGGCCGCATCGACAACGAGAGCGCGACGCGCCTCTGGCGCCATCGTTGGCGGGCGACCTCGTTTCTTACGAGTTGGAGGCTGGTCGGTGCCATCGCTCAAGAAGCCTCTCCTCGTTACCCGTCGAACGTTCGCCATAATTATGGTACCTACAAGTACCTATAAATTGCACTGTTGTCCAGACGAAGAGACGGCGCCTGTCATGCATACACTGCCCAAACTTAACGCCCGATACTGGCTTACGCTGGTGCCAGCCAGTACCTTCGGAACCAACACCGGGGATGTTATGTCCGACGGTCTTGGCCTTGGGCATGTGACCGGGCTTCCCTGGATCATCGGCGCTCTGCTTCTGGTATTCATGGCCGAGCATGCGAGCCCCCGGAAAACAGCGCTCTTCTTCTGGGCCGCAATCATCATAATTCGCACCGGCGCTCCGACTATCGGCGACGCATTCCACGACCACAAGATCGATTTCTCTATATCCGCGGCTGTTGTCCTAGGTTTCTATGTTGTGAGCGTGCTTCTTTATCGAGCCTATTGGCTGCGTTCGGGAGCTACGTGGGTAGGCGTCAACCCGATGTACTGGATTACAATGGTTGGCGGGTGTACTGGGCACGATCGGCGGAGACGCAGTATCATTCAGACTTGGTTTCACGCCGATCGGTACCGCCGTCGTGCTCTTTGCCCTGGTCGCGCTTGCAACGACCCTTTGGAGGCAGGACGGCAAACTAAGCGAGGCAATACCCTACTGGACGACACTAGCCCTTATTCGCATTGGCGGCCAGGCGCGGGCGATGCGCTTGCCCACAAAGTCGACCTGATCCCCAGCACGCTTCTCACGGGAGCGATTTTCGTGGGCATGCTCATCTATTTCTATGTCATCGAAACCGACAACTCGGCCCGCGTTTCCCAAGACGCTCCAGCCTGACATCAAGAGGAGACTCTCATGGCCAATCTATCGAGACGGGATTTTGTTGCAATTGGGACGGCCTTGGCCGGCGCCGCCTCCGTAATAGGTCTCGGAGGCAGGGAGGCCCGCGCAGAGGTTGGAAACGGCTTCGCGGCGGCCGCACCAGACGACTTCGGGAGATCAAATAGCCACAAGGGTCCAGGTCTTCGGAACATTTATGCACTCTGCGAAGTCACCGGTGGTGGCGAACAGGTTTATGGAATTGCGGTTGAATATGACGTCGATATCGATTCAGCCAGTTTGACGACTGACACATACGCTACTGCTGTCTTCCCGGCCGCCGAAGGATTTTTCCCGGGAATGCCGCGGGAACCCGACAAAAACGCTACGACCGCCCCCGCCAAACCAAGGGCGATCGCCACCATCTATACCAATGCAGAGCCGGCGCTGCGTCCTGACCAAAAGAGTGTTGCCGGCCGGTACGTTATCACCGAATTCGAGCATAACCCAGACCTCAGCCTTCCAACCGCAGACAGCGACAAGGTCGCGCTGACACAGGCCAAGAACGTCAGAACAGTGGGCGGGTCGGTCTACGCCGCAACCGGAACTGTATGGACCAATGCCGGCCGGCGCGGAAACAGCGTCGTGATCCGCGGCGTCGACGCCTGGGAGCAGAACCATTGGTGGTGGGACGATACGCGTTCCGCTTGGCTCGAATATAGTATCTATCTGCCGAAGTCGTTCCTGGAAAAAGGCGGCGAGAACAAAGCCTACCCTCTCCTCCTCGCTATCACCCATTCGGGAACGAGCTACGACGGCACATGCGCTCAGACGCTGACTGAACAGTGCATCGCGAGCATATGGACCTTACCGGAGGAGCAAGACAAACATGAATGCGTGGTTATCACGCCGCGCTACGAGCGCACCACGATGAACGACTATTGGGAGCACACTTGCGACGTTGAAAATACGTATCGGCTGGTCGAGTCTCTGCTGAGCAACACATGGAACTACGGCAACCCGAATTTAGACGACCGGAGAGACAAGGTGCTGAAGATCGACCCAAAGAGGGTCTACTGCACCGGATGGTCGATGGGCGCGATGAGTTCCCTCTGGCTGATGGCAAAACATCCAGAGACTTTTGCAGCCGGGCTCATAATCGCTGGCCAGCAGCGACCTAGCGATGTTGTCGCGCTTGCCAAGCAGAAGGTCCTGATTATCACGGGTACCGAGGACAACAAGGCGACACCCTGGAACGAGAAGTGCGTGCCAGTATGGAGAAACGCGGGTGCCAAAGTAACTCGGCCAGCCGAGCAGCTCGATCCAGCACTTATATTCCCTGTCAATAATCAGAAAGTACTGAGCAATCAGATCAACGGTTACCTGAATGAGGACAGCAACATTACATTTCTCACATTCAAGGGTGTCGACCACATGGGTTCCGCGCGGAAGTTTTTCTACATCAACGCTGCTAGAGATTGGCTGTTTAGACAGGTGAAGTCGTAGGCTTCGCGACACAAGGCCGAGCCGAACGCGAAACTCATGCCCGATGAATAAAAAGTGACCGTTTTCCAGACTCACTTTTAAGATCGCTCATGACCGAGTTGCCCTGCAACACGGCTCGCCTGGGTCGCCCGGTCGAAGCCCGCCCAACGCCGTGACCCTGCCCAGCCCAAATCTTCCCTTTGGCTAAATGTCGGACCGTATCGAGCCGTGTCTCGCTCTCTTGAAGACGGATCCGCCGGAAGGCCCTGACTGGGCGTTTAAAGTGAAACGGCTATCGCCCATGTGTCCATATTGAGCGGAAACGTATGCGCGTCATTACACGCGGAGGCCACGATTGGACCCATCACTTTCCAGCTATCACCAATTCCGCGCGGAAACTGGATGTCGACACCGCCATTCTCGATGGCGAGGCTATTGTGTTCGATAACAAGGGGCACTCGGACTTTGGGGCGTTGCAGCGCTCGCTCGTCGGACGCGGCGGCAAGCGAGCCCCGGCGGAAGCGGTCATTTTTGCCTTCGATCCGCTTTATTTCAACGGCCATGATCTCACGGGAATGGAACTTTCCGTCCGCCGGCATCTGCCTGAGGATTCTCTCGATGGCGCCGCAGGCGCAATACAGCTCTCCGAAGAATTCGAGGGCGATGGCGCGGCACTTCTCGCCAAGGCCTGTTCGAGGGTGCTCGAGCGTATGATCGCGAAACACTGGGATCGACCCTATCGCTGCGGGCGAACCGGGGACTGGATAAAGATCAAATGTGTGCAAAGCAAAAGCTTAATGATCGTCGGCTATGAGCAATCAGCCTCCGCCCGCGAGGGCATCGGAAGCCTTCTTGTTGCCGGCCACAAGGGACGCGACTGGATCTATGTCGGTGGGTGGGAACGGGCTTCGATGCTAAGGATGCCGCCTACCTCAGGAAGACACTCGACACCCTGAAAACTAGCCGACTTGCCGTGCCGCTCAAGGGAAAGAACCTGGCCTTCGTATAGCCGACCCTCATCGCCGAGTTTCGCGGATCGACGGATGACGGCAACCTGCGTCACGCCTCCTAGCTCGCGGCGGATCTTGAGCATACGATATCATCGCTCGGTTATGCCCTTGTCGGGCTCGCAAGAAGCTTCAATGAAGCGCAGGCCCTCGGTGCAATTGCCGATATAGCTCTGATCGATGTCCATTTGAGCGACGGGAGAAGCGGCCCCATGGTGGCGGACCATCTCGTTCAGGAGTACAACGTTACGGTGATCTTTACGATCGCGAAGCCGGAGGTGGTCGCTACCCACAATTCAGCCATCGGCGTCATCGAAAAACTCTTGAGCAAAGCCGATGTCGAGCGGGCACTCATCTATCCGTGTGAATTTCGCCCGGGAGAGATCGACCACGACCTAACGGGCTAAAGACTCTCAATCGCTCAAAATAGTGACTTCCAGTCGTTTTTCCCGGGCTCTCATACCTGGCATGCTTACCGACAATTATTTCTGAGTTCGGTCAACGAACATGGGCGGAATTAAACCTAGCGGCCAAGAGAGGTTCGCGCGGATTGCTTTCGCCTGGTTGATTGGCCAGCCATTTTTGATGAGAGCCGGAACAAACCTCAGCCGCTGGTGTTCGAGCGCGGTAACCAAGGAGGACGCCCCCCGTGTATCATCATGTCAAGAAGCTTATGTATACCGTTCGTGTGGACGAACCGGACCCGAAGTTCGGAAACATGCTGCTGGAGCAGTTTGGAGGGGCAAACGGCGAACTGGCCGCAGCGATGCAGTACTCGATCCAAGGACTTAACTGCGAAGACGCTGGTCGCAAGGACCTGTTGATGGACATCGGCACCGAGGAGCTCAGCCACCTTGAAATTGTCGGTACGCTCGCAAGAATGCACCTCAAGCCACTGAAGTCAGTGCGCGAAGAAGCCGAAGCCGATCCTCTGATCGCTATCGCTGGAGGTGGTGGCGTGAACCTGTTTAACTCGATGGGTAATCCGTGGACAGCCGATTATCTGAAGATCACCGGCGAACTCGACGTCGACCTCCGAAGCAATATTGCCGCGGAAGCGCGCGCCAAGATCGTCTACGAGCGCCTGATCGATTTTTGTCGCGATCCCGGAACGAAGGACGCTCTTCAATTCTTGATGACCAGGGAAATCACTCACATGCGGGCATTCCAGCTTGCGCTCGAAAGCATGGGAAAGCCGCCGCTCAGCGTCGGCAGGATTGCGCCCACGGCCGGGCTGGTTGATCAGTTCTTCAACGATTCGACCGGGGAAGGCGATCTTGGCGAGGTAGACACGCGCGGCCCCTGGAACGAGGGCGAGCCGTGGAAGTTTGTCGAAGCTCCGGCCTTTCAAGACTTGAGAGGCGCCCCGGACAAAGCCACGAAAATCGCGGCCCGCAGCGCCCCGCCAGAAGCATCAGAGGCGATTGAAGCCGTGCTTCTCGATGAACTACGAGATCTCTTGCATGCGGAGAAGCAGTTGGTGAAGGCGCTTCCCAAAATGCAGAAGAGTGCACGCTCAGTACAGCTGCAGACTCTGTTGGAAAAACATCTGGCCGAGACCGAAACTCAGGTGGAGCGCCTGAACGAATGTCTGCGCATCCTGGGATCATCCGCAAGGGCGAAGCCCTGCAAGGGGATGATGGGATTAGTGGAAGAGGGTGAGGAAGTGATGTCGGAGGGAAAAAAGAAGGACGACGCGCCGGCGGATCTTGCGCTTATTGGCGCCGCCCTGCGCGTCGAGCACTACGAGATCGCCGCCTATACCGCGGCCCGCAACCTCGCCCTTCAGCTCGCTCAGCCGCGCATTGCCCAATTGTTGACGTTATCACTGGGAGAGGAACAAAATGCCGGCCAACTACTTGACCAGGTCGCGCAGCCACTGATGTCGGCGGCAAGAATGCCGGCCAATATTCGATAGGATGGGATCGATCATCGGCGGAGTGATTCCGTCGATGATCGCTTTCAACGTCCAGGTTGAGAAAAGCAACAGATCACACCGGTTGACGCGCGTTCGTCTTTCCGTCGGCGACTTCTTCGATACAGTCAGCTTCTTCGGCCAGCGTTTTGCTCATCCTCCGCAAGGATTCTTCGTCAAGCTTCTCGATGCCTACGAATTTGTTCTGGGCCTGTGACGTCAAGATCAACTCATCGAGCTTAGCTTGAAGTGCCTTTCCGTCGCGGTTTTGCGAGTTCTGGAGAACAAAGACCATCAGGAAAGTGATGATGGTCGTTCCAGTGTTGATCACCAACTGCCACGTCTCCGAATAGTTAAAAATCGGGCCAGTAATTGCCCAAGCCGGAACAAGTATTACGGCGAGCACGAAAGTTGCTGGACGACCAGACCAGTCGGCAATCGTTGTCGCGAATTGGGAAAAGAAATTCGATGCAGTGCTTTTGCTCATATTGACCTCGCGTTATCCGGCAAGCAATAACGCGAATGACATCACGTACGTTCCAATGGCCGACCAAAATACACATATCCGATCGGTGGCGATCGGCCGCGGGGAGAGCCAAATCATTGTCGTTACCAATGAACGTGCCTCCTAATAACTTCGCTATGCGTCGCTTCCCCTATATTTCCGAGACGCTGAGCTTCGACGCGGCTGAAGCTTTCATTTCGTTGCGCAAACGAAGTAAAGTATCGCGAGTGATTGTCAGCCGCGGATGTTCAAACTACTCTATCAAGAGTTGATCCAGAATCGCACAGGCGAGCGTTAGCCGATCCTCTAGTCATATTGCTCCCCGTGACCAATCTGCTCGCGTGTGATATCGCTGATGGCCGGATCTTCGGCGGGATCTGGATCGGCGGCATTTGCTTTTTCGAGGAACCTTCCTGCCTCGAGGATCGCGACAACGATTTCGCGCGTGCTCCAGCCCGCTTCATTCGCCGATGCAACCAGACTGTCCAAAGCATCGCGCACGACGGTCCGCGCTTCCTTGGCGCGGTCAGCCTCTGTGTTGGCGGTTGGTGACGGAAACACAGGATTCGCAGCGCCATGACTGACCACAGGTTTCAGCTCTTCATGATCGCCGGCACCTGCCTCGCCATCCGAGGGGGAGACCACGACATCAAGACCCTCCGAAAGTTTGGTCGCTTGGCGGGCGTTCATGATGCCCATCGGCACCGCTTCGCCCTCGTCGGTCCTCACCTTCACTTCAACGATCTTCTTTTTCTCAGTCATGGCAGTCTCCTTCAAGGGGAAACTTCCCGCGCTGTCGTCGGTTCCACCCGGCGGCAATCCCACCGTCCGCACAAGGCGGCGATTATCGATCCTCCAGCGGAACCTCAAAGCGACCGAACAACCTCGACAAGGCGTTTCATGTCGGTGGGTTTCCCCAGATTGGGCACCTTGGCGAAAACATCATGCCGGGCAAGTTCGGCCGCATCGCTCGCGCTGGCGAGGACGAACGGCACGCCCCAGGACCTTAAAAGGAGAGCGACAGGCGTGACCTTCTCGCCATTGAGAGTGACGTCCAGCACGGCGGCATCCGGACGCTGCCCCTTCAGCAGATCGAGGGCTTTCCCAACCGAGCTCGCCGGACCCAAAACGTCAAATCCCCCTCCGGTCAGCACGCTTTCCAGCTCCATCGCGATGAAGAACTCGTCCTCGACCACAAGAACGATCCTGTGCGCGACCTCGCATCGTTCAGGTTCGCTCATTAGAATCTCCAGGGAGCTTGATAGTGGCTGCCAAACCTTTGGATTGAAGTTAAGTTCCACCGTTCCGCCGAGATGCCGACAGATCCCTTCGATTGATCCGGTGCCGTATCCTCTCCGCTTTGGCGGCACGACCTCAGGGCCACCCGTTTCACGCCACAGGCATGAGAAATCCGAGCGGCCCCAGCCTCTTCCTCAAGCGATCATTCGACATGCAACGCGTCGACTGGAACGGATAACGCGCCGTATGTCAACGCATTCGTTGCCAGCTCGTGGAACATCATGCCGAGCGGCACGATAGGCTCACGCGCCAAGGGGAGCGGTGGGGCCACGGCGCGATCATGTACGCAGTTCCCATGAGTCTGAATGAAGCGGCGGAAGCAGGTTTAAGCTAATTTTTGCCGCTTTTTCGACTGCTTGACGGGTTCCACGACAGGCTGGGCCAGGCGGAGCGCACGGAGTTTTTCCGTCTTTTTCTCGCGGTTGGCGGTTTCAGCAGCGGTAATTTCCCTCGCCGCTAAATCGGTCGCGGATATCTTATCCTGAGGCGAAACCCTTGCCAGCTTGAAAAACTTCTCTTTTGTCACGGTCATGACATCTCCTAACGAGGGACGGCGAAAAGAATCGGTTAGCGTGAACTTGCGACCGCTTTCTTCTTGCGGACGGAAAGCAGCCCCTCGCGCTGGGCCTGCTTGCGGGCGAGCTTGCGGCTCCGGCGGATCGCCTCGGATTTCTCGCGGGCGCGTTTTTCTGACGGCTTTTCATAGGCGCGGCGCGCTTTCATTTCCCGAAACAGGCCCTCGCGCTGCATCTTCTTCTTCAAAACGCGAAGCGCCTGATCGACGTTGTTGTCCCTTACATCTACTAGCAAGATTGCTCCTTCGATTAGCTTTTCTTGATACGAATCGCGTGTGAATTGAGCCAGTTGGACGGCTTTCCTTCTCGCGGGGAACTCTTCTCCAGCAGCGAGGGTGGCGATGCGGCGACATCAATGTCCATTTGAAGGATCCGCCGTTCGAAATTCTCGGAATCCAACCGTACGCGATACTGCACGCTGCCCTGGGAGTCGGGCAGACGGCAGACAATTCGACCGCGCCCCGATGGCCCTGAAGGTCCAAGAACACCGCGTTTCAACAGGATGGTGTCGCCGACCCGGTACTGCCGGTTTTGCATGTCCCTCTCCAGGAAAAATAAAAGGCCGGGCGTTACCCCGACCTCTCAGCATCATTCAGATTCGCCGCCAGTACATCCGTGGTCAGCAAGAGAGAATGACAATGTCAAGCAGCCTGAAGATTGTCGGCCGAGCTCTTGCCGGACTTTCGGTCCTGCACGATGTCGTAGCGGATCTTCTGACCATCATTGAGGGAGTTCATTCCAGCGCGTTCAACGGCGGAAATATGCACGAAAACATCCGTGCTGCCATTATCGGGTTGAATAAAACCGAAGCCTTTTGCGGAATTGAACCACTTAACGGTGCCAGTGTTCATAACGATTTCCTTTCGAAGCAATCGTTGTTGTTCCCGCGATACCTTGCGGGATGAGATCGATTAGTTGAGAGGGAATCCGAGGAAGAGCACGAGGCTCTTGAGCGACGTCACAAGCAATGGTCGATAGGGCTAACATAGGCTCTATTTCCGATATGACAAGTCATGGCGGAAAATAATAATCAGGAAGCAGGCAAATGATTTCCGCAGATGGAGGCGCCTGCACAGGCCATTCCCACAGTTTCACCATGATGACAAGTCAGGACCAAGCGCGGCTTCTAGCCACCATCAAGAAAGTAGCAGGGGGCAACCGCTTCAATGCGGTTTATTTGGCTCAATCTCAGGGCCGCGGACTTTTCCACTTCGACATGGTATTGTCGCCGTGATCGATGAACGCGAAGACCAATTCGGCCGTTGCCATCCTTCACGAAGATGCGATGGCACGAACGACCAAACGATATGCCCTCCGCCAGGAGCCGGACTTCTCCTGGACCGTCTATGATGTGTTTACCGGCAAAACGGCCAAGCCCACGACTTGGGAGCTCGACAAGTTGCCGGAGAAGGAGGCGCGCATCTTCTGTGCTATTCTCAACGAAAAAGATGCGGCGCGCCGCATTATCAGCGGTCGGACGTAAGATCGCTCATCATTTCGGCACACCTTTCGCGGCATCTAAATGAAAGCCGCATACGGAGCCGGCCTAGCTAGCATCGATCCTGGCATTGTCACAGGCGGAGATAAAAGACTCGCGAGCAATTTCAGGAGCGGAGCGATAGCGAAGGGCGGTCTGGCAGGAATATACCGCGTTCCAATAACGTGGGCCCGAATGTCGCTCAAACTCATTCTGCAGATACCGCAGCGCCTCTCTTGGACCGTTTATGGCCCTGGTACAAAAGCCATCCCTGTGAATGAGGACTGGCGTCTCCCAAATAAGTGAAAATCCCACATTGATGACGGCGCCCACCGGCTTCCTCCTCGGCATCGCGGAGAAAATCTCTGCGGCGCTCGTGAATACCATGAATCATGACGAAGAATCTCAAGGAATTCTCTGACGTCTCAAGGTCCGACCGTTCAAGCTGGCGAGCATGTCCTGTCGCCGCGCCTTTTGACCATGAAGATAACCATGCTCGAAGACCTTGGTGAGTGTGCTTCCTTCCGGATATGGGTTCTCTTCATCCTCCATGTAGCGCATGCCTGCGTCGTCTCCGCGCTCACAAGTCTTTCTGACTACCTCTGCGGAGGCTTCCAAATCCGAAAATCCTGTTACTCCCCGCCCGATGCGAATACGGTCTCGCGGGCGTCAAGCTGAGGCCAGCTGGAGGCATGAGAATTTGATTGCGCATCACCTTTTCTCCTCAGGTTAAGCCGGCAGGCAGGCTATGTTTCGGCTTGTTCCTAGGCTGGCTAAGCGTCGACCTCGCCGGAGGTCGGCGACAAGAAGGCTATGGCCGATGCCGTATCAGACAGGCGGGCGCAGCGGCGGGCACACCGTTGCGAAGGGCGACGGCATACTCTATGGTGTTAAGGAGATCGGAAGCAAAGACAGGCTTCACAAGCACCCCGATGGCGTGAGGATCGGCGGCGACGATTTCCGGATTGGCTGTTGCGAATATAACCGTGACACCGTGCACCTGAGCAAGATCTGCTGCTAGTAACGGACCTGTCTTACCATCGCTGAGATGAACATCGACAAGGGCGATATCGACGTTGGCTCCCATCCGGGACGCATCCTCGCGATTGTCGACCGGCCCTGCGACGTCATAGCCTGACGAGCGCAGGACGTATTCCATATCAAGGGCGATCAGGGCTTCATCTTCAACCACTAGAATTTGCATGGAGGTCCCAGCGAGGCTCGTTGTGCGGCTTGCCGGACATCATTGGTCCGGCAGGTGACGGCGCTTTTGGGCGTAACAACATCTCATCAATAGAAAAGTTCCGGGTGCTACGCTATTGGGTTGCGCATTCAAAATGGATCATCGCCACGCCAGCCGGAGACTCCACCGGCGCGGCCGCCAGAGACATCATCAACATTGAAACTTCTCGGCCTAGTATTCATTATACAGTGGAAAAACTGCTGCGGTTGCTCCGATCGATCCAAGGAGTTGAAAGGCGGTCCATCGGAGAGAACGGAAAGGCGAATTGATTCTCGCAATCTGCGACAGCGCAAGAGACAGGAGAAGCAATTGTCACAGGAACGCAAAGATGCTCATTCGCACGCCCTGCCCCTATCGGCTGACGCTTGGCTTGCCGCTATCGTCGAAAGCTCCGAAGACGCCATCATCAGCAAATCCGTCGACGGCGTCATCACGAGTTGGAATAAGAGCGCCGAGCGGTTGTTCGGTTTCCTCGCCGCCGACGCAATCGGACTTCCCATCACCATTATCGTGCCACCCGATCGACTGGACGAGGAAGCGGCCATCATCGCCTCGATTCGGGCCGGCAAGCGGATTGAGCATTATGAGACGGTGAGGCGCCGCAAAGATGGGACGCTTGTTGAGATTTCGCTGACGATTTCACCCGTCCGGGACAAGGATGGTGTAATTGTCGGCGCCTCCAAGATCGTGAGGGACATATCGGAGCGGAAGCGGTTGATTGAGAGGCAAGATCTTCTTTTGCGCGAGATGAACCACAGGGTGAAGAACCTCTTCGCTATTGTGCATTCGCTCGTATCCTTGAGCGAACGAACAACCACGAACGCTGGCGAGCTTGCCGATGACCTGCGCGCGCGCATCAGAGCACTGTCCGCCGCCCACAATCTCGTTTTGGGCAACGGCGGTGTGGCGCCATCCGGCGGTTCGGCGAGCCTCTTTGCCCTCATTCAAGCCATTTTCGCGGCCCACCAGGACTCCGAGAGCGGGCGCATCATCGTCAAGGGCAATGACATTGCCGTCGGGGCTGTTGCGCTCACATCGATCGCGTTGGTTCTTCACGAACTGGTCACGAATTCGATAAAGTACGGCGCGCTATCGTCACCGGAAGGCCAGGTCAATGTCGAGGTTCGGGACGAAGATGGCCTCGATTTGTATTGGGCGGAAACCGGCGGCCCCCCTCTTCAGGGGCCGAGCGGAACGATCGGTTTCGGCTCACAATTGGAAAATGTCGCACTGAAAGCGCTCAAGGGTTCGATCACCCGAGACTGGATGTCGGACGGCTTGCGCATTAGCTTGAGGATGCCGCTACAGTCGCTTGGTTGAGGACCGAGTCGCGGAATACGATCCGACCGCTCTTAAGATGGTTTCCCAGCTCCTACTCACGCCGGGTTATCGTTGCCAAACTCCGGCCAGGCAGCATTTGCAGCTAACCGTTCGAAGGGCGATCAGGAATTTCAACAACGATGCGCAGCCCATCGGAACGCCATTCTCGATGGATCCATCCCTTCAATGACGCGATTGTCATGCGCTCAAGCTCCGATCCGAAGCCCGCCGAGCCTTCGGAAACGCGCGGGGGCGGTCCACCGACTTCTGTCCACGTCAGCACGATGCTATCGTTGCAAGTAACCTCGATTTCGACGCGCCCCCGGTTTACCGAAAGTGAACCATATTTGATCGCGTTCGTAGCGAATTCGTGCAGAAGCAGGGCAAACGACGTGAGCATCGCGTTGTTCACGCGAACGTCTTGTCCTTTCACAACGATTCGAGCGCCCTCCTTGTCCTGATGAGCCGACAAGATCGCGTCAATGAGACCAAGAAGACTTGTTGAAGCATCCTCGCCAGAGCCACCTTCGGATTCTCTCAACACAAAGTTCTGAGCGGCGGCCAATGCCGCGACCCGCGCGCGCAAATCGTCGGCGAGAGATGAACCTGCCGTTTCGGCGGACCGTTCGCTGACGGAAATCAACGCACTGACGATGGCGAATAGATTTTTGATGCGATGATGCATCTCCCGCAGCATCAGCCGCTGTCGTTCCGCCATGCGCTTTCGCTCCGAAATATCGCGCGCGATCTTCGAAGCGCCGACAATTACGCCCTCCTTGTCCCGGACGGGCGAAATTGTGAGCGAAATATCCAGCAACGTTCCGTTCTTATGCTGTCTCACCGTCTCGAAATGTTCGATCCGTCTGCCGTTGCGAATGTGATCTATGATAGTGTCTTCTTCATGCAGGCGGTCATCTGGAATGATGATACTGATGTGTCGTCCCACCGCCTCCGCGGCGGAAAATCCGAAAAGGCGTTCGGCGCTTCTGTTCCAACTCGTGATAACTCCATTGATCGTCTTGCTTACGATTGCATCGTCGGAATTTTCAACAATTGCGGCGAGCCAAGCTTCGGCGGAAAGGGCTGAAATCCCGGGGTGCTTAGCGAACGTGCTGTTGATCGCCAAAACCGACGACACCTTCTTCCGTTCGTCGGTGGTGAAGGGCGAACCCGCAGGTGCATTTGTCTCTCGTTCCATATTCACGCTCCTCCGTCGGCAGTGGCCTTACTTTGAAAGCCGCGTGCCGCGCGCCGACCGGCTCGGAATGGAAGCAGGTTGGACTTGGAAAACCAAGACAGCGCCGTAACCACCGCGCTGTACGATGAATCGAAAATAAATGCCGTCGGTTTAATGCCTCGACGGTGTACGATTCTCTTTTGAAGATATGTCCTGGCGTGATCTTTTCAACCGTAAGCCAGGATTCAGGGCTGAATGCCTCCTGAAGGACCTACACGAACGCTCGGGAGTTTTCTGGTTCAGCTCACATTCGAACGCCGCAGGTTTGTCCATCCTAGCCGATGCCATTCTAGCACCGGCGGACCGGGAGCCTTCCATCCCATCGATTTCGGACTATTCTTATTCTCACCCCCAAATCGACTGGTCTCTGGCTCATCACGGAACATTTGGCTCGTAAGCAGCCTCCATGGCGCCCCGAAAGATAGCCAAGATAACAGTACCTGCCCGCAAGGCTATCCGTTCAAAGTCTCATCTAAACGATGGGGATGAAGGCGCGATCGTTCAGATCAGGCACTTGCGATGCTGGTTTTATAAATCGTCGCTATCGACGCGCCTTTTGACCATCGAGATAGCCGTGCTCAAAAGCTCTCGCGAGCACACACCCCTCTGGGTATGGATTTTCTTCATCGTGCGTATCTCGCATGCCAGCCTCCCCTCCATGCTCGTAAGCTTGTCTGGATGCCTCATCGGAGGTTGCTAAGTCGGGGGGGCCTATCGCTTCCGCGCTTGTCTTATGAGTGTGTCGCGGCCCTGGAATGATAGGATCTTGAGCGTGCATAGCTGTTTCCTCCGATCGAGCTGAGAGCGATGCTGAGGGGAGCATGATCGCAGTCGATTGAGGCTATTTCGTGCGCCGGGGCTTGCGGGCTGCCGCCTGCTCTCGCCGAGATGATCTTTCGGAAACGGCGGCTGCCGAAAAGCTGCCGCCGTGTCGACCGCGACCATCCCTTGAGGAGAAGACCATCGCCTGGTGAAGCGCGTGAGCTTATAGCGCAAATCGAGCCTTCTTTAATCGAGGCACAGGAGCGCTACATTAAGCGACCTTTGGAATGACAATTCCTTCCGAGCGGCGACCATTTCTGGTCTGGGAACAGCGCATGGCTTTGGTGCGCGCCGTCAATTTCCGCAGTATCCATTGTAAAATCAAAAATTGAGCGTATATACAGGATATCGACCATTGCTTGTGATGTCGTTCCAGAGCCCTGTGCTCCCGTTGGATCTCCTCTCAAATAATCGATCTCGGTTTTTGATCGCGCTTATATCAAGCCCAGCGGTCTTGCATGCGGGAAGTTCCGTTTGCAATAGTCGGGAAATGACCAGAGCCTGCCCAAACGGCGAGACAGGCGCGTCGCGGACGTCGATAGCTGTGTCCTAGGAATCGCCGTCTCAATGGCGGCCTTACCAAAAAAAGGAGGATGCGATGTCTTCCAACGAATATTCGGTATGCGTTTCACGAAACCTGATTCGAACGAGTACGTCCGGATATCGTGAGTACGCGCATCCTTGCGCGCTCCTGGAAACTGCCGTTGACCGATGCATACAGCACAGCCTACCTTTAGCGCCTATGACGGTATTTCCCGATTTCGGCACCATTGGGGAAACCCACGCGCCGACGGCCCACCGGGGCAGTACGTCCTCCCGCGGTAGCAGGGCGGCGTCACAAGAAAAGCCGAACCAAATCTGAGCAGTCAAACAGCGCCGACACTTACCGGGAGTCCAAGGAGAAACCCATGGCCAAAGGCCAAATGCGCAGCAACCGAGAGATCCGCAAGCCCAAGAAAGACAAAACACCAGTGGCGGCACCAGCCCCATCTGGCGCCCAGGTTAAGCTCGCAAGCGGCAACCCGGGAAATCTGAACAAGAAGTAGCAAGGCCGGCGCGCCACCACGCCGATACCACCACGAGCGGGCACGCTATCGCACTCATTATTCGAGGAACGGATGACAAATCATACCCCTAGACAATCCGCGGAACAGCTCTTTCGCGCGCCCTGCGCCGAAGCAGGATCAAATGCCGAAAAGCTCCTGAAGCTTCGAAAGAGGATGCAGCGGCGTAGGCGCGAGCTTCGAGAGACCGAGCGCGAAATCCGCGACACCGCGCGGGCAGAAGGTCACCCCTCATACCGAACCCCGAGCAAAACGATGTGATCTGATTCGACTCCACGGACGGAGCCGTACTATATGCGGGCAAAGCGATAGCGGACACAACAGACTTCGTGATAGGCGTTTCGAAACGGCCGCCGAGGCGCTCCGCTTCGCGATCGATGACATGTCTGGCGCGCAGCAGCGAGGCCCTCCGTTGGAAGTAAACGAGGCGCGTTTCGACCACAATCAGATCCGGGCGCTTTACGACGCGCCACATTATCCGCTTTCTCGGCGGATTAAATGAAAAAGGCAGCGTCCTAGCTTTTCGGCTGATGAAGTCAGGCCTTCTGAACGGATCGGCTACCACGGCCTAGAGAGCCCGCAGCCCATTGTTTTCCGATGAGGCACACCACCACTGTCACGCTTGGCGTTGGCCACGAGAGCTTGAGCCAGTTCCGCCGCGCATACGGGCACCAGGGGGTCTTCCACCATACGCGAGAAACGGAATTTGGCGCGCGCTATCGTGCATGCTTCGTCACCTGGAACACAAGCGCGACAAACGTCTGGCCGCACCTCGTACACGAGACAGGAAGTGTTGATCCCGACCTCCCCCGACAGTGCCGAACATCGCGAATCCTCGCAACGCATGCCGCGCAGATCAGCTTCGACATAGTGATGGGGTATCAAAGCCAGGTCATCGTCGGCTTCCGTCGTGAACCTTGGCCATTCGGATGAAAAAGAGCAGCATGCTCCGCAGGTCTGACAGTCGATCTCAGCGGTAGATGGTACGCTTGCCATCAGTTCGTAGGGCGAATTTATCTGGGTCACTTGTGCTTGAGAAGCCAGAGCTTTCCCGCCATCGTGATCGTGCGTGGCGGATGTGCTTCCCCATCCATTCCATCGAGAACCCTGAGCAGGTCAAGTTTCGTAAGCCGCTCAACGGTTGTTGCCGTGGCCGACTTTACTTTGTTCGGACGCTCTTCAAATCGATCCGACCTTGTGTAGGTGACGGCGGCGTTAAGATGAGTCCAAGACCTGCCATCCGCAGAATGCAGGTCGCCATTTCTTGCGAGCTTCAGGGCTTGCACCTGAGACGGCGTCAGGGATGCTAAAATGGCTCGTGAGTTGGCCTCGACTTTTTCTTTGGAACTTAGAAGCGATCTCTCTTGGTCTGTCGATATAATTTTTTTCTCCTCGAATATCAAAAAGCCGAAGCCATTTAGCGCCGCCTCATCAAGCCCGGTCGTAGGTGAAGGAGGTCAGAAGGGCCGTCACGAAGTTACTGGCTCGTTCCTTGACCAGCACTTCCGTCCATTCGTCGGTGCCGCGGAGCCTTAGATCCGTATAGATGCTGTCGACGGCCGCTTCTTCGATGCGTTTGATGTGCGTGTTGAACGCTGCTTCACCTTCGGTGCGGTACATGTCACGGATGACCATCCGCAGAATCTCCTGGATCGCGATTTGCCAGGCCGTGTTGATCGCCTGCAGCTCTTTTGTATCAGTGGTCACGGTCGCTCCTAAAGCATGAGTCTCGAAGCGCAAAGTCTTGGCATTGCGTGCGTGCGCTGCCGACTGGAGCTCCTCCATCGCGTTGTTCCTGGCAAAGAACTCTGTCTGGACATTACCGAAGGCGATCTCCGCCTGCTGGCGAGATTTACTGTACGTCTCTGTCATTAAGATCCTCTATGTCGGCAATGGGCCTAAATGATAAAGGCCAGGCGAACTGCCTGGCCTCAAATGATCGCGTGCTTCCGGCAATGCCAGTACATCCGTGGTCAAAGGGAAGCAGATATCAATTAAGCAGCCTGCAGATTGGTGGCCGACATCTTGCCCGACTTCATGTCGCGCTCGAGCTCGAAGCCGATCTTCTGGCCTTCGACGAGTTCGCGCATCCCGGCGCGCTCGACTGCCGAGATGTGAACGAAGGCGTCAGCACCGCCATTGTCAGGTTGAATGAAGCCGAAGCCCTTGGTGGAATTGAACCATTTTACTGTGCCAGTGGTCATGATGAACCCTTTCAAAGCATAGAGCGAGGAACTGCGGAGCGGATGCCACGCAGGTAAAAACCGACTATTTTTGAAAGAGAAGTTCGTTTAGAGCACGGTGCCAATCGTGCGGTAGACAAAGCTCGGCAAGCAAAAGATCGATATCGCATCTATACGGAGTTAAGGGTGCACGGTCAACGTTTAGTTTTTGGTAGATGCACATTACCCCTGTCGGTTGTATCCGACCATGTCAAGCCACTCGGTACCAGACGATCGCTCGCCGCACCGATCATCAACGAGTTAATGGCGTAAGATTTAATAGAACAGCTCGCTGCTTGCTAGCCCTGTCCCATTCCTCACGACCTGTGAAGACGCGCGGGTGGACATATGATGGCGACGCGCTATGTTCTTCACATCGCCAGCAGACAAATCCGTGGGCGCTGGCGGCTGGGGGCTAAGAGCTCCCGCCTGCATAATGCGGGACTGGCTCATGGTCGATGATTCCCCCAAGAAATCCCAGAAAATCATCAGCGGAGACGGGCGCGAGCTGCTTGTTCTTATCGCTGAGGATGAATTCCTTATAAAAGCGGATCTCGAAGATGTCGTGAGGGATGCCGGCTTTGAGAATCTCGCCCTATCGAACGCGGACGAGGCTATTCTCGCTTTGGAGCAGGACTCGGCTCGCTTTCGCGCCTTGATAACCGATATAAAGATGCCAGGAGAGACAGACGGTTGGGATTTGGCTCGGCGGGCTCGGGAATTGCAGCCCCTCATGCCGGTGATATATATGACTGGCGACAGCTCCAAGAACTGGGCAGCCCAGGGCGTTCCCGGCAGCGTTCTTCTTCAAAAGCCTTTTGTCCATGCTCAGCTCGTCACAGCACTGACCACGCTTCTTAACGAGGCCGCCATGAGCGCGGTCGGCCCATAGGTTGCTAGCATCAAGGATCGCGGTTGAGAACAATCAGGAGCTTCGAAGCGAGGACTAGGTGCCGCCGATCATAACGGCGATCCTGAAGCGTCAAGTTTCGGACCGGAACCCTCGGTACGCCGATGGAAACTCTTTGGAACTCTCGCAAAGAATGCCGCCAGATCAGCAAGCTGTCGCTAAATTAAATAAATAAAAATATTATGATAATATTTCAAGAAACGTGCTATTGTGGAATTTCCTTAGAAAATAATTATAATAAAGGAGCTAAAATGACTGATGTTCTTTTTTCGACCGTGTTGCGGCGGTCGCTATCCGCGCTCGTGCAAACCAGCGTCTTGTTAGCTATTACGGCTGCCATACTGAGCGTTGGCTTTTCCACGCTACACCTTTGGTCGTGACGATGGCCAGTCGTCCACATAAATTCAAGTGTCCGATCAGCGAGAAAACCCAAACGGTCTTTCGACCGATCACATGCGGTGATGTCGCTGGCCGGCTGGAAACGGCGGCGCTCCTAAAAGCGCTGCGGATCGAGCGAGATCGGCCCCATCGCCTTCAAACTGTCCGTTAGATGGCGTCGCCAAACAGAACCGCCATCACCCATCGAGGACAAGCGGAGGGCTCATCCAGAGCGGGCATCGATCTTCGAACAGGCTCGCCGCGGGAACCATCATGGAAAGGTTGAAACGTCTCGCGCTGGGTAAACTATCGCAAAGGGAAATTGAAATCCTAAATCGAATATTCGACGTCGTTACGGCACAAAGCTGGTTCGATGACACCGACTACAGCCGGGAAGGTTTTGCTGTCGGACTAGTCGGCTTATTTCAATACGGATTTGTTAACCCGAGTCAGCTGGAAAGGATTGCGATGTTCTGGGCGTGGAGCGACTTCCCTCAAAACATGTCGAGTCCCCAGCGGGCTAAACTGAAATCGCTCTATGGCCAGCACGAGGTGCGGCGATAGGCTTATGCTCGTGAAGAGATTCGAACCTGCGGCTCGTTGCGGCCAACCTGTCACCGAAGGGCATGAAATCGGTGCTGTCGTATAGCACCACACCGTAGGCAAACCGGTCCTTGCACGCTTCGGCCAAGGTCCGCGGTCCGGCGAAGTCACTGGACTTCACCGTCGCTGACCGCTTAACCTCGATTCCCACGATCATGCCATCGTCGCGTTCCAGGACGATGTCCACCTCATGCATCTGTTGATCGCGAAAATGATATGGCGTCAGGCGTAAGTCGGACGCATCCGAGAGCTTCAGGATTTCGGCAAACACGAAGCTTTCCAGAAGCGCGCCGAATACGCTGCGGTCCGCCTTTGTCCGATCGAACGTCAACCCGCGCGCCGCGGCGAGAAGGCCGGCATCGAGAAAATGCAGCTTCGGCGTCTTGGCGATCCGCTTCAGCGTGTTTGTGTACCAAGGCTGCAATGTCGAAACGAGGTAGACCTGCTCCAACAGTGCCACATAGCGCTGTCCCGTCTTATGGCAGACATTGATGCTGGAGCTGAACTGCGAGTAGTTGACCAGCCGTCCCTAATGCTCCGCCAGAGGCCAGCGTCGTATGAACAGCTTGCGATCGGGTCGAGAAAGCTCTAGCTTCCTAGCAATTTCTGAAGCGTATGTTCAGGAGATGGCGCACGGTGGTCAACAGATACTCTCGCACCAGAGACGTGTCTCTGGATCCAGATGCGCTCGGCACCTGTCAACGCGCATTTGATGCCATTCTCACCGAACTGGCAATCAGCCGCGAAGACGGAAAGGCTGAGGACATTGCAGCCTTCATAATCAAACTTTATCAGCAGGGCGTCCACGATCAAGAAAAACTCTTCGAAATGGGGATGACGGCCGCAACCAATCTGAAAGGCTAACCTGGGTGCGCGCCTGCCTGCCCTATATCTTACGAGGCCTTGGAGATGCGAGGGTATCAGCGTCGTTGTCCGTATATTCCAAGTTGAGTAGCTGCGCCATATCCTCGGCAACACCTTCGCTGAGCCCAGCAAGAACAACGTTACTGTAAGCTACAACTTGGCCGGTATTGACGTCGATTACAGACCAAGTCCAAGCGACGTCGCGCATGGCGCAATATCGTGCGGGAGTCATGTTCGACCTCCGAAATCCAAAGCGGTTAAGCCCTTACCGTGGCCTGAGGTTCCGACACGAGACGCAAGGCTCGGAGCCGGTTTGCGCAAGCCAAACGAAAGGCGATGCATTTTGCCGACCACCTCAATTCGCGCTCGTTGTTGCAAGCCTATCAAACCACGGTGCTTTCCCAGACCGCTCCTGGGGCCAGAGAGCTTTTTCACACCAAAGCCGCAAATGTCACGCCAATGGAGAAGGCAGGAATTGGCCTATCACCCCGGACCACGCAATTCTTTCGGCACGATGGTGAAGACCGGGGAAAAGCTTGCCGCCAGGCGCGGCCTTCGGGAACGCCCCTGGTCGCGCATCGTACGGCCTCAGCGGCGAGCAGCGCGCGTGCATATTTCCCGCTAGTCGGCAATTCTCCTCGCGAAGTCTTTGAGCACCGCAACGAAGATTGCTCGTCCGTCTATGAAGGTACCGGTGGCGATCGACCCGGGTGGGATTTGTCCGACGTGGTACAGACGGCCCCGGAAGGATCCGGTTTCCGACCAGGTGATCGCATGGTGGCCTGGTATGGATGGTGGTTGGCAGAGCGTGTCGCCGTGCCCGCGAGGCTCGCCAGAATTCCGACGACGTAAGCTCTGAAGCGGCCTCAACTCTCCGCGGCGGTAGCACTGCAGAAGAAGGCGATCGGTCCGAAAAGCCGTGGTCTCGTCACGGCGGCCACGAGCGCGGAATTCCTACGCAGCCTTAGCGCGAACGAGATTGCGGTAGGCCTCGAAGTCGCCGAGCAATGTGGTTCCTACGATCTGATCCTGGAGGGCGTTGGGGGCAACCGATACCTGACAATCGCTACTTTGGGGTCGTTTCGCGCTTCTACGGGTCGCTGATCCGCTGCGATCAAGAGGAACCACCCGGCGCACCGAAGGGAATCATCTCGGCTGATTCCGCCACATATCGGACGCTCCTGAAATCGCGGATGAAACTGATCTGATCTCCGACCCATTCGAGCAAAATAAAATAGGCTGGCTTTGGAATGGCGTTGTTCAGATCGAACACCAGCAGCCCAGGCCGTCCGTCAACGAGTCCTGGCACAAAATGCCAATCGTGGAGCTCGCTATAGTTATGGAAATACCGAGAGACCTGACGACGGCCATCCAATCTCGTCTTGGCAACGAAATCAAGCCGAACGTCCTCCGCTAGCATTTCACGCAGCACATCGAAATTGCGACCATTGAAGTGGTCGACATATTTGGCGAGACGGCTCAACTCGACATGGCTCAGTTGTGGGGACACATCCTCATCAGGGGCATCAGCCAGCTCCCGTATCCGGGCCCTTCCCCGATGCAACGCGGCCTTGACCGCGGGAATGGTCATGCCTGTAATATCTACGATCTCCTGCTGAGAATAGCCGAGTACATCCATCAAGATAGTACATGCCCGTTGAGCTACCGGCAGATACATAAAGGACTTCAAGGCAGCGGCCGCCACCATGCGATCAGCCGCCGACGAAGAGCGGTCGGCAATCATGTCCAATTCTTCCTCGGAGTGCATGGCCATCTCACGTTGGCGACGGCGGAGAAAATCGATGGAGACGTTGTGCGCGACGCGAAACAGCCAGTTTTCGACACTACGAACCTGACTGCCTGGGGGGCTCTCCAGTGTTTTGAGAAGTACATCCTGGACGACGTCCTCGCCATCGATGGCGGAGCCGACCATACGCGCGCAATATCGGTGAAGCTTTGGGCGTAGAGCCTCGATCGCCCTCGCCATGCCACTGCGTTCGTCATTATTGCCGGAAATCCGTTGCGTCATCGGCAGGTCCAGACCTCAATCCACGTTCGAGACATCGCCATACGAGCCGACGACGGCGACGCCCGTGGCCACGGGCCGATCGCGACACCGCTCGCTGACATTCTTCTGAAAGGTGCGGAACGCTTCGAGTTCGGAAAGGGCCGGCGCTCCGTTTTCTTGGCGGAAGAGGTGCAGGAAGGTTCCATCGTCGCGGCGAAGGACCAGGTAAGCAAGTCCCCCGGGCGCACGTTCATGAAGTTCGGAAAAGACGTCGCTGACCAGACGCGCGTTCTCCTCGGCCCATTCAGGTTTGGTCGTATAGGTCACTAGTACTTGTTTCATCGCGCATTCTCCTTCTGGCGCTGCGTTGCCATCTCATTTGCAAAATCCACGTGACGATTAATGGGGCACGTATGAGAGAATTACGCCGCCATTCGCGAACCGACGAACATCGGTGAGCTCCAAATCGGGCTGCGCCGCCATGTCTATATCGTCAAAGGCGCGTTTGCCCGAGCCTCCGCGCGTCGGCAGCAGCCAAAGCTTGTATTCGTCGACCAGCCTGCTTTCGAGAAGTGTACGGTCGAGTTGGGTGACGCCGTATTTCACGATCGCCCCTCCGCCCTCCTCCTTGAGCTTGTGCAACGTCTCGGCGACATCGCCTTTGATCAACGATGCGTTCCACGTCACCTCGTGCAGCGTCCTGGATGCGACGAGCTTCTTCAGGCCGTTGATGCGGTCGAAATATTTGTCGCCCTGGATCGAAGGCCAGCTTGCCGAAAATACCTGATACGCAACGCGGCCCAGCAGGAAATAGTCGGCGTCGGCCAATTGGCGATATGCATGGTGCTTCGATTCTTCGTCAAAGAATCGTGATGCCCATTTCATCGGTGAATCGACTACGCCGTCGAGGGCCACGAAGCTTTCCACGATCAGTTTTCTCATCGTCAGGCGCCTTCACCTGCCATGGGATCGATGCCCAGTTTCGCTTGGACCCAGTCGGCAAGGCGCTGGATGGCGTCGTCGGCTTCCGGAGCCCGGCCGGCCATCATCTGGAAGCTGTGCAGCATGTCGGGAAACACATCGAGTCGGACTTCGACACCTGCCTGCCCTGCCCTTTCGGCGAACATGCGGCTTTCGTCGACCAACGCCTCGTCGCCTCCGGCCTGGAGGAAGATCGGCGGAAATCCCTTGAGCTCGGCGTAGAGTGGACTTGCAAGAGGATCACGGGGATCGCCGTCTCCGAGAAAGTTCGACGCCAGCCACTCCACCACATCTCTGGTGAAGAAGGCGTCTTTCTCGCGATTGGTCTCGAAACTAGGCGCGGAGAGAGCCAGGTCGAGCCATCCGGACAAGATCATCACCGCCGCAGGTAGCGGCGTGCGATTGTTCCGGGCTTGCTGCAGCAAGCCGAACGTCAGGATTGCGCCAGCGGAATCGCCTGCAGCGGCAATGTGCATGGGAGCGATGCCTTCGGCCAAGAGCCAGCGATACGCCGCAACCGTGGCGTTTAACTGGGCAGGATGTTTCTGAGCATGTGCGTAAGGGTATTCGAACAAGAGAGCTCGGCAACCCGCTGCCTTCGCCAAGTGTCCCACCATCTTGCGGTGGGTATAGATCGAGCCCGAGACAAAGCCTCCGCCGTGCGCATAGAAGATGACGCGATCATCGGCGGCGCCCTTAGGCCGAACCCACATAGCCCGGATACCGCCGGCATCGACTTCTAGGTAGTCGACACCGCCGGGCTCTCCGGAGAGCGGCGTCCAGCGGATATCGACGCCATCGATGACTGCCTCCGGCGCGAGCGGGCCTTGCGCGGCCGCCGCTTCCCAATATGCCTTGTTCGCCAGACTCTGCTCGCTTGCCATCAATCTCTATCTCCAAATGGGTCCGTCCCAGCGGACAGACACCTTGCGCAGAAGAGACGTGCGAGACGACCGAAAGGATTCGCTCGGCGTGGTTTTTTCGCGGCAGGTGCGTCCCTGGTGACGCAACGAGGACAGGGTCAAGCCTGTCTGCCCCGCAACTCTTCCTTCTTGCGTTCGATGAGCTCACTTCCTCCGGCTTTCAACTGTCTCGCGAACCGCGCGAGGTCGTCGTCGGCATGGCGATGCTTGCCACCCCAGGCGCCAAGTTCGATCAGGACTGGCAGCAGATCCATGCCCGCTTCGGTGAGGCGGTAGACCACTTTGAGCTTGTGCGCCGGATCGTCATGGCGCGTGACGATTCCCTCGTCCTCTAGCATCTGCAGGCGCTCGGAGAGCGTGCGGGACGAAATCCCTTCGTCTGATTGAAGAAGCTGCCTGAAGTGCTTTTTGCCGCCGAATGCAATGTCACGCACGATCAGGAGCGTCCAGCGATCGCCAAACAGCTCAAGGGACAGGTTGATCGGGCATCCAGACCGTTCTTTCGTGGACATTGAATGATTCCATTTGTAAATCGCTTTACTATTGCAATCATAAGAGTGCGGTGTCAATGTATCCACCAGCAAGGCGTCACCGCCTGCAGGAGACTGCCTGAGCACACGAACCAAATGAGGTCGTGTGAACGAGCGCAGGCACGCGGCCGGAACGCGCGAAGAGAGTGGCGGTGAGCGCCGGCGCGAAAAGAACGGTTCGAGTGGTGAGGTCGGCGAAAGGGCGGCGCTCCCCCCGTGAACCTGGACGGCATCAGGAGGCACGCAATGAGAAAGCTCGTTCTTCAAATGCAGATGTCAGTCGACGGATTCGTCGGCGGCGATGGCCAACAGGCTTGGCAAATCTGGGATTGGGTGAGCGATTGCCCATGGGATGCAGATTTGAAGAAGGATTTTAACACCTTCTTCCAAGCTGTCGGTACGATTCTCCTAAGCCGCAAGATGGCCGAAGAGGGCTATATCAACCACTGGGCGAAAGCTGCCGAACGCTATCCCCGAGATCCGTTTTACGCGTTTGCAAAGAAGATCACGGACCTAACAAAGGTGGTTTTGAGCAGCAAACTTGACCATTCGCGTTGGGAGAGAACGACAGTGGCCCACGGCGATCTACCGAGCGAAGTTGGCGCATTAAAGCGTGCCGGTGAGGGCAATATAGCCGTGTTCGGTGGTCACGGATTTGCGTCCGCGCTCATCGCCCATGGTTTGGTTGATGAGTACCAATTCTTCATCAACCCGGCGGCTCTCGGTAGCGGGCCAAATATCTTCCAGAGCTCAGGCTTTCGCGATTTGAGGTTGGCAGGATCGAAAGCATACGCGTGCGGCATCGTTGCCAACCGCTATGTGCCAACTTCTTCTCAGCCGGACTCCTCAGAAAATTGAACCTCCTTTCGATCGCCTCTTCGGGGCTTCTTACAAAAAATCGGCATGACGTGAATCTTTTGCGAGGTTCGGATCGTCTTCCTGGGGTGAGTGGCACGCCGCCGCCGCTCGCCAGCAACCGAACGAGTGCCCGTGATCTCCGGAGGACGCCGAACATGATAGACCACAGTGCACGGCACATTCGCAGAGCTTGCCGAACGAAGCCGGTGATATTCCGAGCAGACGCTCGACCGCAATGCATGACAATCTGCCCACAACGGCAGAAGGGCGCCTTTTCGATTGAAGCGCTCATGACTATCGAAACTTTATGGAATGCTAGGTCACCACGAGGACAATATCAATGAAACGCCTATACACGGGCAGATGCCATTGCCATGACGTGCAATTTGAGGTGATGGCCGATATCTCGGCTGGAACGCACAAATGCAATTGCTCTATATGCGCGAAAAGCAGATTCTGGTCGGTCGACGCATTACCCTCTGATCTTCGTTTAATCTCTTCGCCCGCAACGATGACCGTATTCCGAGGGCCTAATCCGGCAGCGGAGCATCCGTTCTGCAAACGGTGCGGGATACGCCCGTTCCAGCGCATAGGAATGCCCAACATGTCAGGCCATGAGTATCTCAATATCAATATCGCCTGCCTCGAAGCCGTCGACATTGATGAACTTATGGCGGCACCCATCACTTTCTACGATGGCCTTCATGATAAATGGGGAGATCGGCCGCAGGAGGTACGGCATCTTTGACCAGTTCTCACACCGGAGGTGGGTCAGCAACAGCGTGGAGCGCGGCGAACGTGTACTGAGGCTAGCCGATCGGACGTTAAGCTGAACCACTGCGGATGAGGAAACGCAGTCACTTTGCGCCTTATGCACTCAGGCTGCGCGTCCAGCACAAGAAGGTGTCGCGAGTCCACAGCTACTCACGCCATGATGAACCTTGAAAAAGCCCGATGGATAATAGCTCCTCTTGACAGCGAGGAGGCGCGGGTCGTTGTCCCGCCAGAATGCTTCCTGTCAGTGCTGATGAAAATAGTCTGTCTCTGACACGTAGAATGCCGGCGGGCCGCTCGTCGCCTCTATTAGCGCGAAGGTCGTCCGCATTGCAAACCAAGGGCTCAACAGACAACTCGGCCGTCGCCTTTACGATCTCGCAAATCACCGCCGTAGCTGGATTATCCGAGCGCAGATCTGCACGGATAATCCAGCCTAATAAGGTGCACCTTGGCGGATTTCTCGGTCAGGCAGCCTCAAGTTCGGCTGGTCGAGGCCTCGTTGCGGTTGAGAAATCCGAAATCGGTCGAGACGACAGAATCGCCGGCACCAAATCGTTTTTGACGAAGTCTTCGATACTGTAAGTTGCCGCCGTTACCGGGCGGACGTCGAGCGGAGGCATTTCGCCCATCGCGTTCATCATCGCCCAGGTCTCGTTGAGCATCGTTGCGAAGGTTTTGCCGGTTCCTGCGGCCATGAGATCGCGAATGTCCTCTTCATGAGTATACTGCTCGACAGTTACAGGACGACCAAGCCCCTGGCCTATGAGCCGCGCTACTTCACTCAGCGTTACTGAGCGGATTGCGGGCAGATCAAAGAAGCCGACGTTGCGAATATGGCCCTCCACCAGGATGGCGGCCGCGCTGCGACCGACATCACGAGCCGCCACCAGCTCGAGATTGGCATGGGGGCCGATTGGCGATCGGAGCACACCTTCTTCCCGAAGCGGCTTGAGCAAATAATAGAAAAATTCCATGAAACCGCTCGGCCGTAGATGGACGACGTTCAGACCGGGCACACCATTCAAATGGCGCTCGATATCGGCGTGGCCTGCGATGAGCCCGCCAGCGCGGTCGTCACTGGCTCCAAGCACGCTAATGAACACTGCCTGCTTCAACCCGCTTCGGGGCGCCGCGGCGGCAAAGACCGCCGCAATCTCGTTCTGGTAAGCTTGGAAATCAACGGCAGCGGGATGGGGCGGCACGATCAGCAGCGCTCCGTCGACGCCTGTAACGGCTTTTTCCACATAGGATGCATCGTGCAGGTCGCCTATCCAGGGTTCTGCTCCTGAGTCCACGAGGCCCTGCAATCGACCCATGTGGCGACCCATCGCGCGAACGACGTGTCCTTGCTCGAGCAGGGCGCGCGCGGCGTACCCCCCGACATGACCTGATGCCGCCGTTACAGCAAATATCCTTCTATCCGTCATTGGCCCGTTCCTTTGTAGTGGATCCATGGCCCAGTGACGATCGAGCATCGCAAAAGGATTCTCCCTTGGCGCGATTTTTTCGGAGCAGTCCTATGTCTGAGCACGGCACGGCAGAAACGGTAGCCTAATCCCGCGTCTCGGTAGGCTGGCACCGCTTTTCGGCCTGGCGGGGAAAACGAAGTTGGCATGAATCCTTTGCGATCTTCGGATCGTCTCTACAGAGTAACCGGCGAGGTCAAAACATGACCCGCCAGACCCAAAGGCAGAAAGGAATATCGATGGTACTGGTAACAGGCGCAACGGGAATGAGCGGGCAGCTTGCGGTTCGGGAATTTGTTCGAATGGGGACGCCGGTACGGGCACTCGTCCGGAATCTTGCAAGGGCCGATGCGGCAGGGCTCAGCGAGCTCCCGGGTGTGGACCTCGTCGTGGGTGACATGCGTCAGCCCGGCACCCTCGGCACCGCGCTCGAGGACATCGAGCGCGTGCTCATGATCTCGGGGGCAGCGCCTGATATGAGGGAAACGCAATGCAACTTCATTGACGCATGCAAAGCAGCCGGCGTGCGACACGTCGTGAAGTTCTCCGGCGGTGAGCCGGGGTTCGACCCAACCAAGTTTCGCTTCACGCGGATGCATGAAGAGATCGAGGATTACTTGGAAGGGTCGGGCCTCGCATGGACTCATTTGCGCCCCAGCCAATTCATGCAGGTCTATCTACGCGAGGCGCCCGACATCATGGCAACGGGTACGCTCCGCCTTCCCTTCGGGAACATATCGCTTTCGCCAATAGACGCCGAGGATATTGCCAAGATCGCATACCGTCTGCTTCGAGACGGTGGTCACGAGGGGGAAAGTCTCGACATGACCGGTCCTGAAGCCCTGAAGATGGACGAAATTGCAGCGCGCATTTCCGCGTCAATCGGGAAGCCGGTAAAATATGTCAGCATTACCCCTGAAGAGCGACGTCGGGATTTGCTTGACAGGGGGCTGCCCGAAGACTTCGTCGACGCGCTCGACGAACAAACCGAGGAGCGGCTGAGGCACCCCGTCGCTAAGGTGCTGATGGCCACGCATCAGACGTTTGGCGTCCAACCGACATGGTTTGCGGATTTTACACAGAAACACGCGGACAAATTGGGCGGGTGGCGGCCTAAGGAGGCAGATCGAGCGCACCAATCTCGCCTCGCGCCGAGGGGCGGGATGCAGTGAAAACGGCGCAAGTGGCGCCACGAGGCTTCTCGTGAGCCAGATGGTCGAGGAATTGAATACACGTGTGCTGTCAGTTGGATTAGTTTAAAGCCAACCGGCTCCCCAAATCGAATTCTGTCAACAGTTGCCAGATGGATGGTCTTGCGACGAATATCTACTCTTCTACCCGCTCCATTCGCCCGACGAGAAAAATGTAACAGCAAGCCGCCACTACCGCCAGGCCGGAGCATAGAGCGAGCGCAGGCGCGAAGCTCCCACCATTGACGAGATAACCAATTGCGATTGGTATCACGATGCTCGAGAGGCCTCCGAACAGGTTGAAGACGCCACCTGTCAAGCCAATCAATCGTTCCGGCGCCAATGCTGATACGTAGGACCAGGTAATCGAGGCCATTCCCGTTCCGAAGAATGCGATGGCCAAAAACATGATGATGAGTCCGGGGCTCTCAACGAATTGCGCACCCACGATCAGGACGGAGAGAGCGATACCCGTAAGGACCGGGATTTTGCGTGAGGCGCTCAGACTATAGCCGGCACGAAGAAGCGCGTCCGAGATGAAGCCGGAGACGAGCACGCCCCCAAAACCGGCGAGAAACGGCACGGAGGCATAGAATCCGGCTTTGATGAAATCGAGATGTCGGTATTGAACCAGATACGTCGGGAACCAGGTAAGGAAAAAGTTAGCAGAAGCCAAGTAGCTGAACTGACCGATATAGAGTCCCCACAGCTTCTTCTTGCTGAGCACGACCACAAGATCGGACCAGGTAAAGGATTTGCGGCCTGCCTGTTCCCTCACCAAGCGTGAACTCAGCTCGGGAACGCCACCGCCTTCCCGGATAAGATCGAGTTCCGCGTCGTTTGTCCCTTTGAACTTGCTTGGATCGCGATAGATCGTCGCCCACAAAATGGCAGCGATCAAACCGAGGATACCCGTCAGGACAAACACTGAACGCCAGCCGTAGGCGGCTTCAATCCAGACGAGAACCGGCGTAAGAAAGCCGAGACCCACATATTGCGCGGAGATATAGATGCCGATTGTGGTGGCCCGTTCTCGCTCGGGAAACCAGGTTGTGACGATCCTGTTGTTGACGATATAGCTCGGCGCCTCGAAAACGCCTACGGCAAGTCGAAGGATAAAGAGGCTGACGATCCCGGCGACGAAACCGAGACTGAAAGTCGCCACCGACCAAACGAGGATTGTTAGGGGATAGACGATTCGCGGATGGACACGATCAGCGAGCCACCCGCCAGGGATTTGCATGGCCGTGTAGGTCCATCCAAATGCCGAAAACAACCATCCCATGGTCACCGGGTCGATTTTCAGTTCCGCCGACAAAGACGGTGCCGTGATCGACAGATTGGTGCGATCGAGGTAATTGATCACACCGGTTATAAATAAGAGTGCGGTAATGACATATCGCGTCCGGCTCGCCGACGCATAGTATGTTGAAATTGCCATAGTCTATTCCTCCCGGTCCTCCAATCACCAATTGGTGAAACTTCCATCGCCACGGCGCAGGTGGGGCGGCTCGAAATATTGAAAGTCGAGCTTGTTCAGCGCGTCTTCGTTCACCTCGATCCCCAGACCCGGAAACTGCGGTACGTCATAGGAACTGCCATTCAACTCGGCCTGTGACGGAAAGAGTTCACGCGAATCAAAACCAAGCTGTTCGACCGGTGACGCCCGACACTCCAGCCAAGCGAAGTTGGGCACCGCCGCTGCCAAATGCACGGTCGCCGCCGTGCAGACAGGTCCCAGCGGATTGTGTGGCATCAGGTCGACGTAATGCGCCTCGCTCCAGCCGGCGACCTTCATGGCTTCGGTAAAACCGCCCACATTGCAAATATCCAACCGATTGAACTGATGAATATCGCGCTCGATATAGGGCAAGAATTGCCACTTCGAGGAAAACTCCTCGCCGATCGCGAAGGGTACATCGGTCATTTTTCGAAGCGCCTCATAGGCCTCCGGCGTCTCGTCACGGATCGGCTCTTCGATGTAATCGAGGGTTCCGGAAGGCATCTTCTGGCAGAACGAGGCGGCTTCGGCGACGCTGAGCCGGTGATGGTAGTCGATCCCCAGAACGACTTCCGCGCCCACCTCCTCTCTCGCCTTAATCATCCAGGGAGCGGTGCGCGCGATCGACTCTCGCGGCTCGAAAAGATCAAAGGAGTGTTGGCCCCACGGAACGAAGCGGATGGAGTTCCAGCCCGCATCCTTCAGGATTATCGCCTGCTCGATCATCTCGGGACCGGGATTGGCCGGCGCGGTCGCAAACGCTGGGACGCGCTCGCGATGCTTGCCCCCGAGAAGGTCGTAAACGGGCACGCCGAGCGCCTTTGCGCGAATATCGTGGAAGGCGATGTCCAGCGCGCCAATTGCCGCCGTCAGTACACGACCACCTTCGAAATATTGGCTGCGGTACATTTCCTGCCACAGAGCCCCGGCCCGCCGAACATCGCGGCCGATCAGGAACTGTTCGTAATGACGGATCGCCCCGATGACGGCATGTTCCCTGCCCGTTAAACCGGACTCGCCCCAACCATGAATTCCATCTGAAGTCGTCACCTTGACCAGCAGCTGATTGCGATGACCAACCCGTGGTGTGAAGCACTCTATTCTTTCAATTTTCATGGGATATTCGTCCGTTGGGAGAATGAACTAATGTGAGTTTCGTCAAACCGTGACGCCCAGGAAGGTAGGCCGCGCTGACAACGTCGCCCTTCAACGCAAGCGAAGCAGTCAAAGGACGCCAAATGCGCTGGTGCTCTGGATCCAGCCTCTGATGTGAGGTTTGTTATCCGGCCCAGCATCGCTGCGACAGATTTCCTATAAATGTTCGCACAGGATCGGCTCCTCCCTGGATTGCGGGTTAGACCTGACTTGATCTATCAAACCAACATCTGCGACATTTGCCGATGACTGCTTGCCCTCCCCAAGCGTTAAATGCGTTATAGATAGGATCTAGAATGTTTGCAAGCAGGAGAAGACCATGCTTCCGAAGGGCGTGATTATGGACACCGTCGAAAGGTTCGGCAGATCCATCGTGGAAGGTGATTGGCAACCTGGAGAGCAGTTGCCGCTGGAATCTGAACTCGCCTCTCGCTTCGGTGTCGGAAGAAACGCCTTGCGGGAAGCCGTCAAAGTCTTGGCAGGCAAAGGATTGATCAGGACCGCGCGCCGCTACGGGTCCCGCGTCGCCATGAAGGAAGAATGGAACGGGCTGGATGCCGACATCATCCGTTGGAAACTTAAAGATCGCAAATCGCACGCCATGTTTCGACGTGAGGTCGCGCAATTGCGGGAACTTATCGAGCCCGGCGCCGCATCCATGGCTGCTCGAAATGCGACGGCCGAAGAGAAGCAACACCTTCAAGCGCTTGCAATGGCCATGCAAGATCTTCCGACGGTCGCGGCAATTGAGCAAGACATCGCCTTTCACCTCGCGGTCCTGCGAGCAAGCCACAATAGTTTGTTACTCGGCATAGGCAGATCGCTGGAGATCATGCTTCGTACCCTGTTCACGGCGGATCTGAGTTTGCACGATCGCGATCTCGTTTATGATCCGAACCCGATCATTCATCTGGCGCTCGCCAATGCCATCATGGGAGGCTTCGCGGACGAGGCCCGTCATATCGCCATGGCGATGATAGCTCGCGGCGCCGAGGGCGCGGACCGTCTCGATCATCGGTCGATTACTGCACCAGAGCCACCCGCGGGAGACCAGCCCAATCCGATCTGACTGCCAGGTGATAAGATCTTCGGATGCTCCCACCCGCTTAGAATACGTTATAGATGGGATTTATAAAGTTCGAGCACTCGTGACGATATGCGGGTTCGTCCCGTCGCTTAGCCGATCTGCGTCGAGAATCCGCGCTTGTGTGCAATCTTATCTCCAAGTGCACAAAAGGTCTTCTGCTTGTCGGCAATATTCCATCTGCTTCTTGCATTCGGCGAAGCGAGTAATTTCCATTGCGAACCGTGCATTCCTTCGCGCGTCGTAGAACTCTACAATCGTTATCTAGTCTTTTGACGCCAGATGACAGGCAATCGCGCCGCCGCCCCGACGCAGGCGTACGTCAGGGGTGACCGACTAACAGATCTCAGTCGCTTTCGGACAGCGGGGATGAAAGGCACATCCTTCCGGGGGCTCAAGGGGGCTTGGTGGCTAAGATACATGACGACGATCCGGTCAGCCATGGGACGGACGACGGCAAGATTGTGGCTTATGAAGAGATAGGTGAGCCCAAGCTCGTCTTGCAGTTCATGCATAAGATTGAGGACCTGCGCCTGAACAGAAACGTCGAGCGCCGATGTTGGTTCGTCGCAAACGAGAAATTCCGGCTCGCTTGCCAGCGCGCGAGCGATCGATATGGCTGTCGCTGCCCACCGGAAAACTTGTGCGAAAGCGCTTGGCATCATCGGGCAAAAGACCGACGGTGCGCAGCAGTTCCGCTACGCGCTCATCGATCGCGTCATGTCCTTCACGCAAGCCAAACTCGCGGATTGGCTCGGTAATGATGTCGCCGACCCGCCAGCGCGGATTGAGGCTGGCATGCGGATCCTAAGATCATCTGCGCCTCCATCGGGCGGCCGTCTGAGGACGGCCCGAACACGATGACGCCTTCACTGGGGCCATGGAGCCCGATGACAAGTCGCGCCACGATGAACTTGCCGCAGTCGGATTCACCCCCAAGCGCCAGGATTTGCCTCTCTCGATGACGAGAGCGACATCCTGCACGACGTGTAGATAGCACTTTGGCTTGCGATCGATCATCCGGTTGAGCCAGGCAGTGGAAACGTCGAAGACACGACTCAGCTGATCGACTTCCAGCGCTTTCTCGCGCTTCTCATTGCACGCCTCCACCATGGACCAGACAAGCGATACTGCCCTCGGCCGCACCGTGCCCTTTGGTCACCATCGCCGGGCGCACCTGTCGGCACCGCGGTCCTCCCGAATCTCTTCGTCACTCCACGTCACAGACGCTCCGCTCTCGCCACTCACATCCATCGCCATCCGCGCAATGGCGCATTGGAAAGCGTTACTGGCGCCATCACCTGAACTCAGCCTCGTCCCGGATGCTCAGTGATCGTTCGACAACGTGACATCACCCCTTGATCGATAATCTACTAAATGCCGAAAAGCGCAGGCAGCAGACCGCGTACCACCGATCCGCTGTCGGAGCGTCCATCATTCTTTCACAGCACCGGTCATCGACGAGACGTAGTAATCGACGAAGAAAGAGTAGAGGATAACGACCGGCAATGAACCAAATAAAGCGCCGGCCATGAGCGAACCCCACTCAAAGACATCGCCGCGAACCAATTCCGTCAGTACACCAACCGGAATTGTTTTGTTTTCCGACGATTGAATGAAGGTAAGCGCGTAGATGAATTCGTTCCAGGAAAGCGTAAACGCGAAGATGCCAGCCGAAATCAGCCCAGGCACCGCCAGCGGAAGGATAATTTTGACAAGGATCTGCCAGCGGCTGGCGCCATCGACCAGCGCGCTTTCTTCCAGCTCGAAGGGTATCGACCTGAAGTAGCCCATCAGCAGCCATGTGCAGAAGGGAATGAGGAAGGTGGGATAGGTGAAGATGAGCGCAAGTCTGGAATCGTAAATTCCAAGCTTGAAGACGATGAACGCCAGGGGAATGAACAGGATCGAAGGCGGAACGAGGTAGGCTAGAAAAATCAGCAACCCGATCGAACGAGAGCCGGTAAAACGCACGCGTTCGATCGCGTAGGCGCCAAAAATCGATGCCAGCAACGACAGCGCCGTCGATCCCACCGCCACCAATATCGTGTTCCAAAGCCAGCCCGGATAGGAGGTTTCAAAGAATAGGTACTTGATGTGATCGAGCGTCGGCCCCACGACCCAAAAGGGGCTATAGTTATTATAGTCGGTCAGCTGTGCGTTTGGCTTGATAGCCGTTATGGCCATCCAGTAGAAGGGAAATAGAAGCACGAAGACGAAGACCGCCATCGGCAGGTAGAGCATGACGATACGGCGAGGCAGGCGGTTCAGATAGCCCATCCCTTGGGTGTCATCGGTCAGAACGGGATTGGCCGTCTCGGTTTTGATGGTCATGGCGTCCTCCCGGTCTCAGTCTTGTCCACCCTGCTGCCATTTGCGGCGCTGCAGACCGAAAAAGCTGAACATGATGGCGGCGAGTAGGAACGGGATCATGGCCACCGCGATTGCCGCGCCCTCGCCGAGCTGCCCGCCCGGAATGCCACGCTGAAAAGACAGTGTCGCCATCAGATGCGTCGCGTTGACCGGCCCGCCCTTGGTCAGCACATAGATCAACTGGAAATCCGTGAATGTGAACAGCACGGAGAAGGTCATCACGACGGCGATGATGGGGGTCAACATCGGTAGCGTTACATAACGGAAACGCTGCCAGCTTGTGGCGCCATCAAGCGATGCCGCCTCCTGCAGCGAAGCAGGGATTGTCTGCAGGCCGGCAAGCAGCGAGATCGCCACGAAGGGAATGCCGCGCCAGACATTGGCGATGATGACTGAGATCCGCGCATTGGTCGGATCGCCGAGGAAATTGATCTGGCCATGGATCACGCCGATCTTCATCAGCGACCATGAGATAATCGAAAACTGGGAGTCGTAGATCCACCAGAATGCCAATCCCGAAAGCACCGTCGGCACCACCCAGGGCAGAAGCACGATCGCCCGGAAGAAGGATTTGAATGGCAGGTGCTGATTGAGAAGCAGTGCCAACCAAAGGCCGAGCACGAATTTCAGGATCGAGGCGATGAAGGTGTAGAGCAGCGTATTGAAGACCGACAACCAAAATACGGAATCATTGGCCAGGAATTGATAATTCTCCAATCCGATAAAGCTGCCGCTGCGCCCGATCCGCGTGTCCGTGAAGCCGAGCCAGACTCCAAGTCCCAGCGGATAGGTGAGAAAACAAACCAGAAAGATGGCCGCCGGCAACATGAAGAGGAAGCCGAGCATATTGTTGTTCTGCATGAGCGATCTGATCGGGCCGCGCGTCGTATCGCTGGATGTCACGGTCGACATGGCATTATCTCCTGATGGACAGTCGCAGCATGCCGTCGCCGGCATGCTGCAGGTCTTCGCGGGCGATCAAACCTTGTAGTAGCGGTTTGCGCGGCGCTCAGCCTCTTTCATCGCATCCTCCGGCGTCATCTGGCCGGTCACCGCGGCCGCGAACATATCGACGAGCACGTAATCGGCCATCACGCCCGCCGAAGCATAGCCCAGCGGACCAGCATAGCCGTTCGGGCGCAGCGTTTCCGATGCGCGTGCATAGGGTGCATGGACGGGATCGGCGGTCCAGACGGGATTGTTGGCAAAGGCCTTCAAGGGTTGGCAGCAATAGGCGCTCGATCCTTGGATCCAGGCGTTCATCTGGTCGCCTTCCATCATGAACTTGATATAGGCCTTGGCTGCTTCGGGATATTTGGTATGGCTGAAGAGAACCAGCGAGCTCGTCTGGTGCAGCTCGACACTCTTGCCGACCGGACCGATCGGGAAGTTCGTGGTTCTGATATCGGCCGCGATTTCGGCGAGCTTCGGATCTTTTTTGGCTGCGTAATAGACCGATACGCCGTTTGCGATCAGCGATACTTGCCCGGCAAGGAAGGCGCGGTTGTTGTTGATGTCCTGCCAGCTTTCCGTGCCGGGGATGAAGGTCGCATAAAGATCCTTCGCATAATGGATTGCCGCCAGCGTTTCAGGGCTGTTGATGGTCACCTTGCCGCTTTCGTCCACCATCTTGCCGCCATGGCTCCAAAGTAGCCAATGGGCGTAGTTGTTGCCGTCGCCGACCGCCTTGCCATGCGGAAAGCCGGCGGGCGTGCCTTTGGCCTTCATCGCCTTGCAAAGTTCAAGGAACCCGGCGGTGTCCTTGGGGAATTCGCTGAAGCCGGCCGCCTTTACATGGCTGTCGCGATAAACGACGGCATTGCCGATCGCTGTCAGCGGCATGGCGATGAACTTGTCGCCGCGGGTTGCATAACCGCGCACGCCGTCATACCAGCCGCCATATTTGTTGCCGAGGTAGTTGCCGAGTTCCGTCAGGTCGACGAGTTTGTCAGGATACTGATGAGCATCGTCGAACCAGCACATGACCATGTCGGGACCGGAACCGACATTGGCGGCGACGGCGGCCTTCGGTCGGATATCTTCCCAGCTTTCCTTGTCGATACGAACCTCAACGCCCGTCGTCTCGGTGAATTTCTTGGTATTTGCAAGCCAGGCATCCTCGTCTCCCTTGACGAAGGGGGTCCAGCGAAGCAGCCGGAGGCTCGCGCCCTTTTCGGGCGTGTAGCTGGGTTCGGCTTGAGCGAAAGATGGGCGTATTCCGAGCGGCGCGAGGCCGGCGATCCCGGCCGCTGCCGCCGATGCGGCAAGAAAGTCACGTCTCTTGAATGGCATGATACTCCTCCTTTGAGAACGGGAGCAAATCCCCCGGCGCCCACCTTCCCGTTTGGTGGACGACGACTATCGCATTCGAACCGGTCGAATGCTTCCGCATCGATAGGTGAGCAGGAAGACTCCTCTTCTTCCGGCTCCCCACCGAAGCGACATCAAATCGTCAATCTCTGACCGTTTTCTGCGTCGAAGAGATGGACATGCGGCACATCGATGGAAATGCGCAGCGTATCTCCGGGTTTGGCACTAATCCTCTCCCGGAAGATGCAATTGACATCGCTGCCGCCGAAGCGAACCGTCATCTGCGTCTCATAGCCTGTCGGTTCGATCACGATGATTTCCGCGGGCAGCCCATCGGCATCGAGCATGATGTATTCTGGACGCAACCCATAGACGAGATCCCGACCCTTTGCGCCGGCGGGCGGATTTGCAATGGGCAGGACGGTTCCATCCGACGCGATGAACCGGCCATCGCTCTCCGGATCGAGGCGGCCTTTGATCATGTTCATCGCCGGCGAACCGATGAAGCCCGCGACGAAAAGATTGGCAGGCGTGTCGTAGAGATCCAGCGGCTTACCTACTTGCTCGACGACGCCATCATGCATGACGACGATCTTGTCGGCCATCGTCATGGCCTCGATCTGATCATGCGTGACGTAAACGGTCGTGGTGCCAAGACGTTGGTGAAGCTCCTTGATTTCTGCGCGCATGGCGACCCGGAGCTTAGCATCAAGATTGGAAAGCGGTTCGTCGAAGAGGAAAACCTGGGGATCGCGCACGATCGCACGGCCCATGGCGACACGCTGGCGCTGGCCGCCGGAAAGCTGGCGGGGATAGCGGTCTAGAAGTTTGGTCAGACCCAGGATTTCCGCCGCTTTCTTGACACGCTGATCCATGTCCGCTTTCGGCGCGCGTTTGAGCATCAGCGAGAAAGCCATGTTCTGGGCCACCGACATATGTGGATAAAGCGCATAATTCTGAAAGACCATCGCTATGTCGCGGTCGCCCGGTGCCACTCCATTGACGACGCGGTTGCCGATACGGATCTCGCCGGCGGAAATATTCTCGAGCCCGGCAAGCATTCTCAGGAGCGTGGATTTTCCGCACCCGGACGGTCCGACCAGGATCACGAATTCACCGTCCGCTATCTCGATGTTCACGCCCTTGATAACGGGGAACGCCCCGAATGATTTCCTGACATCGACAAACTCGACACCTGCCATAAAAGTCCCTCCCAGAACCTTTCACTTTCCTGACCTGCGGTCATCCCTCCTCCGAGACACCACCGCCGGAACGCATTAATCCAATTTCGACGTCCTATTCCCCGCTGCCGACCGGCATCTTTGTCTCCCTCACATTCATGTCAGTCAAATCCCCTCATGCTGGTCGGATCAGACCGGATTGCCGCTCGCCAGTTGAACCTTGGTCGTATCGTAAATACGTGTCAGATGATGCTCGAAGGCCGCAACGACGGCGTCGCGATCATGGCGGGCGAGCGCCTCGAAGATGGCCAGATGATCGAGGTAGCTTGCCTCGATGGCGCCCGGCTTGGCCATGACGTGGCGGCGGTAATTCATCATGTAAGTGTATAAATCGGTGACGAAGGCGGCCAGCAGCGGGTTTCCGCAGGCCCGATAGATCGCCACGTGGAATTCGCGGTCGCATATCAGGAAACGCATCGCATCGTTACCCCCGAGGCGCTGAGCCTCCAGCAGAGCCTGCAGCTTTGCCAGAGTGACGTCATCGATGCGCTCGGCGGCATCGCCGACAACCTTGAGCTCGATATGAAGACGCGCGGCATGGACGGAGTCCAGATCGTAGCCGTCAATTGCATTGGAAGAGGCAATCGTCACGGTAATGTGGCTGAGATCGACCTCGCAGACACGACTGCGGCTGCCATGTGAAACCTCGATGATGCCCTGCGCGGCGAGCGCCTGAATCGCGCCACGCACCGTTTCGCGGCTGACATGGAGAACGTTGGCCAATTCGCGCTCGCCCGGTAGCTCGTCGCCCGGTCGCAACATATTGGTGGCGATCAGGACCATCAGCTTCTCGGCGATGACATCACGCGCCGTTCGGCGGGCGAGACTCCGCGCGATATTCGGCCCCTCGGTCAAGATCGGACTTTCGTCCATCGCTCCCCCCGGTCCACTGGTTGGTCCAGTAGATCAGTTAATTAAAGATCGTTGAGGAAATCAGTCAAGACAAATTCGTTTGCCACCGCCGACACGGAGTCTAACTGTTGGTTCCACGATACCGCCGCTTGGCATGGCCTAACCAGCGGGCGGCTCGACCGCCGCCTGCCTTTCTCAATTGGATTACAAGTTTGATCACAAGCACCCGTTGAGGCAAACCTCTTGATTGTTTCAGGACGGCGAAGATAAAGCCCGCGCGGAACGGGAGGCGCATTGCATTTGGCAATGTTTTCAGTGCAGGCTTAATCGCTCACTTCGAACCTTCCTGTCCTCAAGCCAATCTTTGCCCGCGGACCCAGGTGATCCGTCCATCGACTATATGAGCGGATCGGCATTACCTGCATTGAAGCAGCTTGCGCCCTCCTTCCAAAGTCCAACTCGAAACAATCGTGTCTCACTCAGCTTCGTCGCTCTGTTGGAACGAAGCGATCGTCGTCATAGGTGGAGAGATAGCCAGTATATATCGGCACCGCCAACCTGCGAGCCTTGAAATAGGCAAAAGCGTCAGCAAGATTGCCGCTAGCGGTTTCAAGTTCGATCCGTTTGCGAAAGTGGCCAGGCTGGCCGACGGACTCGTGCCTATCAAGTTTGCTTAGCATTTCCACACTCAGTTCGTAGAGTTCGCCGCTGACGATCGATCCGGTTCCAGGTTCATCAAACATCATGGGCGCAAACCACTGACCCGCGATCACCATTGGATAAGCCTTTTTCGTCTGAGCGCGGCAACAATAATGCGCGCCTGCCAAGCCTCGCTGATGTAGCACAAAACCCTTCTTCAAGGTTCCGAAGGCGAACACCCGGACGATCTCAACCATGACGCTTTAAAGTCTCTCGGCGAAGGTAACGCGGGTTTGGCACGATATCCGCCGAGATCTCGATCCCGCCCGCAAACGGTGCGTCACCGCGAGCTCCCTCGCCATACCGGGTATCTCCTCCCGAGGGCGCCGAACCTGCGGTGTTGCGGTCGCTTGCCGATTGAACGAAAACGTCCGGTCTCGAAATTGCGTGCTCCTGAACTAGATGTTCGACGACAAGATTTGTTGCCTGACGTATTTGGAATGTGGCGCTGATTGTCGTGGTGCTGTTATCCGCCATTGTTGTCTCCTGCTGATAAGGTTCACAGCAAGAGAACGCTTTTTAGCTCTTGGTAGTTTCCGGAAGGTTTCTTGTATACTGCGAGAGCTGACCCATGATTCCATCCGGCCTTACACAGTGATGAAGTAGAGCGCTCTCATATCGCTTTTGTTCGATCATCTAGCTCATCGTCCGGCAAAACTTCGACGGGCTCGTCGGCTTATCAAGCCGTTCCATATGCTGGAAGCGAAGAGGGGTTGCCGATGCGTCGTAGCCTTGCCTATGCTGAGGCACACCGCTACCCCGAGCAGAGAGATCGAACGATCTGGCAGGTGTTCGAAGAGGAACGCAGCGGCGTGGTCCATTACGCCGAGCCCTTTGATGGTTTCCACTATGCCCGGCCTCGGCGTCAAAGACCTGCACGGTCCGTTTTGACAGCGACTAATACTCCGTCTGTTGATTATCGCACGAATTTAATTCACTTTTTTTTCTGGACGGATCCGCCCACACCGCAAGAAAATGTTTTCGATCAACACCATAATTGCACTCAGTTGGTACAACGCGAAATGAAAAAGTGGCTCAAATTGAGCTGAAACTCAGCACGCCAACCTCTAGATCAGCCGGACGCGGCGCGCCGCCACGACTCGATAAAGAGGATCACCCCAGGCCAGGTGTTCCTGCAACGCCGAAAAGACCAGGCTAACGTCGTGTTCGTCGTTAGAGGCCACCGCGGCGGCCCTTATCTCCGGCCAGTCCGGCACCTGCATCTCACGCATCACCTGAAGGGCTTCGGCGGTCGGAAGCACCGGGAAGCCGATCTTCGGAACGAGTGTGGCAATCACCTGCCAAAAGGCACGGTAGAGCGGCAGCGGAGCATCCAGATGCGGCGCGACCAACCGAGCCCAATGCAAGCCGGTAACGGCGTGGAGCGCCGAGAAATCCATGGTCGCGGCGAATAGGGCCAGGGCCGTCTCCGCCATGCGTTTCGGTGTCGCTTCATCAATGCGCAAGCGATCGATCACCGGCGGAAAGTCCGGCAAGGCGGCGACTTCGCGTATATTGTGCCAGAGAAGATCGGTTTCAGGCACATAGTCGTGTGCGCCGGCAACATCATTCATAGCAGCGAGAATCGCTGCCGGATCGTCCGTGTCCGGTTTTATCCCAGTCGGATCGGGCAAGGGCAGATAACAGGTTGCCCAGTATCCGAGCGCCGTTCCCACTTCCGCTGGGTCGCTGTTGAGCACCGCGTAAGCCAGCCGCATCAGCGGGTGCAGCGCACTGCCGGCCACACCCTGGATAAGCCGAGGCAAATAATGGCGGATCGCGGCATCGGTCCCGAGCCGTTCGACTTCCGCGACGAAATAGGCGCGATAATCTGATTCCCGCGTCCGGTCACCGAGCGCCACGTCCCAATGCTCACGCTCGATCGGGGCCACGGTTGGCGGCGCGGGAACGAGCTGGTTTGCCACGCGATAAATCTCGTACCATTCGTCGAGACGCTCAGGGGTCGCGCCCATGCGATCGAGCGCCACGAGGACCATTGGAACGTGATTGGCGAGCAGATAGGGAAATTCCACGCTGTCACGCCGAGCCCTTTCCAGAACCCTGTCGAGCGGAAACGTAGGTATGATTGTCATGATGACACTTCCTTCATGCCTTCAAGGTCTCCATCATAGCCGCGCGGATCGAAATGATGCTCCCGATAGGCCGCAAGGTCACGGAGAAAATCGTCGGCCGCCTCGTGAAAGAGACCACCCACAACCGCATCGACGATGCGCGGCAGACCGTATTTCATGCCAGTCACACCGTTACTGATCGGGCCTAGGCTAGCAATGGCTGAACAATTAAACAAATGGATGTGCGACAGCCAGCCATGGGTCGCCGCATTCTTCGGCGTGAGTTCGAAGCCGCGCCCGAGATAGGGATGGGCCGCGATCTCGGCCGATGCCTCGCCATCCGGCGGCGTGAAACGATCGGACCAGAAAGCAACATGCGGCGCAATGCTCTTCAATTCCGCGCGCTGGTTGAAATCGATCGTATAACCGGTTCCAAGCAGGAGATGATCGGCGCTGAACATGCCGCTGTCGCTTTCGATCACAACCCGCGCGGCATCCAATGTCACGGACTGCACCTTGTGGCCCAGCGCCATCGTGAAGCGCGGATCGGACACGACACGGTCGAACTGATCCTGTGTCGGCGGGATCTTGAAGCCATTGTATAGCCGCATATAGCGCCATTTTTGCAGATCCGACAGATCGCCGAAATGACCGAGGAAGCCCGGAAAATTGGTCCAGGCCAACACTTCCGTCCGGCCGAAATTGCGCGAGCGGCCGATCATCGCCACGCTTTTCGCACCCTTTTCCAAAGCCGTCACCGCCCAGTCGAAGCTGGAGGTCGCCGAACCCAGAATGGCGACATCTCGATCCTTGAGATGGCTGTCGTCTGCGATCTCGGCACTATGGGTCCAGTACGACTTGGGCAAGGTACGAACGAAATCGGGGATCATGGGCGCGCCGCCGCCATCAATACCGGTCGCCAGCACAAGCCGATGGCATTCGATCTGTTGCGTTTCACCGTCCGCTTCGAGCGCAAGCCGCAACCAGCCGCCGACTTGCGAGATACCGGCAAGGCTCGTGCCGTTGGCCACATCAGGCTCCGTCACCGCACGATACCAGCCGAGATAGGCCATCCAGTCTTGCCGTGACATCTTGTCGAGGCTTTCATAGGCGTCTGTGCCATGGACGGCTTCGTACCAGGCGCGCGGCGTCAGCGACGGCAGGCCAAAATCCGGCCCCGCGAGATATTTCGGCGAGCGCAGCGTCTTCATGCGCGCGCAGCCGATCCAAGGCCCTTCCCGCCCCTTCCCGGCCTTGTCGATCACCTGAACGCCCGCAACCCCACGCCGTTTCAGGCCAAAGGCGATAGCGAGCCCCGACATGCCGGCCCCACAGATCACGACATTATAGCGCGAGATACAAGCAGGTCCTGGCTCCGGTGCTGGAGCCCAGACCCGCCCGAGCGCTTCCGTGGCCTCCATCTCGGCGACGAGCCGTTTTTCTAGCGTTTCAAGTCGCGATATGCTGAGACCCCCATTCATGTTCGATCCTGACATTTTTTTCTTTGACACGGCCTCGCGCCAAGTCCGGCATGACCGCAGTCTCTTAAGCAAGCCGGCCGATGCGCAAAAACGAGGCATATTGCACAATCATCAAGCAAAAAATGAGCGATATTGTTCAATTTTGTTATATTCGGGCCGTTATTGCTTTTTTGTCAAGTGTACTTGAGTGCGTTTTTGTTTGATGTATAGTGGCAATCAATCATGAAAAGGAGAACACTAATGACATTCATGAAGGGGAATTTTCAGAAGTTTGCTACCGTTTGCATCCTTGCCCTGACAGCGGGCATGGCGCAGGCCGCCGACAAGCCGCTGGCCGGCATCACTCTCAATCTGGCATCCATGAACGACCAGTTTTCGGCCGTGCTGGCGCAGATCGCGCCCGAGTTCAAGGAAGCGACCGGCGCAGAGATCAAGGTCGACATCATGGATTACGGCTCTCTGCTGACGAAGACGACCGCCGATTTCGTGGGCCACACCGCCGGCTATGACCTGATCACCATGGACATCGTCTGGGCAGGGCAGTTCGCCGCCAATGGCTATACGATTGATCTCAACGACCTGATGAAGCGCGATGCCAAGGAGCTCGATACCGCCGATATCTATCCCAAGCTCATGGAAGCGCTCGGCAACTACAAAGGCAAGCAGGTCGCCTATCCCTTTGCCGGCTATGCCAACGTTCTCGCCTATCGCAAGGATCTCTTCGATGCCGCCGGCCTGAAGGCGCCGGAAACGATGGAAGATCTGGTTGCCGCCGCCTATAAGCTGACCAACCCGGCCAAGAAGCAGTACGGCTTTGTCGCCAACGGCCAGAAAGGCCCGGCGGTCGCTCAGGACTGGATGCAATATAACGCCGAAATGGGCGGCGCCATCCTCGACAAGGACGGCAAGCCGGCGCTCAATTCCGAAGCCAATATCAAGAGCCTGACTGTTTATCGCGATCTCTTCAAGAAGGCAGCTCCTCCCGGCGCCGCCGATTATGACTGGGGCGGCCGCGAGGAAAGCTTCCGCCAAGGGATTGCCGCCACGATGCAGACTTGGTCTGTCGGCGCGCCCGGCTATTACGATCCGAAGACGTCGAAGGTGGTCGGCAAGGTCGATGTCGCGCTTGCTCCGCGCGGTAAGGGTTTACCGAAGATCTACGGAATCGGCGGCTGGGGCATGGCCATCAACGCCGATGCGAAGGACAAGCAGAAAGAAGCCGCCTGGACCTTCATCAAATGGGTCACCAGTCCGAAGATCCAGAAGGAGATGAATATGCTCGGTGCGGGCAGCTACATCCGCAAGAGCACGGTTACCGACAAGGAGCTGAACGCCAAGTATCCATTCCTGCCTGTCCTCAACGAAGTCTTCGAGAACGGCGACGGCGACTATCGCCCGCGCATTCCGGAGTATCCGGAAATCCAGGACATCCTGGGCACGGCAGTCAACTCCGTCCTCGTTGGTACGGTCGAGCCCAAGGCCGCGCTTGACGCGGCGCAGGAAGCAGCCGCCAAGCTGTTCTAAGAACAGGCCCGCTTCACGAAAGACCGTGATGCGGGCCTTTCATTTTCGAGGGCGCTGGTCGCGCGAGCTTCAGCGGTACGCTGAAAGCAAGATTCCGTTTGCGCGCCGGCCCATTTTCCTCTCAGATCGAAACGCGAAGCAAGCGGCCATTCGGTGATGACGAATTACGCGATGAACCTGACCAGCTCCGTTGAAAGCAAGGCGGCCACGGGCTTCTCGCCTGTCCCTTTTGCCACGCGGCGAAAATTGTTCCTGCTTGCCATGGCGCTCCCCGCCGTCGCCTATGTGATCGCGCTCGGCGTCTTCCCGCTCGTAAAAGGCATGTGGTACAGCCTATACGAATACAATCTGCTGAAACCGGCGCGGACGCATTTCGTCGGCATCGACAATTACTTCAACCTGCTGGCAGACGCCGATTTTCGCGGCGCCATCGCCAATACGGTGATCTTCACCGTCTTTTCCGTCGCCATCGAACTCATCTTCGGCTTTGTCATCGCGCTGGCGCTCTGGCGCGACGACCGGTTTAATCGCGTCTGCCTGACATTGATCCTTGTTCCCGTCACCATCACGCCGCTGGTCGTCGGCCTCATCTTCAAGGGCCTGCTGCTCGCCGACTACGGCATGGTCGGCTATTATCTTGCCCAATGGGGCATTACCGATCCGCGCGGCCTTTTCGCCACGCCGTCGACCGCGCTGGCCACGCTCATCTTCATCGACATATGGGAATGGACGCCGCTCGTCGCGCTCATTCTGCTGGCCGGCCTAAAGGCGCTACCCGGCGACCTCCTCGAAGCCGCCGCCGTCGACGGCGCAACCGCCTGGCGCACTTTCCGCTCCATTACCCTGCCGCTCATGCTCCCAGCCGTCATGCTGGCACTGACGCTACGCACCATCGACGCCTTCCGCGTCTTTGACAGCGTGTTCGTGACGACCGGTGGCGGACCGGGCAATTCCACCAACACACTCATGGTCTATGCGGTGAAGGAGGGCCTGAGCTTCTTCAACATCGGCAAGGCGTCGGCGATTTCCAACATCGCGCTTCTCTGCGTAGCGATTATCGCCGCCTGCTTCATCCTCATGATCCGCCATTTCGACAAGAAGGCCAACGGCCGATGACGCGACGCCCCATAGTCTTTGATACGGCACGGCGCGGCTTCCTGCTGCTGACCCTCGCCTTCTTCCTGCTGCCCTTCCTGTGGCTCGCCATGACCGCCTATAAGCCGTCGAACGCGATCTTCTCCATTCCGCCACGTCTCTTCTTCACGCCGACGCTGGACCAGTTCCGCAATGCGCTGCGCATCTTCGATGTGGGCAGTCTCATCACTTCCAGCCTCTTGATTGCAGGCGGCTCGATGCTGCTTTCGCTGATACTCGGCGTTCCGGCCGGCTATGCGCTCGCCCGCTCGAGACATCCTGCCGCCATGGGCGTTGCTTATTTCTTCATGACGATCCGCATGGTCCCCGCTGTCGCGGCGCTTATCCCGTTCTATCTGCTGATGCGCGATATCGGCCTTATCGGCAGCTGGTTCAGCGTCGTCCTCATCAATTGCGTGCTTAACACCGCCTTCGTGAGCTGGATGATGTTTTCCTATTTCCGCGGCCTGCCGAAGGAGCTGGAAGAAGCGGCGCTGACGGATGGCTGCGGGCAGTTCGGCGCCTTCTGGAAAGTATCTTTGCCTGCGGTGCGTTCCGGCATCATCGCCTCGGCGCTTTTCTGCGTGCTCTTCTCGTGGAACGACTTCCTCTTCGCCATGTTCCTGACGCGGCTCGATTCCAAGCCGATCTCGGTGGCCTTGCTTTCGGCCTACGGCACAAAGGATATCACCTGGGGGACGCTGGGAGCGCTGGCGCATTTCTCGACCGTGCCAATCGTGCTCATCGTCCTCGTCCTCAACCGCTATTTCGTGCAGGGACTGACCAAAGGCATCAACTGAGCGGACAAACCCCGACGATTAAAAAGCATGCCCTCGCGGGGCGCCTTTTGGCATTTCGAGCAAGACAAACAAAACGTGCGGAGCGCTTCATGTGATTTCGGTTTCAACGGAAACGCTCCCAGCGAGCACCTTTCTCAAGCCGCTTTCGAAGCCAGATAATTCTTCCAGCCGGCATGCGCGGTAATGTCGATCGCGCCGCTTAGCGCCACGGTCTCGCAAAGGAATCCGGACACCTGACGACCGCTCTCAAGCGCGACCTTACCGATCCCCAGCGGTTGCGGAATGCGCTCGACGAAATCGGCGAAGCCTGCAAGCGGCAGTGACCAGATCTCGACCTCGATGCCCGGCCCCTTGGCGTTCGGATCGCGAACGAGACCGGGCTTAGCCGGTGTCGTGCCGGTGAGCGCATAAAGCCGATAATCGCCTGTCGTGCGGGTATGGCCACGGAATACGCCGCCGCGCTCCGTCAGTTCATGATTGAGCGGCATGCCGGACAGATGTGCGCCTACAACGGCAATCTCGCGGTGACCGGCCGGAATTTCCGTTGGTACGCCATAGGTCGGATAGGGATTGAGGTTCATGCCGAGCCCGATGCCAGCGCGACGATGGAATTCGGCCGCGATCGCCGCCGCTTTCGCTTCAGCCATGCCGGGAGCGAGGAAGGTGACGCCCGAGGGCAACCCGTCGGCGCGGAAACCGTTCGGCACGGCGATCCCGCAAAGGCCCATCAGATTGACAAAATTGGTATAGATACCGAGGCGCGCGTTGAGCGCGATCGGATCGGCGAGAATCTCGCTTTTGCGATAGATCGTCGGCGTCGTCGGCACCAGAAGCACTTCGATGTCGTCCCAGATCGGGCGTGTCGCGCATTTCAACTCGGCGATGCGGTGAATGGCGCGGAACGTATCAACGGATGAATATTGCCCGCTGTTTTCGAGAATCTTCTTTGTCACCGGATGGATCGCGTCGCCATGCTGGGCCAGCACCTTATCGAGGCTGAGCGCACGCTCCGAAATCCACGGGCCTTCGTAGAGAATACGCTGGGTTTCCTCGAATGCGGCGAAATCGACCTCGACCGCCACGCCACCCATGGCATCCAGCCGCTTGACGGCTTCCTGGAACAGCCGCTCCGCCTCGCTATCGCCGAAGAAGCGAAGCGCCGCGCCGGCAGGAATGCCGAAGCGGAACTTCGGCGGGGCCGGCCGCATGTCGAGCGCGACATGATCGGCCTCGGGCTTAGAAAAGGGATAGGTCGGATCGTAGCCGGTGATGACGCGCATGACCGCCATGCCATCCTCCACCGTCAGCGCGAAGACGGACACGGTCTCGATCGTCTTCACGCAGCCGCCGCCCGATACGCAGGCATTGCTGACAATGCCCGGCGTCGGCTTGATCCCGACGATATTGTTGAAGCCCGCCGGCACGCGGCCGGAGCCGGCGGCGTCATTGGCGATCGAGAAGCTGGAAAGCCCTGCCGCCACGGAAACACCAGAACCGGAACTGGAACCACCGGAAATATAATCATCGTTGAACACCGACGAACACGCACCATACGGCGTGCGCATGCCGACAAGGCCGATGCCGAACTGGTCCATGTTGGTCTTGCCGATCAGGATCGCGCCATTGTCGAAAAGGCGAGTCACGGCCTGACCGGTGCTTTCGGCTATATAGGTCCCCTCTTTCAGCGCATTCGTCGTCGGCAGGCCGATAACGTCGTTGCAATCCTTGATCGAAAAAGGAATCCCCCAGAGAGGACGGCCGTCATAGCCGGCATTCTCCAATTCCTCTGCCGCTCTCAGTGCGTCGGCGCGGGAGACAAGATAGATCCATACATGGTCGTCACCCCGCGCCTCGATCCGGTCATAGATGGCGTTGACGACCGTGGAAGGCTTGAGTTGACCGGACGCATAGGCAGCTGTCAGCGTATGGAAGTCGAGGCTGCCGGTCTCGGCCGGCCAGTGAAAATCAGACATGTCGATCCTCTTCAGGTCGGGATGGGCGCCCTCAGCGCCGAGAGCAGTTGATCCGAGCACGTCACGGTGCCAAAAAGCCCGTTGCCGAAGACGGTGATGCGCAATTGCCCGGCATGACGTGCATCCGTCGTTCCCTTGCACGCATCGGAAACGGCGATGCATTCGAAGCCCATGTCATTGGCAGCACGTTGGGTCGCGTGCAGCAGGCCCTCGGTTGGAACACCCGCCAGCACCAGATTGCGGATGCCGCGCCGCCGCAACCAGGCTTCGAGCCCAGTCGAATAGAAGGCATTGTCGCCCGGATGGTCGAAGATCAAAGCCTCCACCTGCAGGCCGAGCATGTCGGAAAGCTGCCATTCCGACGTCCCGGGCGCAAAGATGGGATCGCCCATGGCGGCGCGCCGGGCAGCAGCCGGGGAAAGCGTCTCGCTGCGGCCGCGCCGGCTCGCAATCACCGGCAGGCCGGCTTCCCGGGCGCATGCGATCAGCTTTGCCGCAACAGCAGCCTCCGGCTCCGCACCGAGTGCGGCGATCGTACCGTTCTGGAACCCCAGGATGAGAAGCGCGCTGTCGGCAGCGCTCCATTGCCCGTCGAAGGGCCAGGAATACGGGGCGGCGGCAACGCCGGGGAAGTTGTCAGCCATGAAGCGCCTCCACGGCGGCGCGGAAGCTCGCGAGATCGGACACTGTCCCCCAGCGGCCGCCGAAGGCTTTCAAGATATCCATCGTCGCTTCGTGATTGGCCGTTTCGACCGCTGCCGTGCAGTCTTCGAGAATGACGCATTCATAACCGCGCTCGAAGCCGTCTCTGAAGGTCGATTGCACACAGCAATCGGAGGTGACGCCGATGACGATGAGATGGGTGATGCCTAGAGCCGTCAGCCGCGCATCGAAATCGGTCGCGTGGAAACCCGACTTGCCCGGCTTGTCGATCACCATTTCGCCAGCGAGCGGCGCAAGCTCGGGAACGATTTCGAAGCCGGGTTCGCCGCGCACGAGGATGCGCCCGGAAGCACCTTCATCGCCGATGCCGAGCCCATGGATGCGGGTGCGCCATTGCTTGTTGGCCGGTAGATCCGACAGGTCCGGCTTATGGCCCTCTCGGGTGTGGAAGACGGCTAGGCCCGCGGCCCGCGCGATTGTCAGGGCCTCGGCAACGGCCGGGATGATGGAGCGCGTATTGTTGACATCCTCGCCCAACTGATCGACCCACCCGCCCGGCGCGCAGAAATCGACCTGCATGTCAATCACGACGAGCGCCGCCTTTGCGGCGCGTTCAGGCGGATTACAGGGCCAGAAATTCATCATGCGCGAAGCCTCCGCTCCTCAACCAGGTCGAGGATCGCCGCGAAGTCGGTGAAATCCGCGCCATAGCGCAGCACCGGCATGCCCGCCGCCCGCGCCGAGGCCGCGCCCACGACGCTATCCTCGACGGCCAGCATGTGCGAAGCATCAAGGCCAAGACGCCCGCTGGCAAGCCGATAGGGCTCGGGATCGGGCTTGCCGTGCACTACATCCTCGCGCCCGATCGCAAAGGCCATCGCGCGGTCGAGCCCCATAGCCTTAAGATTGGCCTCGACGATGCGGCGAGACGAATTGGAAACCGCGCATTGAACAAGCCCGGACTCGGCTAGCGCAAGCACCGTCTCCCGCGCGCCAGCAATCGGTTGCAATTCGGCGGTCCGCTCAATATAGGCTTCGACAATCTCGGCGATCCAAGTCTCCGGGCCAAGTCCCAGCGGATAGAGCGGTGCGAGCGTCGTCCAGACATCGCTCATCGCCACCCCGATGAAACGCGTATCATCGGCAGCAATGTTGACGCCATAGCGCTCCGAAACGGCCATTAGCGCCTTGTGGTGAACCGGTTCGCTGTCGATCAGCGTCCCGTCGACATCCCAGGCGATTGCCTTGATCATGGCTAGTCTCCACGCGCGAAGAAGGGTTTCAGCGACCGGTAGAGATCGCGGTAGTCGGCATAGATCCGGTCGCCGGCGGCGACACCTTCGGGCGAAGGCTGCAGCACCGCGCCAAAACGCACGGAGGCCGCGACATCCCCCCATGCCGCCACGCCTGATCCGGCCGCCGTCACCCAGGCCGCACCAATCGACGAGCCGAAGGCATCCGACAAGACATGGATCGGCTGGCCGCAGATATCGGCGACGATCTGCATCCAGATACGGCTTCGGCTTCCCCCGTCGGAGGCGATCAGCCGTGTTGCCGGGCGCCCCGTTTCCGAAAGAACATCGAGATGATGGCGGAAGCCGCAGGCAATCGCCTCCAACGCCGCGCGCCATATATGGCCGCGCGTATGACCGAGACTGAGGCCGGTGAACGTACCGCGCGCCAGCGGGTCATGAATCGGCGTCTTCTCGCCGAGAAAATAAGGCAGTGCACGCACGCCGTCCGCGCCGGCAGGCGCGGCCGCCGCTTCCTGGTCGAGCTGCTTTAAAACATCGTCACCTTCCGAGCCACCGATGAGGGCGGCAAGCCATCTGAGAAGCGAGCCGGAGGAGGCCATGCAGCCGTTCGGCGCATAAAGGCCGGGGACGAGATGGTAATCCAGAAAAAGTTGACGATCTGGCTCCGGCCTGCCGGCAATGGCGATGATATCGCCTGCCCCACCAAATTTGAGGAGGACATCGCCGGCCTGCGTCAGGCCAGCCGCTAGCGCGGAGGCGATATGGTCGGCGGCTCCGCCGAAGACGGGCAGGCCTTCCGGCAGGCCGGTCAGTTGCGCCGCGTCTGCCGTCACCGCGCCGATGACCTCATGCGATGCGACGAGCTCCGGCAGGGCGCCGGGGCGAAGTCCCGACAGCACCACGAGGTCGTCCGCAATCCGGTGATCGTCAAGATCGATGAATCCCGCTTCGAGCGCCCAGTTGCGCTCGACCGTCAGGCGCCCGGTCAGGTGCATGTTGATGAAATCATAGGAGCCGAGGACATGGGCGATCCGGCCATAGACATCCGGCTCATGCGCCTTGAGCCATTGCAGTTTCGGGGCGACCAATTGCTGGGTCAGGCCCTGGCCGGTGCGGCTGAGGAAGCGCGCCTCGTCCAACGCCGCTTTCATGGCTTCGACTTCCGCCCCGCAACGCGCATCGCTCTGCTGGATGCTCGCACGCAGGACGCGGCGCTGGCGATCGAGCAGCACCACAGCCGGCAACATTCCGGTGACGCAGACGCCGGCGAGTTCGCATCCCTCAGGCAAGCGCGTGATCATGTCCCGCACCACGACCTGCGTGTTCGCCCACCATTGCCCAGGGTCGGCCTCGGCAAAACCGGGATGCGGCGAGGACAAATGCGAGGGGCGCGAGGCCGAGGCCAACGGTTTTCCGGTTTCCGACATCGCTACCGCGATCGTCGAGGTCGTCCCGATATCGATGCCGATGAACACGGGCATGGCGAAAGAACCTTTCAGTCGCGGATCGCGTTTTCAGTCGCTGCGTCGAAGAAATGCAGTTCTGCCGGGTTGACCGACAGGGCGATCGTCTCGCCAACGCGAAGCGGAAGTGTTGCCGGCACGGAGGCACGCAATCGAGGGCCGGAAAGCGAAACTTCGTCTGCCTCCGCCGTCACCTCCTCCAGCTTGCCGGCCCCGCCAATCTCGAGATGGATAAGTTTCGTGGCGCCGAAATCCTCCATGAAGGCAACCGTTCCTTCCATGCGCCCGAAACTCGGATCAACAGCATCCGCGGTGCTCAACGCCTCGGCCCGAACGCCGACAATGATCTCCTTGCCGACATGACGCGCAAGCGCCGGACGCGCGGCAATGACAGGCTCTGGCACCGGCAGAGTGAACCCTCCGGCGGCAGCAGCCAGACCGCCCTCACTGCCCGCCAGCGTGGCTTTCAGGAAGTTCATCGACGGCGTGCCGATGAAACCGGCAACGAAGAGATTGGCGGGCGTGTCGTAAAGCGCGCGCGGCGTGCCGAGCTGCTGCAAAACGCCGGCGCGCATCACGGCGACGCGGTCACCCATGGTCATCGCCTCGATCTGGTCATGCGTGACATAGACGGTGGTAATGCCGCTCAACTTCTGCAGCCGGGCGATTTCGGCCCGCATCTGGCCGCGCAGCCGTGCGTCGAGATTGCTCAAAGGTTCGTCCATCAGAAACGCCTTGGGCGCGCGCACCAGCGCCCGGCCCATCGCCACGCGCTGTCGCTGACCGCCGGAAAGCTGCCCGGGCTTGCGGCCGAGATAGGCGTCGAGTTCGAGAAGCTTGGCCGTTTCCCTGACCTTGCGATCGATTTCCGTCTTGTCGACGCCGCGCACGGAAAGGCCGAAGCCGATATTCTCGGCAACGGTCATATGCGGATAAAGCGCGTAGGATTGAAAGACCATCGCGATGTCGCGGTCACGGGGCGCAAGGCCGTTGGCGAGCGTATCGCCAACCAACAGGCGACCCGAAGTGATATCCTCGAGACCCGCAATCATTCGCAGCGCGGTCGACTTACCACAGCCGCTTGGGCCGACTAGAACCAGAAACTCACCATCCTCGATGGTGAGATCGAGGTGCTGGATTGCCGCATATCCGTCCGGATAACGCTTTTCCACTCCCTCAAAGACGATGGATGCCATGCTCTCTCCGATATGATGCGGCTTGGGCGGTCGGCTGGCCTGTCAGGTCATATAGACGCCGCCGGTGACATTGACGCCCTGACCGGTCATGAAACGGGCGGAATTCGAGCAGAGGAAAACGACGACATCGGCGACATCTTCGGGTGTTTCCAGCCGCCCGAGCGGCGTCTGGGCGATATAGTCTTCAACGACGCGCTCGGGGCTGACGCCGCGCAATTTGGCTTCCCAATCGATCTCGCGCTCCTGCATGCCGGTCTTGACGAAGCCCGGGCAGACGGCATTGACGCGGATGCCTTTCGAGGCCAGTTCGCGGGCAAGCGCCTGTGTCCAGCCGAGAACGGCGAACTTGCTGGCAGAGTAATGCGCCAGAAGCGGCGCGCCGACCTTCGCGGCAAGCGAGGCCGTGTTGACAATCACACCCTGGCCCTGCGACACGAAGCGGCGCGCAGCGATCTGGTTCGTCAGGAAGATGCCGCGCGTGTTGACGTCGAAGTTGAAGTCCCACTCCTCGTCGGTGATCTCCAGCGCATGCTGCATCGTAGAGACCCCGGCATTGGCAATCAGTATATCGTAGCCGCCCATGAGATCCGCGGCTCGTTCGAACGTCTTTTCCACGGAGGAACGCGAACGAACATCAATCTCCAGCGCATGGCCGGCAATCGATTGTGCGACTGTGTTCGCCGCCTCCAGATTGATGTCGCAAATGGTGATCTTGACACCCTGTTTTGCCAGCGCCTGCGCGATTGCACGGCCTATTCCATTGCCGCCGCCGGTAACGATCGCCTTCAAACCGTCGAGTTCCGCAAACTTCGGATGTCCCACGAGCCATATCTCCGACCAAAACAACACCGCGATCATATAACAACAAAAACTTACAAATCAATCGAAATTTATGTTTGAATTTGTTCGCTTTCTGAGCTAAGCACTGGTTATGTAATGGGAAGGCTGAGCTTCGGTAGCATGCGAACGCAAACACCCGCTCAGCTTATCTAAATGAAAGACAGACCAATGATCACAGGCCATGACGCCGAAACGCTGACCGTCGAAAAAACGAAAGTTCTCGCGCGCACGCGCCGTTCCTTCATTTTGGATGCGCTGGCCGAAACGGGCGCCGTATCCGTAACGGAAATTGCCGCACAGCTCGGCGTGTCTGAAATGACCGTGCGGCGCGACCTGACGGAACTGGAGAAGGAAGGACGGCTTGCCCGCACCCATGGCGGAGCAGTCAGCACCGACCTTACCACAATTGTCGAACCCGGCCTTTCAGCAACCACCTCGCGCCTCAACGAGCCGACCTTTCAGGCTCGCCTTGCCAAGAACGCATTGCCGAAACGGCTGATTGCGGAAGCGGCAGCGCGGGTCGCCTCAGGACTTCGCACCATCGCGCTGGATGTCGGCACGACAACATTCCTGCTTGCCCGGTTGCTCGCCGGCCAGCAGCATGTAAAGTTTTTCACCAACAGCGTGCGCAACGCCACCCAGCTTGGGGAAGGCCTGGCGGAAGTCTACTTGCCTGGCGGACGCATGAGAAACGATGAATTGTCGATCTCCAATGCAACGGCGATTTCCCAGTTCGAAGCACTTTGGTTCGACATCGCCTTTGTCGGCGTTTCCGGACTGACGTCAGACGGTATTTATGATTATTCCTTCGATGATACGGAGATGAAGCGCGTCTATCTCCGCCGCTCGACGAAGAAGGTCGTTCTCTGCGACGCATCGAAATTCGATTGCATGTCGCTCGTTCATATCGCCCCGCTGTCACAATTCGACATGCTGATCACCAATGCATCGCCGCCGCCAGAACTGGCAAAAGCGCTTGAAGCCGCCAGGGTTGAAGTGATGGTCGCCGGCGCATCCTCCTGAAGCATCCGGTTTGTGAAACCCGCTTTCCCTAACGCCCAATTTCGGAGCTTTCGATGGTTTTTGAATTTTTTGGTGACAAGAAGAAGGTCATCATTGCCATGGCGCATATCGGCGCATTGCCCGGTTCGCCGAATTATGATCCGAAAGGCGGCGTCTCGAAACTCATCGACGACGTGATGGAAGATATTCGCGCGCTGCAGGAAGGCGGCGTCGATGCCATCATGTTTGGCAACGAGAATGACAGGCCTTACGAGTTGAAGGCACCGCCGGAGGGTATCGCTGCAATGACGGCGATCGTCCAGGCTGCGAAGGCGGAACTCAAGATTCCCTTCGGCGTCAATTATCTCTGGGATCCGACGGCAAGCGTCGCCATCGGTGCCGCCACCGGCGCAAGCTTCGTGCGCGAGATCTTCACCGGCGTCTTCGCCTCCGACATGGGTATCTGGGCCCCGGATTGCGCGACGCCGGCGCGGCTGCGCGCCAAGCTCGGCCGCACCGACATGAAGATGCTGTTCAACATCAATGCCGAATTCGCCCATTCGCTCGACCAGCGCCCGATCGAACTGCGCGCAAAGAGCGCGGTCTTCTCATCGCTGGCCGACGCCATCCTTGTGTCCGGTCCGCTGACCGGGCAGCCGGTCGATCAGTCCGGCTTGCGCAAGGTCTGCGAAGCCGTGAGGGATGTTCCCGTTTTCGCCAATACAGGCGTCAACAAGGACAATGTCACCGACATCCTCTCCTGCGCCAGCGGCGTCGTCATCGGCACGCATTTCAAATATGAGGGCAATACTTGGAACAAGGTCGAGCCCGCCCGCGTCAAGCGCTTCATGGACATCGTCAGCGCTATTCGCTGACGATGAGCGTTGGTGCATGGATCAAATTCCAATGGTTTGCCGATAGGCGGGCGGGATCGCCAACGGACGCCATGATTTTCGTCCATGCCCTACAAACACCATTCCGCCCGCCGTCACCATATTGGCAAGATGAAATTCAAGTTGACCAATTGGTCGGAATAAGAGGCCGATCCACGCCGGCGCGGCAGCCTGACGCTTTGGATGACGCCAGCGGCGCTGTCATCCCGGCCGGCGCCGAAGAGAACAATGCGTGGCGGCCAGCCACGCTACTCGTGCCTGCCGATTGAGACTGCCCTGACCTTGGCCCTCGTATTCAGCTTGCGGCTGCGCCAGATGGAAGGTTCGCTGACTTCGGTGCTGCAATTGACGGGGCTAGATCTCGCCGTTCCCCATCATGCCACGCTGAGCCGGAGGGCAAGTTTGTGGCGATCGTCTGATCGGCGGCAAAGCCGAGCGGTTTCGAGAAATGAGCCCGTTCACGTCCTCATTGACAGCACCGGGGCCGAGGTCTACGGCGCTGGCCAGTGGCTGGAGGAAAAGCACGACACCAACTCCCGACGGACCTGGCGCAAACTGCACCTTGCACTGGATGCCGACAGCGGCGAGATCATCGCCCACGTCATGACCGACCAAGACACCGGCAACGGCTCGCAAGTCGAACCGCTGCTCGGCCAAATCGACACTCCGATCCGCCAAATCACGCCCGATGGTGCCTATGGTGGGAAGCCGACCTACAACGACGTCATCAAGCACGGCGCCGATGCTGTCGTCGTCATTCCGCCGCGCAACAATGCGATCAACTGCTCCGATACAGAAACCGCCAGTCAACGAGACCGGCACATCGCGGCGATCAACACGGGCGGACGGATGAAATGGCAAGCTGCGACCTGCCACGGCAAGCGTTCGCTGGTTGAGACCGCGATTGTCGGGCATCGACTGCGGCCACGATCCTTCCGCACGCAGCAGACGGAAGTCGCCATTGGCTGCACCGTGCTTAACCGGATGCTGGCATCCGAACGCCCGAAATCTGTCCGGTGCAAGCCGCCTACGACATAGCCACGGGATCATGGACTGGAATCCGGCCACTCCTTGAGCCATGCACCAACGCCATGTGTCGGAGCAAAAATATTTCCAGCGACCCATCCAAGCGGAATGACCTGTCTTTCTCTTAATGGTCGGAGGGCATAGAAATCTCCCTCGCTGCACTCGCATGTCAGCGCGCTGTTTCGAGAAGGCCCCGTAGCAATTCCATGAAAGCCTCCATTTCAGATCACATTCTTGCGTCTGCCGGCGCGCTTTTCTATCGAGAGGGTATCCGCGCTGTGGGCATCGATCGCATCATCGATGAGACCAAGGTCGCCAAGGCAACGCTCTACCGGCATTTTCCATCCAAGGATCATCTCGTCGCGGCCTATCTTAAGGATCGCCATGAGCGGGTAATCCGCTCTTTGGACGCCGTCTTCGCCGAGGCAGCAAATCCGCGAGATCAGCTCAACCTGATCTTCGAGCGTCTGCATGAAAAAGCAGATAGCCCTGAATTTCGAGGGTGCGCATTTGCGCTTGCGGTCGCCGAGCATGGCGATTCAGAACGCGTCGCTGCTGTCGCGCGCAACCACAAAGCAACGGTGAGGCATTTGTTTGCCTCGCTCATGGCGAGAGCAGGCGTAGAAGCAATCCAGCCGGCTGCCCATCTTTGCTTTCTCTACGAAGGAGCACTCGCGACAGTCGCCGTCGGCCGCGATCCCCAGGCTGTTCTGACCGCCAGAGACTGCGCGCTTTTTGTATTTGACGTCGCGGTTTCTTCGATCAAAAAGGCTGAAAAGGCACAGCATGACAAAGGTAATTGACTATTTCTTCGGCATCGGCTCGCCCTGGTCCTTCATCGGCCTCGATGCGTTTACAGATCTTGCGCAAGCGCACGACATGTTGATCCGCCCGCACGTCATTTCCGTAATCGAAGAGAACGGCGGTATCTATTCCCGCAACAGGCCCGAGGTTCGGCGCGCCTACTGGATGAAAGACCTGAAACGCTGGGCGGCTTTGCGCGGCAAGACGCTCAATTTCGAAAATCGCGCCGCCCTTTCGGACCCGACTCCCGCGGGTTTCATGGTCATTGCGGCCATCGCGGATCGTTTGGATTGGCTAAAACTAACCCGCGCGCTACAGACGGCATTCTGGGCCGAAGCGGCGGATATCGGCCGGAGCGAGGTGCGTCAGGCGATCGCCAGTTCCGTCGGCTTCAACGGTGCGAAGCTGGAAGAACGCGCGAAGACCGAGGCCATCCAGTCGATCTGGCGATCCAACATCGAGATGGCCAAAGCCGCCGGCGTCTTCGGTCTTCCGACGTTTCGCTACGAAAATGAGCTCTACTGGGGGCAGGATAGCCTGCCCTTCCTTGAGCGCCACCTGAATGGCGAGAAGATCGCCGTCTGACGGCGCGTCTGTGAGACTTGGTACCGGCCAACCCGCATCGATGCCTGATCGTGACGGCATAGCGCGATTCCGGCTGTCACGGTCAGCACGGAAAAGGACGTGAAAGATGGGCATCCTATCCCCGAGCTATCGGTCCAATTACAGGCAAGATTCGATAACCGCTCATCGACCTCGCACGCGTTGCGTGACCAGCATGGCCGCGGCGAATCCATCCCACGCCGGCGATCCGAGGGCATCATGAACCCCGGCAAGATCCTGCCTGGGTGAGGATTGCCGATCTTTCCACCCTTGTTCACGGGAGACGCTGCGATGGACGGCTTCAAACCCCACAGCTCTCATTGGGGCGCATTCTACGGACGGTACCGGGGCGACGTCCTCGAAATCCGTCCCCATCCCGCCGACCCGCATCCATCGCCCCTGCTCGGCAACCTGTCCGCAATCGCTCATAGCCCCGCCCGCATCCGGCGCCCGGCCGTCAGGCGCGGCTGGCTTGAAGGCCGGCCTGATAATGCCGGAAAACGTGGGAGCGACGGATATGTCGAGGTCAGCTGGCCGGAAGCGCTCGATCTTGTCGCCAACGAGCTTCGCCGTGTTCACGCCGAAGCCGGACCGCAGGCCATTTTCGGCGGCTCGTACGGCTGGTCCAGCGCAGGGCGGTTTCATCATGCGCAAAGCCAGATCCACCGCTTCCTCAACGTGCTCGGCGGATATGTCAGATCGGTCAATACCTACAGTTCGGGCGCGGCGATGGTCATCATTCCGCATGTGCTCGGTCCTTACGATACCTTCGACCGAAAGAGCGTTACCTGGGAAGCGATAGAGCGCAGCAGCGAGCTGATCGTCGCCTTCGGCGGCATGGCGGTGAAGAATACCGATGTCCACGGCGGCGGCATCAGCCGGCACGTCGTACGCCCGACGCTGAGCAGCGCCCGTGCGCGCGGCGCGCGTTTCGTCCTCATCAGCCCGCTCAAGGATGACATTGCAGGTGATCTCGAGGCCGAATGGCTGCCGGTCATCCCGGGAACGGATGTCGCGCTCATGCTGGCGATCGCCTTCGTGCTCATCAGCGAGGGACGGCACGATCGGGAATTTCTCGACCGCTATACGACAGGCTATCCACGCCTTGAGGCCTATCTGCTGGGACGCGAGGATGGCATCGAGAAGAGCCCGCAATGGGCAGCCGGCATCTGCGGTATCGCCGCCGAGACGATCGTGGATTTGGCGCGCAGCATGGCGAATGCCCGAACGCTGATCACCGTCAGCCATTCGCTGCAGCGCGCCGATTACGGCGAGCAGCCGGTCTGGATGGGGATCGTACTGGCGGCCATGCTCGGCCAGATCGGCCTGGATGGCGGCGGCTTTTCCTATTCGCTTGGTGCGCTCGGCAATATCGGCAAAAGCCAGCTTGCCGTGCCCCTGCCGACGCTCAAGCAGTTTCACAATCCAGTGCCGGATTTCATTCCCGTCGCACGGATCGCCGACATGCTTCTGAACCCGGGCGAACCGTTCCATTACAATGGTCAGGCCCTGCATTATCCTGACATCCGCCTCGTCTATTGGGCCGGCGGCAATCCGTTCCACCACCATCAGGATCTCAACAGGCTTCGCCAGGCGTTCAAGAAGCCGGAGACGATTATCGTGCACGAGACGGCCTGGACGTCGTCTGCACGCCACGCCGATATCGTCCTGCCCGCAACCACGACGCTCGAGCGCGACGATATCGGTGCGGCCGACCGCGATCCGATGATGATCGCGATGAAGAAGCTGATTGAACCGGTCGGCGAAGCACGCTCCGACTACGAGATATTCGCTGATATTGCAGAGCGCCTCGGCAAGCGCGCTGAATTCACCGAAAACCGGTCAAGCCGTGAGTGGCTCGCTTTCCTCTTCGAGACCACGCGAACAGCCCTCGTCGCCGCCGGTCATCCGGCGCCGGACTTCGAAACGTTCTGGGAAAAGGGAGAGCTGCTGCTACCGGTAAGACCCGACGACGGCGGGCCTGCGCGCGCATTCCGGGCCGATCCGAACGCCCATCCGTTGCCGACGCCATCGGGCAAGATCGAAATTTTCTCCGAAACAATCGATAGCTTTGGTTATGACGATTGCCGCGGCCATCCACGTTGGTATGGACCGGACCCGAAGACGGAGGCGGCGGAAGGTCCCTATCCTCTTTATCTCGTCTGCAACCAGCCCCACTCGCGCCTTCACAGCCAGCTGGACTATGGTGACTTCAGCCGTTCCACCAAGATCGGCGGCCGGGAACCGCTGCGCATCCACCCTGCCGATGCCGCAGAGCGTGGCATTTCGGACCGCGATATCGTCAGGCTGTTCAACGCCCGCGGCAGTTGCCTCGCCGCCGCTGTCATCAGTAGGGATGTAAGACCGGGTGTCATGCAGCTTGCCACCGGCGCATGGTTCGAGCCCGATAACGCTGAAGCTGCGATGGCCATGTGCGTTCATGGAAATCCGAACATCCTCACCCGTGACGCCGGCACATCGCAGCTTTCCCAAGGCTCGACGGGCCAGCTGACGAAGGTCGATGTCGAGCGCTTTACCGGTGAACCGCCGCCCGTACGCATTCTCGATGGAATGACGTTTATCGTCGGATAGACCGTCGTCACGCAATCCCGCTCGCCCGGCACTCGACCGGCGGAAATCCTGATCCTCGTGCTTCAGATCGCGCTGACAAAATAATCTACAAATTTGATGGAAAAAGAACAACCAGTCTTTCTCGAAACCGATCCGCTCACATAGGCTCCTGTTCGTCATTAGCCCGGCAACCAAACAGGACTGCTTCATGAACGACCGTTCTCCTCGCCTTCTTCTTTCCCGGCGTCGTCTGCTGACCGCCACCTCTGCGCTGGCATTTGCCGCCCTGGTCGCAACAGCGAATGTAACCCCGGCATTGGCTGAGGACGGCGCGCATGATGGCGGAGATGTCGTCTTCCTGATCGATTCGCTGGGCGACACCTGGATTCCCAACAACAGCGCGATCTCCAGCTTTCAGGGCCATATCTGGGGCCATGTCACCGACAAGCTTCTTTATGTCGATGCCGACGGCAAGGTAAGCCCGTGGATCGCCGAGCGCTGGGAGCAGAATGACAATGCGACGGAATTCACCCTGCATCTCAAGAGCGGCGTGACCTTCTCCGACGGGAGCCCGCTCGATGCAGCAGCCGTCGTTGCCAATCTCGACATCTGGTATGCCGGACGCAAGAGCGAGGGCATCAACCCGATCGGCCTGTTCCCCAAGACCTATGATCATGCCGAAGCCGTCGATGCGACGACCGTGAAGGTTTTCTTCAAGAAGCCGACCCTCGGCTTCATCCCGACACTCGGCTATCACGGCTCTATCCTCATCTCCCCGAAGACCATCGCCTCGCCGGCAAGCGCCCAAGCGGACCTGAGCAGGACCTCCGGCAGCGGCCCCTATGTCGTCGAATCCTGGAAGGAAGGCGACTACGTCAAGCTTGCCAAGCGCAAGGATTACAACTGGGGTCCTGCCGCGGTCGGCCAGACCGGTCCCGCCCATCTCGATACGATCACCTACAAGCTCGTCTCGGAACCGTCGCTGCGCGTCGCGGCCGTCCAGTCCGGGCAGGCCGACGTTGCCTACAACGCATCGCCGCAGGAGCTCGAGTCTCTCAAGTCGGAAGGCCTCACGGTAGCGACGCCTCGCTATCTCGGCTTCGTCAACGGCTGGGCGATCAACACCAAGCTTGCGCCCTATGACGACGTGAGGGTTCGCCAAGCACTTCAGGCTGGCATCAATCGCCAGGAGATCATCGACACGGTCTATACGCCCGACTGGAAGCTTGCGACGTCGTTCATCCAGAGCAACGTTCCGGGTGCGACCGACCAGAGCCCGCTGCTTGCCTACAATCCTGAAAAGGCAGAGAAGCTTCTCGACGAGGCAGGCTGGAAGAAGGGAATGGACGGCATTCGCGTCAAGGATGGCAAGCCGCTGTCGCTGACGTTGAATTCCAACCCCTACCTCGCGACATCGAAATCGATCGACGAACTGATTGCCCAGCAGCTCGGCAAGATCGGCTGGAAGGTCGATATCCGTGCCTATGACGTCGTCACCTTCGGGCAGAAGGTAAAGTATGGCGGCGCGGGCGTACCGGCATATGAGGTGACGCGCTCCTTCATCGACGCCGGCACCGTCGCCAGCATCCTGACGAATGCCAACAATGGCGAGAACTGGTTTGCGCTCGACGAGAGCGACAAGACCCTCAACGACTTGCGCGACAAGATCGCCGGCGCCGGCTCCATCGAAGCCCGCAAACCGCTGCTCGATGAGTTGCAGAGATACGTCCTCGACCAGGGTTATTTCATTCCGCGGACACAGATCGTCCAGCGCATCTATGTGCAGTCGCCTAAGCTCAAGGGAGCGGTCTACAACGGCGTCGCCTATGCCAGCTACTACACCGCCACGAAAAGCGAATAGTCCGGCCGTTCAACAGACACAGAGGTGATGGGCATGAGAAAAGCCTATTTCGTGTATGCCGGAAAGCGGCTCCTGCAAGCGATCGTCGTGATCCTATTGTCTTATGTCTTCACCTTTGTCGTCGTCAGCATCCTGCCCGGCGATCCGATTACCAACGTCCTGAACAACCCGCAGAACGGCTTCACCCCGGATGAGATCAAGGAGATCATCGCCGCGCAGGGATTGGACAAGCCGGTCCCCGTGCAGCTCTGGAACGCCTTTTCCGGCTTCGTGACTGGCGATCTTGGTCTGTCGATGCGAACTAACCGGCCGGTGGCAACGCTGATTGCGGAGGTTCTGCCGTCGACACTCGTGCTTGCCTCGGCGGGGCTCGCGGTTGCGCTGTTCCTGGCGGCAATCATCGCCTACGGCACGCAATTTCTGCCCCGGCGGCTTGGCCAGGGACTGCTCCGCGGCTTCCCGTCGCTGTTCCTGTCGGTTCCGAACTTCGTGATCGGCCTGGTGCTGATCCATCTCTTCGGCTTTCAGCTCGGCGTCTTTCGCGTCATCCAGCCCGACAGTTTCTGGGCAACGCTTTTCGCGGCGATCGCCCTCGGCATTCCGATCTCGGCACAGATCGCCGAAGTCCTGATTGCCAATCTCGACCATGAATCCAGCCAGGATTATGCCGCCGTCGCACGTGGACGCGGGCTCGGCCAGATGCGTCTCTTCGTCATGCACCTGCTCAAGCCCTCATCGCTTCCGGTCATCACGGTCGTCGCTTTGACGATCGGCGAATTGCTCGGGGGCTCGCTGATAACCGAGACGGTGTTTGGCCGAAACGGGCTCGGCAGCCTGGTGCAGCGGTCGGTCAGCACGCAGGACCTGCCGGTCCTGCAAGCCGTCGTCTCGCTCGCCGCAGTGGTCTTCGTGGTCGTCAACCTGATCGCCGACCTTACCTATCCGCTGCTCGATCCGCGCGTCAAACTTCTCGGCGGGCAAGACCGCCGTCCGACGACCGCCGACGACAGCTCTCTCCCCATCTCCAAGGGGCTGACCCCATGACACTTGCCTCTGTTTCCTCCACCCCCCGCACGACCGCGCTCAGCCGTCTGACGGGCCTGCGCGTGCCGCCCGTCGTCATCCTTTCGTTTCTGGTCGTTGCTCTGGCGATCGGCTGGTCTTTGGCGCCCAGCCTGTTTACCCATTACGATCCGGTGAACGGCACTCCCGCTCAAAAGCTGCTCGGCCCAAGTGCGGCACACTGGTTCGGTACTGACCATCTCGGCCGCGACCTCTATACACGCGTCGTCTATGGCACGGCTTCTTCGGTGGCGAGCGCACTGATTGCAGTCGTGATCGGCGTCGTCGCCGGCGGAATTATCGGACTGCTGGCCGGCTTCTTCGGCGGCTGGGTGGACACGGTCTTTGCCCGGCTCGTCGATGTGTTGCTGGCCATCCCCAAATTCCTGCTGGCGGTCATCGTCGTCACCGCAATCGGTTTCGACACGACCAATGCGGCAATCGCGACCGGCATCTCAGCCGTTGCGCTGTTTGCCCGGGTGATGCGCTCCGAAGTCATCAAGACCCGACAGGCCACATTCGTCGAATCGTCCTTCCTCCTCGGTGGCTCGCGCTGGCACATTCTGTGGCGTCACGTGCTTCCGAACGCATCGCGATCGGTGCTGCCGCTTGCCGTCCTGCAGTTTGGCGATTCCATCCTGGTGATCGCCAGCCTCGCCTTCCTTGGCTACGGCGATCCGCCGCCGGCCTCCGACTGGGGTCTGCTGATCTCGATCGGCAAGGATTACCTCAAATGGCCCTGGCTGGTTTATGCCCCGGCCCTCGTCACGATCGCAACCGTCCTCTCTGTAAACAGGATCAGCCGATGGCTCCGCAAGACAGACTGACCATGCTTTCAAACCGCCCATCGACCCCGCTGCTGCGGGCCGAAGGATTGTCGGTCGCCTACGACACCCATAGGGTCGTCAGCAATGTCGGCTTCGAGCTTGGACGCGGCAAAGGTCTCGCGCTGATCGGCGAATCCGGATCGGGAAAATCGACCATCGCCCGCGCCGTCCTGCGACTGCTTCCCGCAGCGGGACATGCCACGGGCCGCGTCGAATTCGAGGGCCAGGAGCTTCTGGGGCTTCCGGAGCGCCGCTTCCGTCCATTCAGGGGACGCAGGATCGGTTTCGTGCCGCAGGACCCCGGCAACTCCTTGAACCCGGTCCGCACCATCGGCGCGCAGGCGATGGAAGCGGCCGCACTGCTCGACGAAACGGACAAGGTGCTTCGCAAGGCACTCGTTCTTGAGACATTCGCACAGGTCGGGCTCGACAATCCCCAGCGCGTCTACGACTCCTATCCGCATCAACTTTCCGGCGGCATGCTCCAGCGCGTGCTGATCGGGCTCGCCGTTCTGCCGCGGCCGTCGCTGCTGGTCGCAGACGAGCCGACCTCCGCGCTCGATGTGACGATCCAAAAGCGGATTCTCGACCTGTTGTCGAAGTTGCAGGAGGAACTGCAGATCAGCCTTCTCCTGATCACCCACGACCTGGCGATCGCAGCCGAGCGCGCGGATTCCATCGTGGTCCTCAAGGACGGCATCGTCCAGGAGGCTGGCAGTACCGCTACGATATTCTCCGCGCCTTCCTCCTCTTACGCTAGAAAACTTCACGGCGACGTGCCGGCACTCAACCCGAACCGGTACCGGCCGTTGCGAGAGCCCGGTTTCCGGCATCTTGGCGCCCCGCGTGAAAGGACACCGAAGATCGAGGTCAGCGGCGTAACGAAGACCTTCACCGTCGACGGCAAGGTGCTGACCGCCGTCAACGACGTCTCGTTCGACGTTCAGGCGGGAACGACGCATGCGCTGGTCGGTGAATCCGGATCCGGAAAGACAACGGCGATCCGGCTTCTGCTCGGGCTTGAGCAGCCCGACGCCGGGAAGATCACTGTTGGCGGCGAACAGGTCAACGGTCGATCACCCGAACAGCTGCGCTCTGTCTGGCGGCACCTGCAGCTCGTCTACCAGAACCCCTTCACATCGCTTGATCCGACCTGGAACGTCGAGAGGCTCGTGCGCGAGCCGCTGGACCGCTTCAAGATCGGGCCCCATCAGGAGCGGGCGCTTGCGGTGCGCAGGGCGTTCGCAAACGTCGGGCTGGGAGAGCATCTCCTGTCCCGCAAGCCCGCCGCCTTGTCTGGCGGCCAGCGCCAGCGCGTCGCCATTGCCCGCTCGCTTGTCCTGAAACCTGACGTGATCGTGCTTGACGAGCCTACCTCCGCGCTCGACGTCAGCGTTCAGGCCGATATTGTCGAGGTACTGCTGTCGCTGCAGATCAAGCTCGGCCTTACCTATATTTTCGTGTCGCATGATCTGGCGCTCGTGCGCCAGCTTGCCCACACGGTCTCGGTCATGCAGCGCGGACGCATCGTCGAGCATGGCACCGTGGGTGAGATCTTCGACACCCCCCGCCAGGCCTATACGCGCTCGCTGTTGGAATCGATCCCTTCGGGTGCCGCACGTTTCACACGCACCCAACCCCCGCAGCACCGGCCGATCTTCGACAAGGAAAAGATTGCATGACCGTCATCGCCCCCGCCGCGGCGCCGTCCGCGTCATTCCGTCCGAAGAAGCGGCTTGGCTTCAACACGCGCGTCTCGTTCAACGACGAGACCGGGCCTGCCCACGGCTTGCGGGAGGGCATCGAACTTTTCAAGGCGGCCGAACGTCTGGGCTACCAGTCGGGCTGGGCCTATCAGCGCCATTTCGACCATTATCTGTCCTCACCGCTCCCCTTCTTTGCCGCAGCCGGCCAACACACCAGCCATATCGTCCTCGGTTCGGCCGTCATTCCGATGCGCTATCAGGACCCCATCCTGCTGGCGGAAGCCGCAGGCACGACAGATCTCCTGATCGGCGGCCGGCTGGAACTGGCGATCTCGACCGGCTCCAACGCCGCCTTCGATGCCGTCTTCGGCACGGTCGATACCGATGCCCGGACGGAAGCCAAGCGCCGTCAGGCCCATTTTCTTTCCGCGATCGCAGGCGAAGTTCTGCACACCATCACAGGACCCGGCCAGGGTGCCGCGGAGGGCAGCCAACTGAGGGTGACGCCGCATAGTCCGACCCTTCGCTCGCGCATCAGACAGGGCTCCGCCAGCCTTGGATCGGCGATACAAGCCGCCGAACTCGGCATCGGGCTGATAGCGGGAACCGTACAGCATGATCACGCCGAAGGTGAGAGCTTCGCAGATTATCAGGCGCGCTGCATCGAGGCTTTCCGAGCCACCTGGCGGAGGGAACGGACAAGCGAGCCGCCGCCTGTTGCTGTGGCAGCGTCAATCCTGGTCGGCACCACGCCGGACCTTCGCGAAAAATACGCCGCCTATGATCTCGAGCGTCGCACCCAAGGCATTGCAGCATCGCGGCCGAAGGGCGCGCTTGAGCCGAGCTCGCGGACCAATCAGCCGCCAGGAAGCCAGATCTCACCGGTCTTCCACGGCACGCCGGACCAGGTCATCGAAGCGGTGCTCAGTGATCCCGGCCTTGCCGCGGCCGACGAAGTCGTCCTCTTTCTGCCGCCTGCCTTCGACCTTGCCGAGAACATCCGGCTGCTCACCGATCTTACTGAAACCGTCGCTCCAAGCCTCGGTTGGTCGCCCGACTGGTAAGGCCGCCGCTCGGCCAGATCTTCCGCGGGAGCGATTAGGGAATATTTTCTATAGTTTCAATGGAAATAGAAAGACCTGTCTTCCTTACTTCTTAGCTGCCGCCTAACTTTTGTCCAACATTCGACAATCAGAGGAGCTCCCATGTCCGCGGAATTCATCAGCGTTAGCTTTCCCAACGCCTCGAACGATCTCAATCCCATCCCGGACGCTCCGGTGGATCCCAGCTATCTCGAGCGCTATGCACGCGCGCTCGATGACTACGGCTTCAACTATACGCTGATCCCCTACTCGTCCTCCTCCTTCGACCCATTCACCATTGGCGCCACCGTCCTTGCGCATACGAAGAACATCAAGATCATCGTCGCGCTCAGGCCTAATACCATCTATCCGACGGTCGCGGCCAAATCGCTTGCCACACTTGACCAGTTGAGCGGCGGGCGCGTGGTCGTCCACTTCATAGCCGGCGGCAGCGACGAGGAACAGGCGCGCGAGGGCGACTTCCTCGACAAGGAGCAGCGCTACGAGCGGCAGGAGGAATATATCCGTATCCTGCGGCTTGCATGGAGCTCAACGGAGCCCTTTGATTTCGACGGCAAATACTACCAATTCAAGCAATTCCGCAGTGCCGTTCGCCCGACGCACGGACTGATCCCGATCTCGCTCGGCGGATCATCGGACGCCGCCTACCGCATTGGCGGCTCTCTCTGCGACATCTTCGGACTGTGGGGCGAGCCTCTGGCGGAAACCAAGCAGCAGATCGAGCGGATCTATGCCGAGGCGGCAAAGGCCGGTAGGACCGACCGGCCTCGAATCTGGGTGACCTTCCGTCCGATCGTCGCGGAGACCGACGAACTGGCTTGGGAAAAAGCTCACCGGGTCCTCGATCGCCTTAAGGAAAACCGGGAAAAGGGCCTTCATCGCGCGCCGCCCACCGCCCCTCGCCCCGCCAATGTCGGATCGCAGCGGCTTCTCGACATTGCCGCACGCGGCGACGTCCATGATCGCGCCCTATGGTATCCGACGGTTACGGCGACCAATGCCTCCGGGGCAACCACCGCGCTTGTCGGATCGCCGCGCACGATCGCCGATTCGATCCTCGACTATATCGATCTCGGCGCCGACCTGATCTCTATCCGCGGCTACGACAACTTCAACGACGCCGTCGACTACGGCCGCTACATCCTGCCGCTGGTGCGTGAGGGCATACGCGAACGGGAAGAGGCAAAGAAGAAGGCCGCGGCTTGATGATCGCCCATGACACGCCTTTCGATCCAGGCCTGCTGAAGGCGACGACGCGCACTCTTGCGGACGCGGCCCCCGAGGCGGACCGGACCGGGGACTTCCCATGGGTCGGTGTCCGGGCGGTTCATCAAAGCGGTCTGCTCGAAAGCACCGTCGCGGCGAGATATGGCGGCGCCGGCGCAACCCTTCACGAGGCCGCGACGATCCTTGCGGCCCTCGGCCGGGGCGATCCGTCGGTCGCGCTGATCAGCGCCATGACGATCTTCAACCATCTCGGCCAGGCAACGAAAAACCATTGGCCGGAGGATCTCTATACGGGCCTGCTCACACAGGCCAAGCAGCGCCCGCTGCTTCTCAACGCCGCGCGTGTCGAACCGGACCTCGGCTCACCCGCCCGTGGCGGCCTGCCGGCGACGGTTGCCCGCCGCACGGCATCCGGCTGGTCGATCACCGGCCGCAAGCGCTTCGTTACCGGCGCGCACGGTCTGACCCATTTCCTAGTCTGGGCACATACCGATGAAACGCCGGCCCGGGTCGGAACATTCGTCGTTCCGAACAAACTCCCCGGCATTCGCGTCATCGAGAACTGGAACAGTCTCGGCATGCGTGCCTCCGGCTCTCACGATGTCGAATATACCGATGTCGAAATCCCGCCGGAAAATGTCATCGATCTGGTCGATCCCTCCGTGGCGCAGCAGGACAATCGCGCCCACGCGGCAATCACGCTTGCGCTGACCGCGCTCTACCTCGGGGTGGCCGAGGCCGCTCAGGAGGCGTTCATTCGTTTTGCTCACGAGCGTGTTCCGACCAACCTCGGCCATCCGATCGCCCGCACGGAACGCTTCGTGACGCTTTCGGGTGAAATCGACCTCCTCGTCTCCGGCGCCCGGCAGATCATTTTCGATGCCCTGAAGGACAAGCAAGCCGAGGCCGAAAAGCACATACGGGCCCGGCTGCTTGCGGGCCGGCAGCTGCGCGACGCGGTGCAGATCGCCGTGCGCGGCATTGGTAATCCCGGCCTCGGGAACGAACTGGGACTGGAACGCCATTTCCGGGACATTCAGTCGGTGCTCGTCCATGCGCCGCAGGAAGACACATCCATTTCCATTCTCGGGCGCGCCGCCTTCGAACGTTGGAAGAGCGAAAGGGACGCGCCATTGGCGCCTCCGGTCAGTCTCACCGTATTGAAGACCGCCTGATCATGACGCGCTACATCATCATCGGTGCCGGCGCGGTCGGCGCGAGCCTTGCTGCCGAGTTCGAAACGCATGGCATTCCCTATGTGCTCGTTGGACGCGGCGCCCAGATTGCCCATATCGCCGCTCACGGTCTCTCGTATCGACGGGCGGGCGCACACAGTGTGCTCCGGCTCAAGACCGCCGACACAGCTTCGCCGCCAACGCTTCGCCCCGGTGATATTCTTGTCCTTGCGGTCAAGGCACAGGATGTCGAGTCGGCCACGAAATTCTGGGCCTGGCGGCAGGTCGAGGGTAAAGGCTCTGCATCGGAACTGCCTCTCGTAACATTGCAAAACGGGCTCGCCGCGGAAGATATCGCGCTGCGGCGCTTCGATCGTGTCTATGCGGCCAGTATCCGCATTCCGGCGTGCTACACCGTCACCGGCGAGGTCGTCGTCGGAGGCGAGCCAAATGTCGGCATCGTCGCCCTTGGCCGCTATCCCGAAGGGCTCGACGACACGGCCGTGTCGATCGTCGCCGATCTTGCAAAGGCGGGCTACCTCGCCGAAGCACGCCCCGACATCCGGCGATGGAAGGCAGCCAAGCTCGAACATAACGTTACCAATGCGGTCGAGCTTTTCGCAGGTTCTCCCGAGCTTCGCTCAGAGGCCGCAGCCAGGTTGGCCCAAGAGGCACGCGCCGTTCTCATTGCTGCCGGTTACGATCCGGCAGCCCCCTCGGAGTGGACGATCGACATCTCGTCCTGGCGCGTCGCGCCAGAGAGCGGCATCAAGCCCGGCCAGCAATCGACCTGGCAAAGCTTCACCCGCGGCACCTCAAGCGAGGTCGATTATCTGAACGGCGAAATCGTCCGGCTAGGAAGAATTCACGGCGTCGCAGCACCTATCAACGCAGCCTTCCAGCGGGCAGCAGCGAGGCTTGCGATCGATGGCCATTCCCTAGGCACGCGAGATATTGGCGAATTCTATCCCGTCATTACCGAAAGGGCAGCACTGAGCGGGCCTGCGGCCCCGCAAACCGACAGAAAGGAAAGATATGGGAACCTCTAGGATCGCCGCGATATCTGGAAGCTTTAGTCGGCCTTCCAAAACCACAGCGCTCGTGCAGCATGTCGCCGGACGCGCAAGCGATCGCTACGGCTTTGATAGGGTGACTTACGACATGATTGATGTCGGGCCATCGCTCGGTACTTCTCTTCTGGCGCAAAGAACTCGATGACAAGGCACAGCATGTCATCGAGGAGATTGTCGACGCCGATATTTTGATCGTCGGTGCTCCAACCTATAAGGGTACATATCCTGGCCTGTTCAAGCATCTGATCGATCTCATCGCCCCCCATGAGCTCAAGTCGAAACCGATCCTCATCACGGCAACTGGCGGCGGCGATCGTCACGCGCTGATGGCGGAGCACCAGTTGCGCCCATTATTTGGATTTTTCATGCCTCGCGCTGCAGGACAGCGAAACCGGTCATAGCAAGGCTGTTCGCCCTCGGCGGACTGGGAGCCAAGCCCCCCGAAACCCTTCCGAAACATCAGGGACAATTGAGCTTTTCTTGAGTTTTGAAACGGATGTTGCGATTTTACATCATGCGGTTCATGTGTTTCATATTTCAGCAGATCGCATCGTGTTTAATCAATCGGCTTGACGAGGGTTCGTCCGCACGTGCTTCCCGTGCATCCTAAGTCATTCTGCCATATGGTTTTTTCGCCATGATCTTTGTCTACCTACGGAGGTGATGGGTACGACGAAGGCACAAAATTGGGGCAGAGGCTGATTTCCACGCGAAATCGCCACGCAAATTTTCAATGCGACAAAATCAATAAAGCGTTCTACATTTGCGTACAGCGTCGAAGAGCAAACTTCGGACGCGTCAACAAAGGGGAACGTCTCCGTGAAAATGCGCATTCGTCATCTGCTGATCGGCGCGGTTGCAGCCGCCATATCCTTCGGTGCCGCTCAGGCGAAAGACCTCGTCGTGGCCACCGATACCGCCTTCGTGCCGTTCGAATTCAAACAAGGCGACAAATATGTAGGCTTCGATATCGACCTGTGGGATGCGGTCGCCAAGGATATCGGCGTGACCTACACGCTTCAGCCGATGGACTTCAACGGTATCATCCCTGCACTCCAGACCAAGCAGGTCGATGTTGGCCTCGCCGGCATCACCATCAAGGACGAGCGCAAGAAGGTCATCGATTTCTCCGACGGCTATTACGATAGCGGTTTCCTGCTGATGGTACCTGCAGACAGCAAAATTGTCGGCCCAGCCGACCTGAAAGGCAAGACGCTCGCAATCAAGACCGGCACCTCTGCCGCCGACTACGCCAAGGCGAACTTCAAGGACACGGAACTGCGCCAGTTCCCCAATGTCGACAACGCCTACATGGAACTTCAGACCGGTCGAGTGGACGCCGCCATGCACGATACGCCGAACGTGCTCTATTACATCAAAACCGCCGGCGGCGGAAAGGTAAAGGCCGTGGGCGAGCAGATGATGGCGCAGCAATATGGCATCGCCTTTCCGAAGGGCAGCGATCTCGTCACCAAGGTAAACGCCTCGCTTGCCAAGCTCAAGAAGGACGGCACCTACACGGCCATCTACAAGAAGTGGTTCGGCGCTGAGCCGAAGCTCTGATCGCCCGGTAGCCTCATGCGCGTCGGTTCCTCCGACGCGCAGTTCACGGGAGTATTCCAATGCAATTCGACTGGTCGGTGGTCATCGACGAACTGCCCGCCCTTCTCGGCGGCGCGCGCTTGACCGTTCTTATCGCCTTTGCGGGTCTTGTCGGCGGCATCGCCGTCGGCGCCGTCGCAGGTTTCATGCGCGCCTATGGCAACTGGCTGCTCAACGCCATCGCCTTCGTCTATGTGGAAATCATTCGCGGCACGCCCATCGTCGTGCAGGTGATGTTCATCTATTTCGCCTTGCCGATGCTGGCCGACATCCGCGTGAATCCCATGACGGCCGCCATCACCGCGATCATCGTCAATGCGGGCGCCTACATAGCGGAAATCGTTCGCGGCACCCTGCTTTCCGTCAGCAAAGGCCTCCAGGAAGCAGGCCTCGCGCTCGGCCTGCCGATGTGGAAGGTGCTGGCCTATGTCGTCGGGCCGATCGCCTTTCGCCGGATGATCCCGCCGCTCGGCAATCAATTCATCGTCAGCCTGAAGGACACGTCGCTTTTCATCGTCATCGGTGTCGGCGAATTGACGCGGCAGGGACAGGAGATCATGGCGGCCAATTTCCGTGCCGTGGAGATCTGGACCGCAGTCGCCATCCTTTACCTCATCCTGACCGGCGTCCTGACTTTCGCCCTCCGCTTCACCGAAAAGAGGATGCGCATCCTATGAGCATCGTGGAATTCAGAAACGTCACCAAGACCTTCGGTCCAATCACGGTGCTCAAGGATGTCAATCTCAACATCGAGGCTGGCGAGGTCGTGGTGCTGATCGGTCCGTCCGGCTCAGGCAAATCCACCCTTTTGCGCTGCATCAATGCGCTGGAGGAAATCGATGGCGGTGATCTCGTCGTCGATAATATCAGCGTGCGCGAGGGACGCTCGCGCGTGCGCCTCATCCGCCAGGAAGCGGGCATGGTGTTCCAGCAATTCAATCTCTTCCCGCAGATGACGGCACTGGAAAACGTTGCCTTCGGCCCTCGCCGCGTCCGCAGCCTCAGCAAAGCCGAAGCGACGGAACAAGCCAAAACACTGCTCGCGAAGGTGGGGCTGGCGGAGCGGGGCCACCACTACCCCTCGGAATTGTCCGGTGGACAGCAACAGCGCGTCGCCATTGCTCGTGCGCTCGCGGTCAAACCGAAGCTCATGTTGTTCGATGAGCCGACCTCGGCCCTCGATCCTGAATTGCGACAGGAAGTGCTCAAAGTGATGCAGTCACTCGCCGAAGAGGGCATGACGATGGTCGTCGTCACCCACGAGATCGCCTTTGCGCGGCAGGTGGGAACGCGGTTGATTTTCATGGAGGGCGGCAAGATCACTGTTGACGGCAACCCGGCTGCTCTTCTCGATAATCCCGAAAATCCCCGCCTTCGTGAGTTCCTCCAGCATGTCCATTAATATTTCCAATCAGCTTACATCAATTACCATGGAAGGTGACAGCCATGGCATTGGCAAGGCGCTCGGTCGCCAGGGCGCTGCCGCCGCGCATCATCATCTCGTTCGCACGCACGCCTGGGCGGTCGTAAGCTCCTTTTGCGATAGCGACCGTGTGCGCACAGCGCTGTCCTTGACCGAAAAGCACTACCCACAACACCTGGAGGAGCTGCATGGCCTTGCCGAAGGGCTCGATCTTCCGTTTGAGAAGGTCTTCGCCTGGAACTGCCGAGGCGATATCTGGACGATGAGTCCGGACGGCTGTACGACCGTGCAGCTCCCGGGCATTCAACCGGTTGTCGCCCATAACGAGGATGGGGACCCGGGCTTGCGCGCCGGATGCGCGATGGCCACGGTGCGGCCCAAGCAGGGTCACACTTTCTCGGCTTTCGTCTATCCCGCCTCCATTCCCGGCCACACATTCGCGATCAACGATGCTGGTCTCGTAGTGACCGTCAACAATATCCGTTCGCGACGGAGCGGTGACGGACTGCCTCGCATGGTCTTGACACGGGCGCTGCTCGACTGTGCGTCTCCGGAAGAAGCTATCGATTTGCTGCGGGCCATGCCGAGATCGGGCGCCTTCCACCTTACCCTTGCCTCCCCTGGCGCAAAGGACATTTTCAGCGTCGAATTCACCCACGAGGATGTATCGGTTGTGCGGCTGATGGCGCCCTCCAGCCATGCCAACCATCTGATCCACGACCGAATGGGGAAGGAAGAACAGGTGGTGACGGCTTCCTCCCAGTCACGACAACGACGCGGGGATGCGATGATCGCATTGGCCGGTGAAGCGGGCGTCGAACCCCTTGCCATTCTGCGCGACACGAACGAGGAGGCGTTGCCCATCTATCGCACGCAACCAGACGATCCCGATAACGAGAACACGCTGGCGACCGCACACTTTGCCATCGGGGCGGACAAGGTGGAATGCACCGTCTATGATGGCCCAGAATCGGTTCCGCGCTTTCGTTTTTCAAACGATGCGCTTTGTTTCGCTTGAGGGTTTTGAATGACGGGCAGCGACCTGCCAACCACTTTTGAGCGTCCGCAGACGCTGGAAGAACTGCGGGCGCTGACCGTCGGCATAAGGCGTGGGGAGACGAGCCTGTCTTTGGGCAGCAAAGCGCTCGATGTCTTATCGCGACTGGTCGACATACCAGAACAGGCAGCGGTACGGACCATTTCGGAACTGTCAGCGGCGCTTGGCGTCAACCCATCGACGCTCACCCGGCTGGCTCAGCGTCTGGGCTATGGTGGCTTCAACGATTTTCAGGGCATTTTTCGCGAAGCAATCACCGACGACGAGCGCTACTTCTACAGTCGTCAGGCAGGCCGGCTGATTTCCGCACGACAAGGCGATGGCGAAGAGCATGCGGTGCTCGAAAGGCTGGCAACGGAATCGAAAGCCAACATCGACGGCTTCCTTGCCCAACTCGACAACAGGCACCTGAGCGCCGCCGCGGCGCTGTTGGCCCATGCGCCCCGTATTCGCGTCTATGGAGTGCGGCAATTCCATGCCTTCGCAAGCTTCCTCACCTACGGACTGTCAATGCTACGCGACGACATCGGCCTTCTTGACGCACCGCGACTCGGTGAAGCGGAAGGGATTGCGCAGCTTGCGGCCGGCGACGTGCTTGTCGTCGCCAGTTGCGCGCCCTATACGCGAAATGTAGCGGATGTCGCGACCATTGCCGCGCGTTACGGCATTCGTGTGATAGCTGTGACAGACACCCGGTCGTCACCGCTTGTCGCACCTTCCGAACATGCTTTTTTCGTGCCGCATGCCAGCAGCTTCTTCAGCAACAGCATGGGTGCCTATGTCGTTTTCTGCGAGGGCCTGCTCAACCTCGTTGCGCGCATTCTGGGCGAAAGCGCCGTCAGCGCCCTTGCGAGGCGTGAAGCGCTGATCAAGGACCTGCGGATCGAAGCGGATAACCCATGACGGCGATCCGGCTCATATCTTCCGACGCGGAATAGATGTCGCATAGGTGTTCAGGGCTTTAAGATGCTGATCTACGCGCTTCAACTCCTCAAGGCCCGCAGACTCGTCCCGCGCTGCCAGCAACCCACATAGGACTTCCGAGATAGCGAGCGCCGGCGTCAACGTGTGAAAGAAGGTCTGGCTTTCGGTCGGACAGAGAATGAGGTCGTCGGCGATGGAAACCAGTGGAGAAACCTCGCTGTCGGTGATCGCAACGATTCCCAATCCCTTGCCGCGGGCGGTTTCCGCCAGTTCAAGCGTCACGCGGGCATAAGGATTGATTGAGATTACGAGCAGAACGTCCTGCGCGCCGGCGCGAATGAGCCCGTCGCCGCCCGTTCCAGCCGGACCATCGAGATGCACGGTTTTTTCGCCGAGCAAGTTCATGACATAGTGGAAATGCCATACCACGGAGTGGCAGGAGCGGAGCCCGAGAACATAGATCCGGCGTGCTTCGTGCAGCCGAGTTGCGGCCGAACCGAGCCGTTCCAGCGAATGGGGCTCGCAAAGGCTGGCAATCTGTGCCGAAAGCCCGCTGAGCATCCGTTCCGCCAAGCCTTCTTTGGCTTCACCGCTCCGATGTCCTCCTTTTAGAGCCGCGCGAGCGGCAAAGCCCTCGCCACCGCCACGGATAACCTCGGCATAATGCATGCGAATGTCGTCATAACCGGACAAACCCAGGAACTTCGCAAGCCTAGTCATAGTCGAGGGCTGCACACCGGCGTTCCGCGCAAGTTCCCGCATGGAGACGAGCGCCACTTCCTGTGGATGCTCGATGATGTGACGAGCCGCCTGTTGCAATTGCGGCGACATACCGTCGAAGCGTTCGACAATATGCGAACGCAGAGAATCGTTCTGCAACACTTGGTTCATGCCGTGCCTCACTGTTTCAATCATGCTGTTCCCGAGACCTGCACGCAAGTCAATATTTTACAGCGCGCCACTTCGCTCCGCACCGAATTGTCGAGAGAAGATACAATCGTCTCGTTTCGCATAATATAAAACAATCGTTGCACTCGTCCTTTAAATCTGCAATCTGGCTCGTGACGACATTCTCTCCGTCACCGCGAACAGCGCGCAGCCAGGACACACCGATGACCAAAATTCTCCACCGCTCCATCGCATCCGATCTGCCACACGCCATTGCTGGAGAGGGGGTCTACATTATTGACAGCGAAGGCCGCCATTATCTGGACGGTTCCGGCGGTGCCGCCGTCAGCTGCCTCGGCCACAATCACCCCGAAGTGCTGGAAGCTATGAGGGAGCAAATGGGCCGCATCAGCTATGCCCATACATCCTTCTTCACCACGGATGCAGCCGAAGAGCTTGCCGAGAAACTTGTGGTGCTGACGCCTGAGGGTCTCGATTACGTTTATCTGGTTTCGGGCGGCTCGGAAGCCGTGGAGGCTGCGCTTAAGATGGCCCGCCAGTACTTCGTGGAGATCGGTCAGCCGCAGCGGCGCCATATCATCGCACGCCGGCAGAGCTATCACGGCAATACGATCGGTGCGCTGGCCGCAGGTGGCAACGCATGGCGACGCGCGCAATTCCAGCCCATTCTGCCAGAGACGCACCATATCTCGCCCTGCTACGCATATCGCGATAAGTTGCCGCAAGAAACGCCGGAAGCCTACGCAACCCGTCTGGCAGCGGAGCTGGAAGCCAAAATCCTGGAACTTGGGCCCGATCAGGTCATGACTTTCATCGCCGAACCCGTCGTCGGCGCCACGCTTGGTGCGGTCGGTCCGATCGCTGATTATTTCAAGAAGATTAGGCACATCTGCGACAAATACGGCGTCCTCCTGATCCTCGACGAGGTCATGTGCGGCATGGGGCGTACGGGAACGATTTTCGCGTTGGAGCAGGAAGGTATCGTGCCCGATCTCGTCACCATCGCTAAAGGTCTGGGCGGCGGTTTCCAACCGATCGGCGCAGTGATGCTGTCACGCAGGATCTATAAGGCTTTCGCTGAAGGTTCGGGGCTTTTTCAGCATGGTCATACCTATATCGGCCATCCGATGGCTGCTGCTGCCGCCAACAAAGTCGTCGAAATCCTCACACGGCCCGGCCTGATGGAAAATGTCGCTGTGATGGGTGAGCGCCTTCAGGCCGGGCTCGAAGCCCGTCTCGGCGGCTCGCCCTATGTGGGAGATATTCGTGGACGCGGATTGTTTCGCGGAGTCGAGCTCGTAGCGGAGAGGGACAGCAAGACGCCCTTCGACCCTGCGCGTAAGATCCATGCCCGGATCAAGAAGGAAGCCATGCAGAGAGGTCTGATGTGCTATCCCATGGGTGGCACGATCGATGGCCGCTACGGGGACCATGTCCTGCTCGCTCCTGCCTACATCATCCGCGAGGACGAGATTGATATGATCGCCGACCGGCTGACCGATGCTATTCACGCCGCCGTAACGGCCTGATCTCCGGAGCCCTCGTGATGACAACATCCCCCTGCCCGCCCCTTTCAGACGACAAATGGCCGAACGAAATTACCGACATGCTGCCGGGCTTCGCGGGCGCACTGAACGTCTACCGCACCATGGCGCATCATCCAGCGCTCCTCAAAGCCTGGGCTCCGCTGCGCCAGCACATCGTCAAGGATAACGTCCTTGGTCCAATCCGCTCCGAAGTCGTGATCCTGCGTGCTGCTCACCGGATGGGCTCTGCCTATGAATGGGCGCACCATGTCAGTCGCGCCCGCGCGCTCGGAATGTCCGATGCGCGTATCCGTACACTACGAGGCACGCCGGAGGGAGAGGACGGTCTTATTACTCAGGCCGTCGATGCACTGTTCGATCTGCGTCGCCTGCCGCCCGATCTGGAAAAAGGGCTTTCGGCCCTGCTGGGAAAGCAAGGGGTGTTCGACCTCATTGCCACAGTCGGCTTCTATACAGTGCTTGGCTATGTGCTGATGACCTATGACACTCCGATCGATGAGGCTGTTGCCGGAGAGCTAGCTGAAAAACCATTATCTTAGATCAGGTGATGTGGGGTGCTCCGTCAGAAGCAGATTTTGACTGCCTCATTATACCGATCTCTTGCCCGTTGTACCCTGTGGTCTTTTAGATCGCCAGAACAGAAGTGCTCGGACTGAATGCTCTTGAAAGAATACGAACGCCGGAATAA